>SBBM01000026.1 GCA_005239725.1 Planctomycetales bacterium | reverse complement strand
GATGCTTAAAATGCAGGAGGTGACCATCATAATCAAACGTAAAACCGCCTATCTTTTTGGAACGGCATAGCCCGCCCACCGTCGCTTCTTTCTCAAAAATCTGACAGTCTATGCCCCTTCTCTGCAAATGCCAGGCTGTGCTTAAGCCGGCAAGCCCTGCGCCTAAAATAATAATCCGCTTTTTACTCATCAACCTTTACCCTGCTTATCTTTCCAGTTATTCCCAGGGTAATTAAAAATATAATGGCAATAATAGTTACGCCGTATTTATTGGATACCTGACTGAGCAATACGCCACAGGCAGAAAATAATAAAGCCAAAAAAAACATAAAAAATAGAGCCCTGGTACGGGAATAGCCTGATTTCAACAATCGAAAAGCAAAGTGGTCATTGCTTTTCTTAAACATCGACCTTCCTTTAAGCATCCTCATCAGGATAAGGAACGCCGTATCAAATATAGGAAACCACAAGATTAGCAAAGGAGAAACCAGGGCAGCCTTTCTTTCCAGAGTGGCGTAACTTATTGTCATCGCGATTACTGCAAATAAAAAACCTAAGTAATGACTCCCGCAGTTGCCCAGGTAAATCTTTGCCGGAGGCAGGTTATAAACCAGAAAACTTATACTGGAAGCAAAAATAACCAATGATAAAGTTGCCGATTTTATATCGCCATTTAAAACCGATACAGCAAAGAATGCTAAACTTATGATAATCGCTATGCCTGCAGCCAGGGCATCTAAAACATCCAGGAGGTTAAAGGCATTGGTAATGCCAATAACCCAGACAAGGGTTATAATTATATTAGCCGCGCTACCTATGAAAGCGATACGCGTCTTTACCCCCAAGAAAATCAATATGGAAACAGCGAGAATTTGTGCGAGGAATTTAATTAAAACTGACAGCTCCAACCAATCGTCAATTATGCCGGAAATCAACATTATCAGCAAAGGCACAAGGACAATTCTCATATCCGGCAAAACAGCCTCAGGTATAAAGGGAAGCAAAAAGCAGGAAAATAAGAACGAAAATCCGATACCCAAACCACCAACAAGCGGTATCCCTTTGTGGCTTAAGAAATTATATTTCAAAGATAATTTTCGTAAAAGTCCGGTAACTGCCAGATTAATTAAAAAAACGCCGAGAAATATCGAAATGTAATTGGGGGACATGCTATGGAACCCGCATATTCTTAATAATTTGCTAAAGACATATTATATATTAACTGCTACAATTTTCAACCGGTTATTTACTGGGCAATGAGAGCGGTTTTTTATTCAGTAGAATCAGGCAATACTTTAAAAATAGGGTAAATTTATCAAATTTATACGACAATATTTTAGTCACCTCATTATAGTCGCCTAAAGCCGCAGAGGCATTTTCCGGATAAAGGGCATGCCGGCTGTATTTTGCTTCTTCAAACTTTTCGGTGAGACTTAAAAATAACCTGTTGCCGATACCCAGTTTCTTCTCGATTAGTTGCGCATACAAAAGCGGGGCGATGGGTTCTTTGTGCCCCAGGCCAAAAATTGCCAGGATTTTTTTAAAGTTGCCGTAGAGTTCGATTATAAATTCACCCGGTTTATCGCGCTGCAAAGACAAAAGCCTCCGCCTTTCTTTCAAAACTAAAATATAAAGAATAAAAAATGCCGCTGCCACGGCTAAGATAGCCAGCACCATTGCTTTAAAGATAACATAAACCAGCCACTCCATTGTAAAAATAACTGTAATATCCGCCGGCAGGCTCTTTATGTTCCGGTATTCGGCAAATATACTTGTATGCCCGAATTTAAGCGGCTGTACGGCGCCGGCTTTTATTTTGACAATACGCGGCCCCAGAATATTCCAGGAAACCGAAGAAGTAATATCTTTGCGCAAAGAATCGGAAAAATAACCCTCGGCCTTAAATTTTATTTTATCCAGCATGGATATTTTGGAATTCCGGGGCGAAATGATTATCGAAACGAGCTTCGCCCCTTCGACCGATACCCTGGCAGGCGAACTTCGCACCCCCTGGAACTCTATATAAATGTCGCTTTCTCCGACGGATAAAGCAGATGTCTTGCCGAGGATTACTTTTGCGATTTTATCGTCTGAACTGGTCCACTTTCCGATTTTAGTCAAGTCTGTTTCCGAACCATCGCTGTAAACTCCTCTCGCGGTAAACTCTCCCTCCATCCCCGCCGGTATTGCTAAATATTCGGGCGTTATCTTTATATCTTTAAGCCTCTTGCCCGGAGATAAAATGCTTCGCTTCAAACTCTCGATATCCTCCCTCGGGCTTTCCCGCTTATCTTTTGCTGCTTTAGGCTCATATAACCCGGCGATGCCTTCCTGTTTAGCGGTAATTATTACTTTTGCCGGCAGGCTCACAATCTTATCAAGTTTAATGGTTGCCTCAGTAACTCCTTCGGACTTTGCCTGAAAAGAACCCTTCCACCTCGGCTTAAGGACCTCTTTATCACTGATATCCCAATCTGCCGTTAGAGTAACGTCATCAATCCTGTTATTATGGCAAGTCCCGAACCCCTTAAAATCTACGCTGCCACCGGATGGCATTATAACAAATTCGGGCAAAAGGGTAATATGTTTTAGCGCATGGCCTAACGGAGGAAGCCTATCGTTTATTTCGACATCTTGCGAAAAACTTTGCAACCCTTTATACCTGCAAAATACCTTAAATTTTCCGGCAGAGTCAAAAAATATTTTATTCCCGTGGACTCTCTGAAAAGACTGAGCACTACCAAGAAACCATTCCGCAGGTTCGCTTATGTCCCTTACGGCATATTTATTTTTTTCGGGGTTATAAAAGGTGCCCAACGCCATAAAAGTGATGCGGTTACGGGGAGTGGCTTTCGGCCGGTAAGGAAGTATATCTATGGCAAGCAGCCTTTCCTTTTCTTGTTCGCTATCCTGCGCCTCCCGGACAGTAATATAAACAGGGTTGCTAAAGATTCTGCCGTATTTACCTAAAATTTGATATTCGCCTGCCTTTTTAGGGATAATAACCGATTTTTTCCCGGGGCCTAAAGTAAAATCCCTTGGCTCGCTGGGCAACAGCTCTATTTCCCTGCTGATATCTTTTATTTTGAAACCCGAAGAATAAGTAAAGGCCTTTAATTCCAAAGGTATGCCCGCGGATGTGCTGCAGAATTTAGGATAGAGATAAACCGGGCTGGGTCCGGAAAAATAAACAAAGAATTTTTCCGGGGCGCCGTACAGCCACAAATCATCGCTGGCGGAAACCGGGGCGCCGAATTTATCCAATGATTCCTCTCTGGTCAAACCCGTAATAACCTTGCCGTAGGAAGTGCTCATTTCTTCATAGGCAAAGGCGCTATTTATGCAATACGCCGCATAAACCGCCGAAAATAATAAACAGATAAGTCTTATTTTCATCGGCTCACCTTATTAAATCCTGTTTAATTTCGGCCCCTATCTTTTCGTCAATATTTTCCACTACCGTAATTTCTATATTTTTCCAGGCTTCTTTATATCTGGCATGTATAACCGCCCTGCCCGCCGCCGTTGAATACACTATTCCTTTCGCATCTACCCAGGCTAGATCAGGCCGCGCAGAAGACCATTCCACCCCGGAATCAAGTTCTTTTAAAAATGCATTATTATAAACCGCAAATATTTTTAAAGGCAAGGAAGAACCAACGGCCATAATTGCGCGGTTAGGTATTACATGTAACTCTAGGCCGGTATCCGCTGTCCAGTTTTTTGTCTTTTTCTCCAATTCCCTGGCTTCAATATCCTGCTTAATTTTCTCTATCTCTTTCTCCAACTCCTCATTAGTCTTAGCGGACCTCATTTTTCTTAAATCCTCTTCAAGGATCTGAGCTCCGGACGCATCAATTTTTTCCATCTCCGCAATTTTTTCCCTCAATCCCGAAAGGGCCTTTTCCATAATGAACACTCTTTTAATATCCGCAAATTCATCAAAGGCGGCTTTAAATTCCTGCGGGAGAGGTTCGATTTCCCGCGCGATTTCTTCCCTTATGCTGTTAAATTCCGCAAGCGTATCTGTTTTCAGCAATTCCGCGGTTAACTCCTTAAGAAGCTGGCTTTCCCCGGCTTCCAGGGAAGGACTGTCAAGCAAATCTTCCCACTCCTGCTGCCCGACAAATCTGCCATGCTTCTCGGTTGTGCCGGCCTGCGACTGGATAAGATTGCGGAATTCTTCTACCTCTTGCAAAAGCTCATCCCTGGAATCCTCTGAAATACGGCCCTGCTCGGAAAGCCTTCTTACACCCTCTTTCATCGCTTCAATCCCGGAATCAAACTTGTCATAATCCTCTTCGGATTGCAGCCTGCCGAAATCTTCTAAAATCTTTTTTCTTGTTTCCACAGGGACATTTTCATTCAATAATTTTTCGATTTGCCCTTTCTTCTCCTCAACCGAAAAATACGCCTTCGCCTTTATGAAATCGTTTATGCCTTCCATACTTTTTAAGCCGCTTTCCCTGGCGACTTCCTTAAGTTTTCCGGCGGCCCTTGCCAATTCTCTGTCGCCGGAGGTCCTCAATTCATCCAGAAGCTTCTTTAATTTTTGCGCATCGTAGTCGAATAAGCCACTCCCCTCTATCTGCCTCTTCAACTGCTCTTCCTTATCCTTAAGGAGCATGCCTAATTTTAGACCCGATATTTCCTGCATATCTTCCATTGCATTCCCGCCCTTAAGGACATTTTTATCTTTGAGGGCCTGGATTTTTTCTGCGACATTCTTGAAATCCTGCAGGGTTTCCGCCTTCTTGATACCCCATAGGGCATCCTGGAATTCCCTTTTCATCTCCCCCTGCAAAGAATCTATTTTTTCTCCGTAAGCCTTTATCTTGCGGTTATATAACTGGTAGCCCTTCCATCCGCTTAACTCCTTTGATAATTCATTCAACTCATTTTTTTCATTGCGACCTAAAGGGTAGTTATTGATGGCGGAAGTTGACTGCGCCTCATGTTTATTGAGCCGTTGCGGAGAATCGCTGCCCAATATCTTATTTATATTCGAATTGGCCTGAAGCCTGTTTTGCATGCTCAGGCGGGTATTCTTAAGACTCTTCCTGAAATTCCCTTCATTTCTTTTAATGTTTAAATCGGTTTTTCTATCCACATAATCATTAATAAGCAACGTTAAATCTTCGGTTTCTTTTTCTTCTAAGCCTAAGCCGGGCCTATGCAAGTAGTCGATGAGTCCGTTTTTTGCTTTCTCGATTTCCATAACAGCCGGCGACTCCTGCGCCAACGAACTCAAAAAGGCAAGTAGCGTATATTGCTCATCCTGAGAATGCAGCTCAGGCAACAGCCTGATTATCCTCTCCTGGATCCTGTCCTGTATCTCATAATATTCCTTTTCCAGGGAAAACCTGCCCTTTTCGGAGTGGCCGCCCGGCTCTAAAAATAATCCGCCTTTTGTAAATTTGCCCAAAGGGAAGGAAGAAAAAAAGAGCCAGGAAGTATACAAGATTACCGCAAAGGCTACCAGAGACAGGAAAACGGAATAATGCATTTTTTCTTTCGAAGCGTTTTCCCTCTTGAACATTCCGTAAAATTTAACCTTTAAAATCATAAACCAAACAACAAAATAAATCAGGACCACTGCTGTTGCCCTCTTATCGTAATTTTTTGCAAAAACAAGCGAGGCCATGAATAGGGAAACGCTCAAGGCCTGGATATAGCCCAGCATGGGAGTTAAATACGCGTCAAAACTCAAAATAGCTGATAATACCAATATGCCCTTTACGATTACGGCGATAACTTCTCTATACATAAAATTCGAATTAAATATCGAATATATGACCCAGGCAAGGTCAGCCAATGCGGCGATAGGCATCAATAATTTTATTAGGCCTTTTTGTTGCGCGGCGAAAAACCGGCTAAAGCCGAATCCGACGACCAGGCAAAAGGCCAGGTACTGCCAATGGCTGCCTGTTACCTCCGCCAATAAATACGCCGGGGCAAATAAAAGTAAAACGGTAAGGAAAAATTCAAACATTAGCGAAAACCTCTTCCAGGTTATCCCCCTGCGCGAAAAATTTGGGGTTAAAATTGAAGGATTGGCGCAAAACCATTTTGGCTTCTTTTGCAATCCTCCGGGCATCATGTGTATATAAAAACGTGGAGCCTATCAGAATAAGCGGGATTAAGGAGACATTCCTGTTTTGTAAAGATAATATTGCGGGCATATATTTCCAGTCATCATCCAGCATAATGACGATTAAACTTGAATCATTAGAAATATAGCGGGAGAATTCCGCAAATATCTCGGCCAGACTGACCATGCTTTCCGCCTGCGCAATCGCAAGGAACCTCATTATGTCTTCTAAATGTTCCGGGCCCTTATTAAACGGAATGTGCACTATTTCCCCTGCATGCGCGATAATTTCGACTGAAACGCCGTTCCTTATTAAGTGTCTGGCAACCGAGGCAGCTATCTTTACGGCATACTCTGCGATACATTCCTTGCCCTCGCCGAAATTCTTATCTTTTTCCAGGTTAAATATGATAGTCGCCCTCTGGAAACTCTGCCTCTGGAATTCCTTCACGATAAGCCTTCTTTTTCTGGCGGTGGATAACCAGTGTATCCTTTTTATGGGGTCGCCTTCCTTATATTCCCTGACTCCGAAAAACTCATCTTCGTCTCCGCTTACGTGGGTTGTCTCTATTCCGAACCACGGCATAATCCCTTTTGCCAGGGGCGGGAATTTCTGGATATTAAATGTCCTGGGGTATACGTAAAGTTCTGAATATATATAATAGGTTTTCTTAAAGAAAAACAAATTAAAGGGATCAAAAAAATAGGCAATAAACGGGCCGATCCTGTATTTACCTCTTTTATAACAAACGCAGCCGTATTTAAGGCTTGTGAATGAGCGCGGGCCCAGGTATTCTAACAGGATTTGTCTGCGGCTTTCTTTTTTTGCGGCGCAAGAAAGATGGTCTTCTATAACAACATTGAAGGCAGGCAAAAAACTCCTGTTTCGTATCCGTGTTTCAATTTCTAAAAACCCATCTTCCAACGTCCTATTCGGCGTGTGCCTGGCCAGATATAGCTTTAAAGAAAAATATTGCACTATCACCCATGCTAGATTTAATGCCGCAAAAACTGCCAGGAACCAGAAAAAGAAATAAAAAAACTGCGAATAAATCCGCATCCCTATGAGAAGCGAAAATGCGGTTATAACGAAAAGGAAAATCCATTTTTTTATGAATAGCCTGAACATTCTATCGTTTTAAGGAATAGGTGTACTCCTGATTAATTCGGAAACCACAAATTCCGGCGTCTTTTCCGCTATCAATGCCCTGGGATGCAACGCAATCCTGTGCTTCAATACCCAGGGCAAGAGCTTGATAACGTCATCGGGCACGACATAATCCCTGCCTTCCAACAGCGCCCATGCAGAACTTGCTTTCATAAGGGCGATGGAGGCGCGGGGGCTGGCGCCTAATTTTATTTCCTCCTTTTTCCGGGTTGCGGAAATTATTTTTACGATGTACTCTAAAATATTCTGCGAGACCTGTATATTTTTTACTGCCTCCTGCAGTTTTAAAACCTTGTCTAACCCCAAGACGGGTTTAATTTCCTCAACTGGATGTTTTATTTTCTGCCCTGATATGACCTTCACCTCCTCTTCCAACGAAAGGTAGCCGACATTTATCTTCATCAGGAACCTGTCTATCTGGGCTTCGGGAAGCGGGTAAGTCCCTTGGTACTCTATGGGATTTTGGGTTGCAATCACCATAAAAGGCGCGGGCAAGGAAAATGTCCTGCCATCGGCTGTAACCTTATATTCCTGCATGCACTCCAGGAGCGCGGACTGCGTGCGCGGATTAGTCCGGTTAATTTCATCGGCTAAAAGGATATTGCTGAACACCGGCCCTTTCTTAAAATCGAAATCGCCTGTCTTTGGGCTATAAATGAACCCTCCCGTCACATCCGAAGGCAAAAGGTCAGGCGTAAACTGAATCCTCTTGAATTCCCCGTTTATGGATTTTGACAAGGCAAGACTTAACATTGTCTTGCCCAAACCAGGGACATCCTCAATTAAGATATGGCCGTTAGTCAAAAGCCCCACAATCAACAGCTTTACAGTTTCGGTTTTGCCCACGATTACCTTTTCAACATTTTCGATTAAAAGTTTCAAATCCTGATTATCCATCTCCGCACTCCTTTCTTCCTGTTTTTCCCCTGATTAAACGCTCATATAAATCCCGGTAGCTTTGCGACATATTGGTAACGGTACAAGCGGGACCTAAAGATTGGCGCGCATTTTGGCAGATTTTCTTTCTTAAATTTTCATTATTCAGCAGGGCGCTTACCTTTTCCGCCATATCATCCATATCTTTTCTCGCAACCAAGAACCCTGTCCTCCCCTCCTCTATAATCTCGGCGACACCTCCGGTATTAGTAGCAATTACCGGCCGCCTGGCCGCTATTGCCTCCAGTACGGTTACCGGCAAGCCTTCCCATAACGAAGTGAGCACAAAAATATCCATAGCTGAAAAAATTCTTGCGGCATCCCTGCGCCATCCGGTTAAAATTATTTTATCGTTAAGATTGCATTGTTTAATCAGTTTTTCAATATCTTTACGCAGAACTCCGTCACCGGTTAAAATAAACTTCACGTTCGGCATCTTTTTATTTACTAAACCCGCCAAACGGATAAAATCCTGCGGGGATTTTTGCGGCTTAAAACAGGATACCATGCCAACCGCCAATTCATTGCCGCCAACCCCCAATTCTTTACGGATATCCGCCCTATCGGCATTATTGAACTCGGAATAATCTATACCATAACGGACAAGCTCATACTTATCTTCTCCGCCAATCTTATATTGCAAGCCTTTTTTCATATCGTGGCGCGACACGACGACTATTTTATCCGTAAATTTCGCGCTTATCCGCTCTAAATAGATGAAGAGAAACTTCAGAAAATTTGGCTGGTAATCGTTAAAAGGCCAGCCATGCACAGTGTGGAGGATAATACTTACGCCAGCCAATCTTGCTGCCCAGCGGCCGAGAATCCCCGCCTTGGAACTATGGGTATGGACAATTTCAATATTGTTTTTTTTGATAAACTGATAGATTTCAAATAAGGCGAGGATGTCACATAAGGGGTTTATCGCACGTTCCAGAAATAAGGATTTTTCGACTTTTAACCCGGATATAGATAACGTCTCATTAAGCAATAAACCGTCTTGCGCGGTAAATAAAAAAACGTTGAATCTTTGCTTATCCAAACGCCGGACCAGACTTAATAATTGTTTTTGTGCCCCACCGAGTTCCAATTTGGTAACGACATAGAGAAGATTAATCTTTTGCATGATACGGTCGTCCGCTGCCCTAAGTTCTTTATCTATATTTTAGCTACCTCCTATTCAAAACTATAAGTTACGCGCAAAACCTCTTCCAGGGTAGTAATTCCGGCGGCAACTTTCTCAAAACCATCCTGTTGCAGGGTTTTCATCCCTCCCGTTATCGCCGCTTCCTTGATTTCCGCGGAAGGCCTTGCCCTTGTGATTAATTCGCGGATACTTTCATTAATAGCCATTAATTCAAATATGCCTATCCGGCCCTTGTAGCCGGTCTGACGGCAGTATAAACAACCCTTGCCCCGGCAAAAAGAAATTGTTCCGTCTTTCTCCGGGTTTAACTTCTCATAAATTGCTTTGGGAGGTTCATATTTTTCTTTGCATTTAGGGCAGATTACCCTCACCAGCCTCTGCGCCAACACACCTATTAAACTCGATGCCAGTAAAAACGGCTCGATGCCCATATCAATGAGCCTGGTAATTGCGCCTGCCGCGTCATTGGTATGCAGGGTAGTCAAGACCAAATGCCCGGTAAGGGCCGCGCGGATGGCGATTTCCGCAGTCTCGCTATCCCTTATTTCGCCAATCATAATTATATCCGGGTCCTGGCGCAGGATTGCCCTTAAACCTCTGGCAAATGTAAAATCTATTGCCGGGTTTACTTCGCCCTGGTTTATGCCTTCCAGGAGGTATTCCCGGGGATTCTCCAGAGTTATTATATTTTTCTCCGGCGAATTTAATTTACTCAAAGCCGCGTACAGCGTCGAAGTCTTACCGCTTCCCGTAGGGCCCGTAACCAGGATTATGCCGTAGGGTTTATGGATTAGGCGCTCAAATTTATCCAGGTTCTCGGGGGAAAACCCTAATTTGTTCAGGCCGATAAAACTTGTGGCGCGGTCTAACAGGCGCATTACGACCTTTTCGCCGAAAGTCACAGGAAAAGTAGAGATTCTCAAATCTACTTCCCGGTCCTCAATGCGCACCTGGAAACGTCCGTCCTGGGGCTTACGCTTTTCTGCTATATCCAATCCGGCGATAACTTTGATCCTTGGAATAACGGGTAACTCCAGGCCGCGGGGAAAAGAAACAAGCGTATGCAGTATGCCGTCTACCCTCAGGCGCACCCTGACCTTTTCTTCCTCAGGCTCAATATGTATATCGCTGGCATTATCTTTTAATGCCTGGGAAATAATCAGATTAACCAGCTTCACTATGGGCGGCTGCTCCGAAATCCTCTGCAACTTGACGACATCAAGCCTCTCCTCTGCCACAAACTCCATGCCGATATTCCTTAAGCTCGCGGCGATCTCTTCGATTGAATTACTGACGTTGTAATACTGGTCAATCGCCCGGAATATCTGGCCATCTTCGGCTTTAAGGGCCTGTATACTGCATCCTGATGCCGCTCTTGCCTCATCAAGGGCAATGATATTTTCCGTATTTGCCATGGCAAGGGTAAGAGTATCTTTTATCTTGAATATCGGTATCATCTTATGCTTCCTTGCCAACTCTTCGGGGATAGATTTTACTGCCTCCGCGTCAATAATATAATTGGCAAGGTCAACTAAAGGTATATTTTTATCAACCATTGGGCACCTCAATATTTTTATACAGGGAAATCCCCCTGTTTTGGGCGGGTTTATCCTCCCAGAAATTCCTTGATCTTTTCCACCAGTTCTTTCGGCTCAAACGGCTTAGTGAGGTATAAATCCGCCCCCACTTTTTGCCCCCACTCCCTGTCCTCTTTCTGACTCTGGGCAGTGAGCATGATAATGGGAATACCTTTGTAATAATCGTCAAACTTTAAGAGCCGACACACCTGATACCCGTCCATCCCTGGCAGCATTAAATCCAGAATAATCAGGTCCGGAGATTCGGCCTTTGCCTTTTCGTAAGCGGCATTTCCGTCGGAAGCAGCAATAACTTCGTAACCGCTTGCCTCTAAACGCATCTTTATAGTAGTAACAATATCTTCTTCATCATCGACAACCAGTATTTTTTTCTTACCAGTATTCACTTTATGCCTCCTTCTGATTTAACGGCAACACAAAGCTGAATTTACTCCCCTGGCCCGGCTCGCTTTCAGCCCAAATCTTGCCACCGTGTTTTTCAACTATCCCTTTACATATCGGAAGACCTAAGCCGGTACCCTTGGCTTTCATCTTGTTGTCTAGGCCGGATACCTGGTAAAACTTATCAAAGACTCTATCCAAATCTTTCTGCGGAATGCCTATCCCGGTATCAACAACATCCACCTGCAGAGAACTCTCAAAAATGTAAGCTGCCAACGTAATCGAGCCGCCGGAAGGGGTGAATTTCATGGCATTGCCGATCAGATTCGTAATAACCTGTGTAATTTTATCCGGGTCAACATTAAGTTGCGGCGGCTCCGGAGGAAGAGAGACCTCTAATTTTATATTCTTATCTTTTGCCGGCTGTTGGAACAACTTCAAGGTATCGTTTATCAGATTGTTCATGTTCGTTTTTTCTTTATTCAGTTGAATTTTTCCCGCCTCGATGCGCGATACATCCAGGAGGTCGGAAATCAGACGGCCCAGGCGGTCGATATTCCTCTGGGTAATCATCAGGCATTCGTTTTGCGTAGTATTTAACCTGCCGGCAATGCCATCCAGGAGGTTATCTGTCGCTCCTTTTATTGCAGCCAGAGGCGTACGCAATTCATGCGAAACCAGAGATATAAAATCGTCCTTCATCCGGTCAATTTCCCGCTCCCTGGTAACATCTCTCAAGACTAAAGCTATCCCCAGGTCTTTTCCCTCGTCGTTCAGGAAACACCCTCCTTCGATACGCACTATACGCGCATAAGGCTTATCTAAGTTAATTTCTTTAGAGAAAGATTTTTTATCCTTCTTTATATCCTCAAGAGAATTAATCAGCCCTAACTCACTAAAAAAATTCAACAACGAATTAGTATTTAACTCTCCGGTAAGATATCCCAGCATTGACCTTGCCGCGCTATTAAAGATAATCAGCCGGTCGTTCTCGTCGAACATTATTACGCCTTCAGACATGCCCTCGACCATTACCTTCATTTTGTTTCTTTCCGCGTTTAACACCGCCTGAAGCCTCTCAACGGTAGCGGAGGCCTGGGAAGAAAGCGTATAAAACAATTTTATTTCGTCCTCGGAATATGAAATATTTTTCAGGGTGGAGACATTCAAAATACCCACTGCCTTATCCCGCACAAATACCGGCACGTCAAAAGAAGATTTTATGGAATTGTCTGAGAGGAAATCATCATCTGATATCTTTCCTTTTAAATCTATCGCGACATCCTCTTCTGAAATCTGCTCGCCGCTTAAACCGTTTAATGCCCTGATGACTCGCGCCTTTACTTCTTCGACAATCTTGCGACTTAAGGCATGCGGGATATGGATAACCATCCTGGCCTTTTTTTCTTCTTCAAGTTCAAGGATAATCAAAGATACGCAGATATCATAATCGATAATCTTATTCAAAGACGCCATTATCAACTGCAGGACATCGTCATAACTTAAGGTATAGCTGATGCCGTTTGAAATATCGTAAAGGATGGACAGCTCGAAGTTACGCTGCTTTAATTCGCGGGAGAGCTGTGCTACCTCTTCTTTAAGCGTATCTATGTTGCTATTCATTTTGCTGATTTATTTCTCGCCTTATCAATGTAGCCGATAATATTATCGATATCAAAAGGCTTATACAAACACCCTGCAAATTCAGCACCGCAACCAGCCTCCTTGGCTTTCTGGGGGTAACCGGTCATCATTACAACCTCGGTATCAGGGGCGATTTCTTTTATCTCCTTATAGAGTTGCATGCCGCTTATATCTTTCAGGACCAAATCAAGGAATACAAGATTAAATTTCTCTTTCTTCAGGGCGCCAAGGGCCTCGTCTTTATTACGGGCGACTTTATAATTCAGGCCCTTATTCTTAAGAAAATTTGAAAAGAAACTGAGTATCATTTCTTCATCGTCAATAATTAAAATACTCAAAAGACCCTTTGCCTTTTCTTTAGCGAGCTTATCGATGACGTCTTTTATCTCGACTATGTCAAAAGGCTTGCGGACAATGCCTATCGCCCCTTCCCTGGTGGCTTCATCCAAAAGCTCCTCTACGGCATAGCCGGTAATCATTACTGCCTGCGCCTTGGGGTTAATCTCCCTTATCTTAAGGTAAGTTTCCAGGCCGTTTAAACCCGGCATGCGCATATCTATAAAAAAGAGGTCAAACTTGTTGGCCCTGGTTAATTCTATTGCCTTATGGCCGTCTTCTGCGGATAAAACCTCCAGCCCCTGCAAGGAAAATAAGCGCACCAGGAAATCCCGGATTATCTTTTCGTCATCTACTATCAAAATCTTAAGCTTATTATCTGCCATCTTGCCTCCTTAAATCCTCTGAATTAATGATAATCTGCGCCAGCTTAGACAGGTCCACGTTCGTAAATTTTATTCCCGTCATATAATAACCGGGCTTATCTTCCGACTTCTTATTCCATATCACTCTTCCCTGGGCATCGCATGTTTTTTTATTTCTGGAGGATTTTATCACCAAATCCAGGACCGTGCCCGGAGGCAAGCTCTCCCCGGTAATAATCCTGATTCCTCCGGGGGCGATATCCTGGCTGAGAGAAGAAACAAACTGCTCCTCATTATTCTTTATTCTATAATCCACCTCCAGGGTCATATTTAAGCGCACATACGCCCTTCTTTCCTGGGTAGGCTGCTGGAATATAGGCGGCGGGGCGCTCGCCCCTTCCAGCGCCTTATTCACTATTTCTTTTAATTGGCGGATATCCTCAAAGGGCTTCTTCAAACATATCATCCCGGGCTGCTTTGTCTTGTCAAATAGCGCCTCTTCAACCGCGTAACCGGTTATGAAAATACAGACTAAATCAGGGCGGATATTTCTTAATTCCTGGTAAGTCCTCAGGCCGTCTAGGCCCGGCATACGTATGTCTATCAATGCTAAATCAATGGGGTTATCCCTGGCTATTTCTAAAGCCTTTAATCCGTCTTCCGCTATGAAAACAGTGGTATTATTGCCTTCAAAAAGCCTTTTCAGCAAATCGCGCACCACTTTCTCATCGTCAACAATAAGGATGTTTGCCATTTTAGACCTCCGTCATTATGTTCCTAACTTATTATATTACCGGGAGAAAGTAAGTCAACCAAAAGAATGAGCCTAGAGCCAGGCCATATTGCGGTTGTCTCTCTTCCACTTGCGGATAATGGAATAACCCATAAAATGGAATACGGCGTTGCGGAAATGGAATTTAAAAAGGAGGGAAAATGACCGGTAGAGGGAATAAAATTTCGTGTATGCCTTAAGTACATTCAACTGGAGCTCCCGCGCCGACAACAGTTTCGGCTTAAAGACTATGTGCTGGCCGTCGTAAAGGCTCCAGTCTCTGGTAAAAATCCGGTTTTCCTTTTCCAGGTTTTCGTGGACCTTTGTCCCCGGGAACGGAGTAAGGATTGTCATCTGCAGGGTGTCTATTTTCTGCTTTAAGGCAAACCTTAACGTGTCCCAGATTGTCTTTTTATCATCGTCATCGCTTCCCAAGACAAACATACCGTGCACCTTAATCTTTCTCTTATGGAAAGAACTTATGGCATGCACTATATCCTCAACACTCTGTTTCTTGTCATAGGCCTTAAGGGTTTTGTGGTTAATGGATTCAAAACCTATGCATACCAATTTGCAGCCTGTCCTGGACATAAGCCCCAACATCTGTTCGTCTTTTGCGACATCGCAACGCACCTGGCACGACCAATCGCTTATTTTATTTTTCGACATAAGCTCAAGCAAAGCGCGTGTGCGCCTGGGGTGGGCGGTAAAATTATCGTCGCAGAAAAAGAAGGCGTTCGCGTCCCGGGAGAGCAATTCATTTATAACGTTTTGGGCGCTGCGGAAGCGGTATTTACGGCCGAACATTTTGGTTACGGAGCAAAAACTGCAGTCAAAGGGGCACCCCCTTGAGGTAGAAACAGGGGTAAGCATGGAAAGCGACTTAAAACCTCTAATCAATGAGAAATCCGGATAGGGAAGGGTATCTAATTCCTGCACAGGGCTTCCGTAAACAACAGGTTCTTTCTTCCGGCCTTCAACAATATCAACGATTACGCGCTCGGCCTCACCAACAACAACCTGGCGGCAAAACTTAAGAGTTTCTTTGGGTAAAAGGCTGGCATGGACCCCGCCCATTATAACTTTTTCTTTCGGGAACTTCCGGGCAATTTCATATCCGCGCCCGGCAGTGGAAGTTAAAATAGAAATCCCGATAACATCCGCTTTTAAAGCGGCGTAGTCAGGCTCATTTATGTCTTCGTGATAAATTTCAACCTCATGCCCCCTTTGCTTCAGGATAGTGCCCAGATACACCGGCCCAAGAAGAGGCATGGGAATTTTGCTGTAAACATTCGTCTTTGAGGAGTGCGGCTCAATAAGTATGATTTTCATTTAGGCCAGTTCTTTTCCGCTAAGCAACTTAAAAGCCTGCAAATATTTTTCGGTAGTCTTTGAGATTATATCTTCAGGTAAATCCGGCGCCGGAGGATTCTTATCCCAGTCCAGGCTATCCAGGTAATCCCTGACGAATTGCTTATCAAAGCTGGCCTGAGATTTTCCTCTTTGGTATTTATCCTTTGGCCAGAAACGCGACGAGTCAGGGGTAAGCGCTTCGTCTATCAAAATGACCATATTACCATGAATGCCGAATTCAAATTTCGTATCGGCAATTATAATCCCGCGCGATAAGGCATAATCGCTTGCCTTTTTGTAAATGGCAACACTCAATTCTTTAAGCTTACTTGCGATATCCCTGCCGACCAGATTTTCTACATATTCCTGGCTGACATTCATATCATGCCCCACATCCGCTTTAGTGGAAGGGGTAAACAGGGGTTCCGGAAGTTTATCCGACTCTAAAAGCCCCGGGGGTAATTTCAGGCCGCAGACGGATTGCCTTTCCTGATATTCTTTCCAGCCTGAACCGGCAAGATACCCTCTTACCACGCATTCCACCGGCAAGGGCTTTGTTTTTAATACAAGCATGGAACGGCCGGCAAGCTCTGCCTTATATTTTTGCAATTCCCGAGGGTATTTGTTTATGTCGGCAGTTACAAGATGGTTCGGGATTATATCTTTTATAAAATCAAACCAAAAACAGGAAATACTACTTAAGACTTCGCCTTTGTGGGGTATACCGCACGGTAAAACAACATCAAAACAGGAAATCCTATCGGTAGACACTATAAGCAGTTTGTCTCCGATATCATAAACATCCCTTACCTTGCCGCGCTTATATAATTTTAAATCCTTAAAATCGGTATATAAAAGAACGCTTTTATTCACCCCGCTCTTCCTTTCTGCTCCCGCTCCTTCTTAGGAAGGGCGGGGTTCATCGGATTTTAGGCGCAGCAGTAAATTTTCATACTCCTGCCATAATTCTTGAGGGAAATCTTTTTTAAACTGCCGGCAGAACTTTTTTATCTCCTTTAATTCTTCTATCCAGGCCTTTTTATCTATATCCAATAGTTTTTCCAGCGTCCCCGGGGCTAAATCCAATCCGGTCATGTCTATATCGGATGCGTACGGCACATAACCGATAGGGGTCTTTGCGGCTTTGACTTTATTATTGCAGCGGTCCAGAATCCATTCGATAATCCGCAGATTTTCGCCGAATCCGGGCCAGAGAAATTTACCGTTTTCATCGGTTCTAAACCAGTTTATGCAGAAAACCTTAGGGGGCTTGGCCATTTTTTTGCCCATATTCAACCAATGTTTAAAATAATCTGCCATATTGTAACCGCAGAAAGGGAGCATTGCCATCGGGTCCCGACGGACCTGTCCTATTTTACCCACCTGCGCGGCAGTCATCTCCGAAGCCATGGTCGCACCCACAAATACCCCGTGCTGCCAGTTAAAAGATTCATAGACCAGCGGAGTAAGGTGGGCCCTGCGCCCGCCGAAAACAATGGCGGAAATCGGGACTCCATGATGCTGCTCCAGTCTGAATGAGGCGCTGGGGCAATTGGCAATTGGCGCGGTAAAGCGGCTGTTGGGGTGCGCGCCTAAAACAGGCTTTCCTTCGGCATTAAGCATACCCGGTTTCCAGGGCCTGCCCTGCCAGTCAATCCCTTCATCAGGGACTCCGCCATCAGCCCCCTCCCACCAAACAGTCCTGTCGGATTTAAAAAGGACATTCGTATAAATAGTATTCTTTTTAATAGTCTCAACCATATTGGGGTTGCTCCTGGAATTTGTCCCGGGAGCAACGCCGAAGAACCCGCTTTCCGGGTTTATTGCCCAGAGAGAACCGTCGGAATCAATACGCATCCAGGCTATATCATCGCCTACAGTCCATATGCGGTAACCTTTTGCCTTAAGCCCTTCCGGAGGAATAAGCATTGCCAGGTTAGTCTTACCGCAGGCGCTGGGAAAGGCAGCAGCAACATATTCAATATGGCCGTTTGGCTCTTCTACGCCCATAATCAGCATATGTTCGGCAAGCCAGTGTTCTTTCTGCCCCAGGAAACTGGCTATCCTTAAAGAAAGGCATTTCTTTCCCAGGAGTACATTTCCGCCATAACCCGAACCCACGCTCCATATCGCATTATCTTCGGGAAAATGTAATATCAGTCGTTTATTTATATCTAAATCTGCCTTGGAATGAAGGCATTTAGTAAACCCGTCCTCTTTCTCCAATTGCCTGAGCACATTCTCCCCTGCCCTGGTCATGATCAACATATTTAAAACCACATAGCGCGAATCCGTTAATTCCACGCCTATTTTACTGAAAGGAGAACCCACAGGGCCCATGGAAAACGGAATAACATACATAGCCCTTCTCTTCATCGCGCCTTTAAAAAATTTCCGCGCTTTTTGATAGGCAGAACGCGGCGGCATCCAGTTGTTATTCGGGCCTGCGTCGCGTTTTCTCCTGGTGCAGATAAAGGTAAGGTGCTCGGTGCGGGCAACATCGTCGGGCGCAGAGCGGTGCAGGAAGCAGCCGGGCAACTTTTCTTGATTAAGCGGGATAAGTTCCCCGGAATCAACAGCCTCTTTTTCCAGCCGCCTTTTCTGCTCTTCTGAACCGTCTATCCAGATGATATCATCCGGCTGGCACATACGCGCCATTTTATTAACCCAGTCTTTTAATTTTTTGTTGTGCGTAGGAAATTTAAGCATAAGGTATTGGATAATTGATAGTTATAACCCTAAAATCCTACCATAATAGATAGCAAAAAGCAACAGGTTTTTACCTGCGTGCGGGCAAAAAATGGGCCCGGTTTATAAATTTGCCGGGCCCATGGTTTACTGCAAGGTTATAACTTTATTACTTTTGTGGCCTGTTCGCCTTTCGGGCCTTTTCCGATTTCGAACTCGACTTCCTGGCCCTCATCTAAAGTTTTATAACCATCACCCTGGATTGCGGTGTGGTGCACGAATACATCGTTACCAGATTCGGGAGTAATGAACCCATAACCTTTTTGGTTGCTGAACCATTTTACTTTACCTTTTACCATTGGCATTTCTGTACTACCTCCTTTCGAGCAAGATTATAGCAAATAAAAGCGCCGTAAGGCCTAGCTATCCTGCACCTTACGGCTTAAGACTTCTAATCCTTACCTGCTACAACAATAATGTAGCATATATTTTTTGTTTGTCAACTGATATTCCAGATTATTTTCTTGTATTCATCAAGCATGCGATAGGTGTTAAAGTGGGCTCCGGCGGCAAGGCAGTCTGCCATCATGTCTATCCAAGAAGAAGAAAAGTCGATTTTGCCTTTATTGTTTGTCTTATAATAAAGCCCGATCATTTCCTCTAACGCCGCGTATAACTGCCTGGCGTCATCAGGGATGCGTAAATCGTGTTCATCGCCCACGGTTCTCTCTTCATTCCTGTAACCGAATATCCTGCCCATGTTTTTATCTGCCGCCTCAAATACCCAGCCATCCAGGGTGCTCAACTGCAATACGCCGTTAAGTATAGCCTTCATCCCGCTTGTCCCGGACGCCTCAAACGGGGGGAGGGGATTATTCAACCAGACATCAACGCCCGATACAAGCATCTTTGCCAGGGCTATGTCGTAATTCTCAAGCATAATAATCTTTAAAATGTCATATACCTGGCTAAGCCCGTCAACCTTATCTAACATCTCATTTATATATGTAAAACCCAGGTTATCCTTAGGGTGGGCCTTGCCTGCGAAAATTACCTGTATAGGGCCGTATTTCTTTGCCAGTTCAATAAGTTTATTTATATCCTGGAGGAGCATGCTTGGTCTTTTATAAGCCGCAACCCGGCGCGCCCAGCAGATAGTGAAAACATCTTTGCTCAACCCCCATTTATTCAAAAAGGCGCACAATTCCTGTTTGTTATCCTGATGCGCCTGCCAGAGCCCGCTGCGGAATTCAGGGTCAACTTTTAAATCTTCTGCCTTTTTTAAAACCATAGGGTTAGCCTTAACGTCACCGAAAACCGGCGAAAATTTCTCCAGGACAGCCATTACCTTCTGGGAAATCCAGGTAGGCGCGTGCACGCCATTTGTTACATATTTGATTACCCTTTTATATTCCGGGAATTGCGCATGCATCACCTTCTGGTGGCTTAAAGATACTGCATTGATTGCGGAGGAGACATTCATGGACAAGAGGGTCAAATTTACTAACCCTTCCCTTTCCTTGCCGAACTGGTACATAAGGCCGAAGTCTTCCTGTTTTATAACGCTGTTCAAATCTCCCGCGAAAAACCGGTCGTGCCCGGCCTCAACCGGCGTATGGCAGGTATAAACAAAATGTCTTTTTAGCTCTTTGATTTCTTCGCTTGAAAGCCCCCGGGCCTTTTCGATAAAGGCAAAAACCGCATGGCCCTCGTTAAGATGAAAAGTATTAATGTTATATCCGAGCTCCTTTAAAGCTCGCACCCCCCCCATGCCCAGAATCGCCCTCTGCATAATCTTGCTCCAGGGAGTATCGCTTTTATAGAGCTGGTCGGTAAGGTGCCTGTTTTTTTCTGTGTTTAATTCGCTGCGCGAATCAAGGAGTATGAGCGGCACAGCATAATCCTGCCTGTAGCTGTAAACGTAGTATTTCCATAGCCGCAAATATATATCTTCCGAACCCAGGGAAATCGTAACCCTGTTTTTCAGCGGTATTAACCCGGGGTATGTCGCAGGGTCCCAATGCATCTGTTCCGGCATCTGGCCGTATTTAAACCAGAACCTTTGGCGGAAATAGCCGGTATTCCAGAGCATCCCTATGGCTACCGCTGGCAATTTATAATCCGCCATAGTCTTTACGGTGTCGCCTGCCAATACCCCCAGCCCGCCGCTATATATGGGCAGGTCAATCAAATCTTCTGTCCTGATACCGAAAAAATAATCGGCAAGGCGGTAATTTGAAAACACGTCCTGCTCCTGGCTTTTATTCTTCGGGTCTATTGCCCGGCTGGTAATGAATTTGTTGTAAAAGCTGGATGCCAGGCCGTATTCCATGGAAAAATAAGCGATATTAGAATCAACATCTCCTTTAAGCTGTTTCTCGGCCTCAATTATGGCGGGAAGCGGCATGCCGAAATATTTTCCCTCCTTGATATCCTGGCTGTAAATATTATCGTAATTGTCGACCTGGACCAGAGAGAGAAATTCAGAGGTCAATTTATTTTCATCCATAGATGCGCCCAACTTAAAAGACAATCGTTTTATCCTTATATTTGATAATGCGGTAATCGACGTAACTTACCACTGCGCTTGCCAGTGCCCTTTTTTCCAGGTTCTTGCCTTTCCTGACTAGGTTTTCTAACCTATCCTCATGGGAAACATATTCCACTGCCTGGGCAATTATCGGGCCTTCGTCGAGTTTTTCGGTAACAAAATGTGCGGTTGCCCCGATAACCTTAACCCCCTTTTCAAGCGCCTGTTTATAAGGGTTGGCACCCTTAAATGATGGAAGGAAACCGTGGTGTATATTAATAATATCTTTTCCGTAGGAGGCAAGAAAATCGCCGGAGAGTAAAAACATATACCGGGCAAGGACTAAAAAATCCGATGAAGCGGCATGCGCCAATAATTCGGACTCTTTCCGTTCTTCCCTGGTTGCCGGGACAAAATAAAATGGTATCTTATACTGCTGAACAAATTCCCTGTGCCTTTCATAATTACTTATTACAAAAGGGATGTCAACGCGCAGTTCGCCTGACCTCCAGAGATAAATCAAGTCAAACAGGCAATGGTCGGGCCTGGAAACAAAAATACCCATGCGCAAAATATCGTCTTTATCATATATCCTGTACTCGGCATTAAACTCCCCGGCAATGGTGACAAGGCCGGATTCCAGGAAATTTTTATCGCAATGTTTATCTTCAACCAGAAATTCCAGGCGGATAAAAAAATGCCCCCCTGAAGGGTCCGTAGAGTGCTGGTCGGCATCAACGATATTCCCTCCCTGCCGGAAAATAAAGTCCGAGAGCCTGGCGACAATACCCTTCTTATCTTTACATTGGAATAAAAGGACAAAAGTCTTCACCCCGCACCTTCTTTATTATTCATGACGCCCCACACCCTTCTTTTAAAATGCTTGAATTTTTAGAAGGTGCAGGGCTCATGGCGTATTTTTATATTATATGCGATATTTCTTCAAAATCAAGTTATTGCGGTTCGCTTAGAATTTCTTGATAATGCCGAATTTTCCTCCGCCGGCAAGCATAAGGGCGATACAGATGCAGGCAATCACAAAGTTGTATTCAAAACCGCCCGCCTGCAGGAAAAACCCTCTTGCTAAATGCACCTTTAAAGCGGCAACGGTTATAAATATAAGGATAAACAAGGCTGCCACGCGCGTAAAAATACCCAAAACTAAAAATGCCCCTCCTATCAATTCTGTATATGCCGCAATACCGGCCCACACCACCGCAGGTTTAAAACCTAACCCTGATAGCATCTCTGAAAAACCGGATATACCAGGCCCCCCGAACATGCCTAACGCTGTCTGAGAACCGTGAGCCACAAATACTATCCCTAAACAGACCCTTAAAACCAAAAGCGCCAAATCCATCATCTCTCCCTCCTCCACTAAGGGACACCCAGATAGTCAAAGCAAAGGGTGTCCCAACAGGGGACACCCTACCGATTGGCTCAAAGGGTGTCCCTTAATTGTTTTATGATGCCGATTTTATTCCTAATCCCGCAGGAACGGTAAACGCACATACAAAAATGGAGTAACGTCGGCAGAAATCCGCGTAAATCCATACCCAAAACCCTCCCGCAGGAATTATTATTTGCCATGGGAATTATATAGCCTAAATCAACCGGCCTGTATTTTAGGAGGCTATCGCCTTTAATGCTGCGGATTATGTTAATAGCCGCGCATCTTCCCTGGAATATGGAAAACTGCACTGCCATCCTTAAGAACGAATTTCCATACGCAAAATAAGCCGCATCCCCGGAAACAAAACAACTATCATTCATCCGTAAATACTCATCAACCTTAATCCTTCCCTGCGGGTTTTTATCCACTTTTAAGTCCTGGATAAAATCTGCGGTCATTACTCCCGCAACCCAGATAAGCATTGATTTTTCCAATACCCCGCCATTAGAAAGAGAGATTTTATCGCCTTCAGCCTTATCAATAACGCTATTTGTCAATACTTCGACATTTAATCTTTTTAAATTATTCAGTGTAAAATATCTCATCCACTCCGGAAGAAGCCCTAAAATTTCAGGGGTGCGCTCAACAATAATAACCCTGTCATTCCTGTTGTTCCTATTTAAAAATAAACTTACAGCCGCCGCTGTTTCAATCCCCGTATATCCGCCTCCGGAAATAATAACGTTGGAAAATTCGTATTCTCTTAACGCGCGGGATATCTTTTGGGCATCGTAAACACTGTCCAGCGTATAAGCGGTTTTTCTTATGGCGTCGTTGCCGTAAAAATTCGTCTGGCTTCCGCTTGCAATCAGCAGGTAATCGTAATTTAATTTTGCTGACGAGGCTGAAATTTCTTTCTTCTCCAAATCAAGCGAAATGACCTCATCGCCGATAAAGTTAAAACCGGTTTTATCCGCAATATCCTTAATCCTGCAGGCAAGATAGCCGGGGTTTATGCCCCTGCCGATAATGTCGGGGAGCATAGGGAGAAAATCAAAGGTTTCCTTTCTATCAATTAACGTAACATCTAAAACAGATTTATGCCCGGCAAGTAAGCTTGCCGCGCTTAAACCCCCGAACCCTCCGCCGATAATTAGAACTTTTTTCACAGGATTATGGCCAGGATTAAGACTACGCTTGCAGCCGCCTGCAAGCCGATAGTCAACCTAGAAGATTCCATTAGCCGAACCTTATCGTTAAAGAATCTTTTCTGGATACCTGCGGCTTTGGCAGCCGGAAAACTAATAACAAAATAAAAAAGCGCAACCGGGCTCAAAAAACCCATTAAAATCCCCAAGAGGACCGACACTAACGCAAGGATAATCAAAATTAAATACAAATAAAATGCCCTTTCATGCCCGGTGATACCCACCCAGGTAAACTTACCTGCCTTATAATCGGTAGAAAAATCCGGTATTTCATTTGCAAACAATATAGCGGTAGTCAGGAACCCGAAAGGCAACGACAGTATAAAACTCTTTAAATCCGGGAATACTCCGCTTTGGATAAAATAACCGCCCATCACTAACGCCGGTCCAAAAAGCAGAAAGATAAAGACTTCACCTAACTTATGGTAAGAAAATTGCAGAGGTTTATGAGAATACGACCAACTTAAGAAAATTATCAATAAATAAAACCCGATGACGGATGGGCGGTTTAAAACCAAGGCAAGAAAACCTACGCAGGCAAATGAAACAAGCGCGCAAAATACGGCGGCATTAAAATAAAACCTTTCCGTAAAAATACCAGATTGGATAAGCTTTGACCCGCCGAAAAATTGATAAAAATTCTTATCCTGCCAATCCGCCCCGCTCCTGGAATCCGCATAATCGTTTATGAGATTGGCGCTTAGATGCATAAATATAACGGCAATGAAACCGAACAGAAAATTTAAAAAGCTAAAATTACCTCTTTCGATTAACGAACCGGATATAAACGGAAGTGCGCTTGCGGAAATAAACGGTAGCCTTAAAGCCCTGACGATATTTTTTAGTTTTTGGCGCATTTTATTTGCATTGTGCTTTACCCTATGATAACATACCTATTATGTTTTTGAAAATAAAAAACCGTATAGAAAAAGAACTAACCTCTTACTGCCGCAGCATAAATACCCTATACCCCTTAAAGTCGCTATCCCCGCTTCTTTTTAAACGCATAACTGAATTCCTGTCGCGTAAAGGCAAGAGAATCCGCCCCTTGCTTTTTACCGTAGGCTACCTTGGTTTTGCTAAAAAGGCTGCGCCCGGTCTATACCGCAGCGCCATATCCCTGGAGTTACTCCATGATTTCCTGCTTGTGCATGACGACGTAATCGATAAATCCCTTACCCGGCGGGGCAGGCCATCCATGCATGCCATGCTGAATAAATACCTTCTGAAGCACAAAGGCTTGAAATTTTCCGGCGAAGACTTGGCCATTGTTGCAGGAGACGTAATGTACGCTATGGCCCTGGACGCATTTATGGCAATAAAGGAAGACAGGAAACGTAAGGAAATGGCGCTTAAAAAACTTATCGAAGCGGCTTTGTATACCGGAAGCGGCGAATTCATCGAACTTATATACAGCATAAAAGATATTGCCGAAATCAGCCGGAAAGATATTTATAAAATCTATGATTGTAAAACCGCAGTTTATACGTTCTCCTCGCCTTTGGTTATGGGGGCAATCCTTGCCGGCGCTGCCAAAAGCCAGGTAGACAAATTATTTGAATATGGGATATGCCTTGGCCGGGCATTCCAGATAAAAGACGATATTATCGGAATGTTCACCGATGAAACCGAAATCGGCAAATCCAACCTCACCGACCTGCAGGAAGCCAAAAAAACCCTGCTTATCTGGTATGCGTATCACAAATCGGGCAATAAAGGCAAATCAGCTATCCGCAAGATTCTCCCTAAAACAAACATAAGCAGGATGGATTTAGAAAAAATCCGTGCGATTGTTTTAAATTCCGGTGCATTGAGCTATGTCAAAAATGAAATATCAGCATTATTGAATAAATCTGAGAAAATAAGCCGTTCGCTGGCAATGCGCAGCGCATACAAAAAAGCCCTCGCCGCTTATTCAAAAACAATATTGGCAGTCTAAACTCTCCAGAAAACCTTCCGGAAGAAACGCAGGATGGTGCCGCTACCTGACTTCTGCGAACCATCTATCTCAAGCATAAAAAGTAATACTTTTTAAATCTTGAGTCTTTTGCTACAAAATAAAAACCTTTAGGCGCTCTCATCTGCCAGTTTTGGAAGGTCTTTTGGGGAACCAGGCGGTAAAAAATGATGTTTAACCCGACGGAATTAAAACATTTCGCATAATACTCAAACCACTTATCCTGGACTAGGCGCTCAGGATAAAATATGCCTTTCCAGTGCGGATAATTCCAGCCGCTTGTGCTGGTATAAATCATTTTTTCTTGGGCAAAGGGATAGTTTGTCCAATGGTAAAAACTTTCTCTTCGCCTTCGATAAGTACCATAACCGAGTCTTTATCTATTCTTTCCACTATAACCCCTCTAATAGTTTCACCTTCGGAAACCAGCTTGCCGTTTACCGCGATAAAACTCTTTGCCTCAGGGTCATATGATATACCTTCAATCCTTAAGGCGTTATCCGCATATTTTTTCGTTGTTTTCTTGGTAACAGAGGCTTCTTTTCTGCCTTTATCTCTCTTCTCACCCGTTTTTCCCTCAATAATCGGCCTGGCAAAATCCAGGACAATCGTCCTTAGAGTAAAAATATAACTTTTTAAACTGAAAATATATTTATAAGATACGGAGGCAAGAACGATAAGTATGCCAATAAAGGCAAATTTCTTGATTTGAGGGCTTACCAGCCCTCCCGGACGGCCCTTTTTCTTGCCTGGCTTGGCTTGCGGGTTAAATGACTTGCTCATCGCCCCTGTCTTAAAATCATACCCGCAAAAACCGCAAATCATTTGGGCCTCATCAATTAGTTTCTTACAAAAACGGCATTCCTTCATGATTTCCCCTTTTTTTAACGCAAGGCTTGCGCATTATTTATAACTTTAAGCATCGCCTTATGCATTTTCCCGTTTGAAGCCACAATGAAATGCCTTTCAGTAAGCGGCACCATTTCCCCGCGCCTTCCCGTAACCTTTCCTCCCGCCTCTTCGATAATCAGCTTGCCGGCGGCAAAATCCCAGGGGCTTAATTCAAATTCCCAGAACCCGGCTGCCCTGCCGCTTGCTACGTAGCATAAATCCAGGGCTGCCGCGCCTAAACGCCGCAGGCCTAAAATATGCTTAAACAAAAATCCCTTGATTGCCTCTAAAGTCCGGAGCATTTCTTTGCCCCGGTCATAATAAAAACCGGTTATAAGTATTGCCCGCCTGAAATCACCCACCATATTTACGCGGATGCGCCTCCCGTTAAGAAATGCGCCTCTTCCTTTTTGCGCATAAAACAGCTCATTGCGCATTACATCGTAAATTGCCGCGGCGATTACCTTATCCCTTTTTGCCAGGGCAACCGAAGCGCAGAAAATCGGCAGGCCCGAGGCATAATTATTTGTGCCGTCCAAGGGGTCGATAATCCAGGTATATTCGGAAGCGGTCTTTGCGTAAGCCCTTTCTTCACAAAGAAAATTATGCCGGGGGAAATATTCTTTTATCAGGGAAACAATTACTTTTTCTGCCTGGGTATCGGCAATGGTCAAGAGGTCAAAAGATGCAGATTTTGTCTTTACTTTAAATCCGCGTTGGAAATATTTTTTATGGATCCTGCCTGCTTTTTTTGCCGCTTTGATAGCAATATCAAGGTAATTCACGTATGCCCTCTGGTAATAGCGCCCCTGCCGAATTTCTCCCGGATTTTATCTATAGCCTTCTGTACGCTCTCTTTTCTGGATTCAGCCTCATCCTTAAAAAGGCTGTATTGCTCATCTACCCCTGATAGCCCTGAGGCCTTAACGCCCAGGAGCCTTACCTTTTTATTCTTAAGCTCAAAGTTATTATAAAGCCGCTTGATTTCCCTGTAAATAGAATCGAAAAGATTCGCCGGTTCCCTGATGGTCACCGACCGCGTATGCGTCTGGAAACCCTCAAGCCTTATTTTTACAGTTATGGTGCGGCATTTAAATCCGTCCTGCCTTAACCTTGCGGATACTTCTTCGCAAAGGTCAATCAACTCTTTTTCTATTGATTTCTTATCCAGGGTATCTTTTTCGAAAGTCGTCTCGCTGCTTACCGATTTTACTTCGCGCGCGGTTTCAACCCCGCTCTCATCTATGCCATGGGCCATCTCCCAAAAGGCAATGCCGTTCTTTCCGAACATGCTCACCAGTTGGTTCTTATCGTATTTGGCGAGCTCGCCGATAGTGTTAATGCCTGTTTGGTTCAATATGGCTTTTGTTTTCGGGCCGATACCCCAGATATAACCTACATCCAGCGGCCTAAGGAATTCCAGCAAATTTTCTTTTCTTACTTCCACCAGGCCATCGGGTTTTTTAAGGTCAGAGGCGATTTTTGCCGCCATCCTGGTTGGCGCGAGTCCGACTGACGCAGTCAGGCCGGTTTCTTTTTTTATGCGGTTTTTTATTGCTGCGCAAGTATCACGGGGAGAGCCGTGCAATTTATAGGTATCGCTTATATCCAGGAAGGCTTCGTCAATACTTACCTGCTCAATAGCCGGGGTAAAATCGCCCAGGATATCAAAAATCTGTTCAGATACCTGTTTGTATTTTTCCATATCAACCGGGAGAAACACCGCCTCAGGGCACTTATGGTAGGCGATAGAGATAGGCATTGCAGAATGGACGCCAAACTTTCTTGCCTCATATGAACAAGTAGAGACTACGCCCCGGCCCCTGCCGGCTTTAGGGTCAGCCCCCACGACTACGGGCCTGCCGCGGTATTGCGGGTTATCCCTTTGTTCGATTGAAGCGAAAAACGCATCCATATCTATGTGCACAATGAGTCTTTCTTTTTTCATTCTCCAACAATTTAGGCAACGCTACGGCCCATCATGGGAAGCGACTCCAAAAATTCAAGCTCCAGCAGCTGCCACCTTTTATCTTCTTTGATTAACTTTATCTTGAAACGCCCCTTCTCGCCTTCTAGAATTTTTTCCTTTTGATTCTGCCTATTCTCTCCGATAACCAGAGCAACTATCTCAACAACAGCCTCATTTTTGCTTTCATCCAATCTAATATCCATACTCTGAATATGAACCAAAAGATTAGCATAATAACTAAAAACCTGCCTGGTTATATATATTAAAGACGAACGTTCGTTGCCGTATTTATCGCGGTAAGAGCCGGAAATCTTATCCGCGCAGGCAAAAATATCCCTTGCCTCCACCGCCTTCCTGGACTGAATGATAAATTTCCTTACCCTGCCTTCTTCTCCGGAAAATATATCCTGAGCCCAGATAAAAATAAAATAAACCGCGGCCGCCGCTAACGCAACCCGGAAATAAATCCTGACATATTCTTTCAAATTAAGCAAATTTATTCCCCTGCATTATGCTTTAATAAACATTCTAATGCCGGGATAGCGAAAAAGCAAGGGCTATATGAAGTATAAAGACAAGGAATTTTGGCAGGCAGAAAATTTGTTAAATTATAATACTTAGACACAGGTACAATCTTCGGGTTTCTTGCCGCATCCGCTGCAAGTCCCTTTTTTGATGGACTTGCCGCATTTTTTACAAGGGCTGCATCCGCATGGCTGACACAGGATTTTACCTCTTTCCTAGCAAGTTAAGTGGAACGCACCGACAACTATCTGTTCTCCTAATTTTATCTGTTCATTAAATATTTGCGCGGCTTTCGGGGTCTCCTCCGCAATAAGCTCTATCGCATTTTTCCTGAGCTCAAGTTTGGTAGAAAAAGGGACCTGCATGCATCCTGAGGCGCCTATCCCGACCACTAATAACTCCGGCTTTGCCTTTATGACTTCGTTTAAGTCTCCGATAGCTAAAGAATGCCCGGACTTTCGCCACCAATTAGCCCTTACCTTATCCGGGAAAATAATCAAATCATTGCGGTAAACCTGGCCGTCCACGGTCATTGCGCCGAATTCGTAGGCATCTATTTTCGCCATGCGCCTCCTCCGAATAACCGTCTATACTTTACAAATAAACCAGAAAAGTGTAAATTGGCTATTTCCACTTTTTTCTGATTTTTTCCACGTTTAAATTAAAGCCACTTTTTGCGCTTAAAATAAAAAAGCATGCCGGCGGTAATAATTACCATGATGAAGATTATGGCAGGATAGGCAAACTTATTTTCCAGCTCCGGCATATGCTTAAAATTCATGCCGTAAATACTGGCGATTAATGTAAGGGGCATCATAATGGTGGCAATAACGGTGAGCGTCTTCATAATTTCATTCAGGCGGTTTGAAACTACGGATACATAGGCCTCCATGGCGCCGGTGATGATATCGCGCGATGTGCCTACCGTATCGTTAAGCCTGACCAGGTTATCGTAAATATTGCGGAAATAAATGCTGTTTGCTGCGGAAATCAGCTCAAAGTCTCCCCGGGTCATAAGATTGACCACGTCCGCCTGCGGCCCGATAGTGCGACGCAAATACATAACATCGTTTTTAAGCTTATATATTTTTTGCAGTGTTGACTGGCTGGGGGCATTAAAAAGCTCGTCGCTCATTTCATCCACAAGATTATCAAATGCCTGGATGACCGGGAAATAACTATCCACGCAGGAATCAAGCACCGAATATAAAAGCATGCCTGCCCCGGACTTTATAATCGGGGATTGTTTCTTAATCCTTTCTTTGCATATGGCAAGCGGGTTTATCGGGTTAAGATGGTAAGTAATAAGGAAATTACGGCCGAGGCAGCAATCAAGCTCATTAGCCGTCATCTTGCCTTCGGCGGCATTATTCGCCGGGGATTCAAGTGCAAATAAAACCAGAAAAAGATAATCGCTGAATTTTTCTATCTTTGGCCGACTGTTCGGCATGATAAAATCTTCAATGGTCAGAGGATGCAGGTTAAAGATTGTGGTAAGTAAATCAATAACCGGATCGTCTATATCCACTATATCAATCCATAAAACCGCGCGCTCGTCTCTAACTGCCTGTTCGATTTCCTGGATAGGCAAATCGGTCTTAAACCCTGTGTCCGGATGATAAAAATAGGATTCGTACATGGCAATATTTCAGGTTATATAAATAAAGTTTAACTTAAAAACGCGTTGCGTCAAGTTTTTTTAACTTTAATACCTCTTCCCTGAGCCCCCTGGAAATCTCTTCATAGGTATTTCCCAGCTCCTGCCACTTTACAGGCTTGCCAAAAATTACTTTCACCGGGTGCAGGCGAGGAAAACGACTGCCTCTCGGCCAGGACTGATGCGAGCCCCGGATATACACCGGCACAGCCGGGGCATCCAGTTCTTTCATTAATATGCCTACCCCTTTTTTGAAATCTTTTACTTCGCAATCTATCGAGCGGATGCCTTCGGGGAAAATGCAGACTATTTTTCCGGCTGACAACACATACGAGACTGCCTGCATTGCATCGGCAAGATGCACGGCTGCATCTAGCGGGATAAGCCGGGAAATTTTATTTGCCCAGGCTAATAAGGGGTGTTCGAATATGCGCTGATAGCCTAGAAAATAAGTATCTGCACTAATCTTAAAGCCGATACTGCCGAATATAAATAGCCCGTCGAGATAACTGGCGTGGCTGGGACAGATTAAATAAGGACCGCGTCCCGGCAGGTTCTCTTTTCCCTTTATCCCCAAAAGCCAAAAAACCCTGAATATCGAAAGGAAGATAAATTTAAAAAACCAGGCAAGGAATATCTGGCATATCCCGAAACGCAAACCTATTTTTCTTCTTATTGTTCCCGGCGGTGCCTGGCGCAAAAGCGCATTCCAATCCCTTTGCACCTCTTCAATTTTACCTGCCCCGGGCTTACTGCCTTCGATTAAAGTTTCAAGGCTTTCAATTACTTCTCTCACCGTAGAAACAGCGGACAAAAATTCATCCGGTATCTTTACCCCGAATAACTTCTCCAGGCCCAGGCCTAATTCTACGCGCGTAAGAGAATCAATGCCTAAATCTATTTCTAAATGACTGCCAAGACAAACAGGCATCCTGACTTCTTTTGAAATATAGCGCATAACCTTTTGAGGAATATCCCTCTCCAGGATTGCCTGGTCGTCTCTTGAAAATTCTTTCTGTATAATTTTTTCTTCAGCCGGGGGTTTCTCTTGCGAATATTCTTGTTTTACCGCAAACCTCTTTATCTTCTTTAATACTGTCCGGGGCAAATCTTCCTTCGTAAGCGTAAAACCCATTATATGCTTATATGGCGGCAAGGTCCTGGCCATATTCTCAATCTCCCAATGTATCTTCTCGCGGATATTGGCCTCCTTCTGCGCCTTAAAATATTCCAGGTCAGGGACAATCACCGCGAAAAGCGCATCCCTCGAATAGCCGAAAACATCCTGACGTTTTAGAAATATGCACATTTCTTTTATATAAGGGCTCTGTATATAATATGCCTCCAGCTCTTCGGGATAGATGTTCTTGCCTGAAGCCAACACAATTACCTCTTCCTGCCTCCCTTCAAGGAACAGGTAACCGTCTTTATCTATATAACCCGTATCTCCGGAATAAAGCCAGCCTTCTTTTAGCGCGTTTTGCGTTAATTCGGGCTGATTAAAATAACCCTGCATTACATTCGGGCCGCGAATCAGGGTTTCTCCTCTGCCGCCTGCATCCGCATTATCTATCCGGATTTCAACTCCCGGGATGGGTTTACCCACTGAGCCGAATTTTATTTTTTCCGGAGGATTCAGGGTAACTACCGGAGAGGTCTCAGTCAGGCCGTATCCTTCGATGACTCTCAGGCCAAATTTAGCCAGGCCTTTCCCGACTTCCGGCTCAAGCCTGGCCCCGCCGCTTACTAAAATACGTAAATCTCCTAAACCTTTCTTAAGCCCGGCCTTAAAAAAGGGAGTTATAAACGGCCTTAAAAAAGGCGGCACCTGCTTTAACTTATCGCGAATTGCCTTATATAAAAGCGAAAAAACTTGAGGCACGCCGGCCAAGAGCGTTACCCCGGCTTCTTTTATAACCCGGATTAATTCTTCAGGTTTGAAACTGAAGATATAGGTAACTTTAGCGCCCAATAAAAGCGGGGTAATAAGGGTTACCATAAAGGGATAGGAATGATAAAGCGGCAGAATGGAAAGAAAATTATCCGATTGCGCGCATATGCCCATGCTTTTTATGCTTAAAAAATTTGAGCAGATATTGGAGTGGGAGAGCATAACGCCCTTGGGCTTTCCGGTTGTGCCGGAAGTATAAATCAAAGAGGCTGTATCAGAAGGCAGGACGCAGGGAAAGTTTATTGCGTCAAGCGGCATATTTTCTATTTCTGAGAACGAGAAGGTATTTCTTTCCGGCTCCCCTTTCAAATCCAGGATAACCGCTTTGATGGAAGAAACGTTAATGCGGCCTTTAATCTTATCTTTAAATAAACCGGAGGAAGAAAATATAATCTTTGCCCTGCAGTCATCAATAAGATTCTTTATTTCTTCCGGGCTTAATTGCGGGTCAAGGGGGACTGCGGACATACCTGCCTGGACAACGCCAAAATAAATTACCGGCCATTCCGGCCTGTTCTCCAGGATTATTGCGGCAAAATCATTTTTACCAAATCCTTTACTGGATAAAAATGCGGTTACCTTAAAAGCAAGTGACTGGATTTCTGCGTAAGTAAATTTCTGCCATTGTCCGTTTTTCTCAATCTGCAAAGCTACTTGCCCTGCGGATTGGATCGCAGTGGAATTAAATATTTTATGGATAAGCAATTCTTCTGCCATGGCAATATTTAAGGAATCCTTAAACGTAAAAAGAAAATAATCCCAAAAACAAAAAATATGTTCAGGCTAAAAAGGGCTATGCGGTAGCCTACCGGACCTAAGCCGGAAAAAACCAATAATGCCCCTCCCCAGAACAGCCCGCCGACAATCGCAGAAAAATACCCCACGAAATTAAATATCCCGAATACCTCTCCCATCCCCTCCGGAGGAACCATCTTCACGAGCATGGCGCGTAAAACCACCCAGGTTGAGCCCAAGGCAAGACCCGTACATATCCCCACTATCCAATAAAAAGGCGGACTTTGAGCCAATGAGCCTGTTAAAAGGGCAAATATCCATAAAACGATTGCGCAGCCCAAAACAACTTTAGCCCCGATGCGATCGCTGATACTGCCTGAGGCAATACTGCCGAATACAGCGCAAATAGTAGAAAAACCGATTAAACTTAAAAGCTCGCTTTCGCTTAATTTAAATACCATGGTCGCATAAACCGACATAAAAACCATTACTACATTAATAGCGCAAAGAAAAAAGAAGCACATCTTTAAATAATCGCTTGACCCCTTGATCTTAATCAGGTTAAAGAAATTTATTTTTAACGCCTTAATCCCCGGCAGGCTTAATTCTTTTGGGGCTGCGGCAGGTTTATCTTTAATCATTATCAAGCAGGGAAGGGCAAAAATCAGGAATAAGAATGCCGTAGGAAGAAAAGTTGATTTGTATCCGCTTTTAATAACAACCGGTTTAATAAGATACAGGGCAAGCAATGCCCCGCTGTAAGCAAAACACCTACCTAATCCGGAAACAAAACCGATTTTATTTTCGGGCGCGATATCCGCCAGAAGGGCATTATAAAAAATTACCGCTGCCTGACAGCCGAAATTTGCAATAGCAAAAAATAAAAGTGAAAAATATACGTTTTCGCTAAACCCTAAAAAGGCGGTAAAAATAACCGAGATTAAAGTCAGGATTACCAGGAATGGCATGCGCCTGTTCAGGTGGTCGGAAACGGCGCCTAAAAACGGGGTTGATATTGCCGTGATAAACATGGATATCCCGAAGGCCAGGCTATAAAAAATCTCCGGCACCCCCTTTTCCAAAGTTACCCAGCGCACAAAATACAACGAAACGATGTTCAGGATAAAAAATTGGTTGGCTAAATCGTATAACGCCCAGGAAAATATCCGGATTATCAATGAGAATTTAAGGCTTCTTAAAAAGTTTCTGATATTCTGCGTAACTGCATATAACTTCCCTAACGTCGTGAGAGGCCCTTCCCAGATTTTCTTAATCACGGTATTATCTTATATCGCTTATTAAAATATGTGAATAGGTTAAGCCCGCTTTTTTTTGACTTTTTTCCACTTATTGACAATGAATTCAAGGGCCAGGTCCGCCTGCTTTGCCGCCGCAATATTAACCCGGGGAGAAAACGCCGGCTTTTTATCTATATCGGATTTCAAGTCGCCGACGATAATCAAATTATTCTTTATCTTATGCACCTTTATATCATCGCTTGCGCCAATACCTCCCAGACCCGATGCCGAAACCGTAAATTTCCCCAATTTAAGAAGCTCTCCAATAAGCATGCTTTTATATTCCGCCCCATCAAAACACTCTATAACACAATCGCAATCCCCGAACAATTTCGCAATAGCCGCCTTTTCTATTTTTTTATTTACCGTTTTAACTTTCAGTCCGGGGTTTATCCTCAAGAGATTAATTTTAAGCGCATCCACCTTATTCATGCCTATCTGGTCGGCAAAATAAAACTGCCTGTCCAGGTTTGAAGGGTCAATAACATCGAAATCCGCGATGGTAAATTTTTTAAAGCCCGCGCGCGCCAGGCTTGAGGCGCAATTTGAGCCAAGCCCACCTGCTCCGGCAATGCCGATGCGGGCATCTTCAATCTTTCGTAAATTCTCTTTGCCTATTTTTTTTATCAGGCTTTTCCGAAAGGCATCCATCTTAATCTTGCCCCTGCCTCGCTTACGCTTGGCAGGATTTCGCTAAATAAACACATAGGGTGCTCAAATCCAATCTTTTAAAACAGGTTGATACCCCTTTTGCGCCAACATTGCCTTAATCTCTTGCACGCTTCTTGTGTCGGAAACCTCAAATTGCGGCAAATCCGATTCTTCATGATATTCTGCTATGCGCCCGCCTACTCTCGTCGAAGAACCTGCGGACATCCGGGTAATGCCTAAAGGCAGAAGGTTTTCCCTGAACTCCGGGCTTTCACGCGTGGACAAAGTAATGCCTATGCGCGGCAGAAAGATCCGCAGGGCCGTGATAATCTGGACTATATTTTTGTTGGTGACGGCAAAAGGTATCTTAAAATCTCCGGCATGCGGTCTTAAGCGCGGTATTGATACGCCTATTTCCGCATCCGGAAATTTATCCTGCAGGTATTTGGCGTGAAGCCCCAGGGAAAAAACTTCTCTTCTCCAATCATTCAAACCGAGCAAAACCCCGATATTCATATTCCGCATGCCGCTTTTTAACGCCCGCTCCGGGGCATTAAGCCGGAACAAATAGTCTTTTTTCGGCCCTGATACATGCACCTTATCATAAACCCCTTCATCATAGGTTTCTTGATAAATAGTCAGCCCATCTACGCCCTCACTGACTATCCGGGCATATTCACTTTCCGTGAGCGCATATATTTCTGCGGAAAGTGAGCTAAAATATTTCCTTAATACCTTCAGGCAATCAATGATATAACTTAGCGGGCTCATTTCCCGGGAATCTCCGGTAAGGATTAAAATATGCCTTAGTCCGGTTGACGAAATAAACGCCGCCTCTTTCTCCACTTCTTCCAGGGTTAGTTTTTTTCTGGGAACTTCGTTTTTGGAATTAAATCCGCAATAGGCGCACTGGTTTTCGCAATAATTAGACAAATATAAAGGAGTGTATAACTGGATAACCTTACCGAAATTCCCTAAAGTTAATCGTCGGGCCTCCTGGGCCATCTCCTCCAGGTAATTCTCTGCTTGCGGAGAAATCAACTCCAAAAGCTGCTTTTGTTCCTGCATCCCCTTTCTTAAGTAGGGGACGTTTCCCTTCATTATATCCTCTTATGTTGTAACAAGTTATGAATAGGTAAAATAGATATTTATCTGATACATTGGCCTTTAAAAAAACTGATTTACCACTCCGTAACCCTTTGAATGACAAATAGTAAGAAAGAAGGGAAACGTCCCCTCTTACAAATAGTAAGAAAGAAGGGAAACGTCCCCTCTTATTTATTCTCGTAAGAATCCGGTAAGCGGTGAAGATGCCGAAGCATAATCTTTTATTGAAGAAAGGCCGACAAGGTATGCCAGCCTGCCTGCCTGCACTGCTTCTTTAAACGCCCTTGCCATATTCACCGGGTCATCGGCTATGGCAATAGCGGTATTTACAAGCACCGCGGCACAACCCATCTCCATACATTTACAGGCATCCGAGGGACTGCCTAACCCGGCATCCACTATCACCGGAATTTTGATTTCGCTTACCATTATATTAACCAGCTCTTTTGTCTTAATCCCTCTGTTGCTCCCGATGGGCGAGCCTAACGGCATAACCGCAGCGGCCCCGGCACTAACCAGCCTTTTGGCTATTGATAAATCCGGACTCATATACGGCAGGACTACGAAGCCTTCCTTTGCGAGGATTTCAGTTGCCTTCAAAGTCTCAAGGTTATCCGGAAGCAAATATTTGTTATCCTGAATGACCTCTATCTTTATCCAATTCCCCGCGCCGCTCGCTTTAGCAAGCCTTGCTATACGTACCGCCTCATCGGAATTCCTTGCACCGGAAGTATTCGGCATGATTATGCAATTCCTGGGAATGTAATCCAGAATATTTTCGGTTTTTGAGCCCGCATCTACACGCCGTAGAGCCACGGTAACAACCGCTGCCTCCGCTGCCTCCAAGACTTCCTTCATCAAGGGATAACTTGAAAATTTTCCCGTACCTATAAATAAACGGTTGTTTATAACCTTTCCGCCGATATTCAACGCACCTTCCATTTACCCCCCTCCCACAAAACTTACTATTTCAATATTATCGCTCTCCCCCACCGTAATCTTCGACCACTCTTCTTTCGGCACAATGCGGAAATTATGTTCAACTACTATTTTCCCCGGGGAAAATCTCTTATTCACAATAAGTTCTGCGAGATTCGCCGGTTTTTCAATCCATTCGTCCTTGCCGTTTATTTTTATAAACATTTCCCTGCCCCCTAAAAATAAAAACCCTCATGCCAGAGCATAAGGGTTCCACCATCCCTACGCTGGCATTATCCAGTTCAGGTTCTGCGGGTAATCTGCTTCATCAAATCCGGCAGAACTCTCAGGCCGCTCTACGACCTCCCCATCAATAATTATATTAACCTATTTTTGGTTTTCAGTCAAGAAAAACGGCAACGTTTATTTTGCCTTTCCGCTTTTTAGCTCCTCGATTTCCTTTTTTATTCTTGCTACGCGCTCAGGGGAACTCGGGTGGGTGGAAAAATAATTTGCAGTCATACTCTCCGGCATCTCTATAGCAAACCTTTCCTGGACGGTAGCGCAGGTGTCTACATCATATCCGGCATAATAGACAAACCTCGTCCCGAAATAATCCGCTTCTCTCTCAAGGTCGCGCGAGAAATTCGCGTTAAATATATCGCCGAACTGGCTTACCCCGCGCATAACCCCCTCCCCGCTTCCCGGGGCATTATTTTCCGCTACAATCCCTAAGGTCAGCGCCGCAATAAGGCTGATTATTTGCCCCCCTTGCGCCCTTAATATATGCCCTCTTGCGGCATGCGCCAATTCATGCCCTATTACCGCGGCAATCTCATCATCGGACTTGGCAAAATTAACCAACCCATAGGTAACGACGATTACTTTTCCGTCGGTTGCTGCATTTACCTCCTGCCAGTCAACCATGCTTATGGGTGTATTAATAGGTATCTTTGCCACTCTTGTTTCGAAAGTTAATTTTTGGCTTGCGCGCAAGATTTTCAGCTGAAGCGGGTCTCCTATTTTAAGGCCGGATACCGAGGCATTAAAATAATTAAGGTTATTCATATCCTTGCCATTTACGCTTAACAAAATATCCCCGGGCTGTAAGCCGATTGCCTCTGCAGGGCTATTTTCTAAAACCGCCACAATAACTACGCCCTTTTGCGCATTCAAATTATAAACCTTTTGCAGGTATTTATCTATCTGCAGGCATACCATTCCTATATATGGCTGCGCAGGGCGCGTGATATCCTGCGGGGGGATATTCTGCATAAGGCGGTTGCCTATACCATAAAGCCTCTGCATCTGTTTAATCTTATAGGCCAATGCCTTGACTTTTAATTCTTCCCGCGTCTTTTCAATTTCTTCCCTGCTTACGCCAGGCCCGGTCACGGTGGCGCAGCCGGATAGAGAAATAATAAAACAAACCAGCGCAAAAAAAGAAATTAATTTTTTCTTCATAGCCTATCTAAAAATATCTCCCAGGAGACTGCCGATAGTCTCTTTTATCCTGGTTTTATCGTCCGGCTCACCTTGAGGAGCAGCCTCGCCTTCCTGCGTTGTTCCTTCTCCTTCACCTAAAATTTTATCCAATAAATTTGAAATCTGCTTCTGGGCCTGCTGGGCCAGCAGCCGTTTGGCAATATAGTTGGCATCCAGATTAAACTCCGGTTTTCCTGCCTTACCTGAAACTTTCAAAGGGATGTAAATCTGCTTATAGTCATCAAGGAGATACTGCATTTCCGGGACCTCTGCCACAATAGCCGCAGAAAGGTCCTGAGGGACTAAAAAAGAACCCTCCAGGGAATAAGTCCCATCAAAATGCGCCTCGCCCTTACCTTTAAACATAAACCCTTCAGCCCCAAAAACCGCATCTTTTATAATCAGCCGTCCTTTCTCTATCAAAATAGGAAGTTTTATATCAGACAAAACCGTATCTTTTTGGCTTAACTTCTGCCTGTATTTTTCCGGCAACCCTTCTTCAAGCCTCTGGGCTAAACCCGGCAGGAGGGAAATTTTATCCAGAACCAGACGCAGCACATTTATATCTTTAAGCTTTGCCCTGGTGATAGATATATCGGCATCCCCGGACAAATTCGAAGTTATAGCTTGCGGGTCAAGGCCTTTACCTTTAACCTTTATCTTACCTGCAATAAACCCTTCGGCTTTTAAGGCGGGCTTATATTGGGCAAGCACATCTTCTATCTTCAGGTTTCGAATATTCGCTGCCACATTGTAATTCCAACCAACCAAATCATCCAGTGCCCCGGAAGCATTTATTACCCCCTGGCCGATACCGATAGACGCCTTAGCATCAAACGCTAACGCCGCAAGCCCTTTTGGCCCAGCAGTAAATTTCGGAGCCTGTACCTCTATTTTACCTTTCAGGTTCTGCGGAAGAATAATACCTTTTACCATCGGGAAAGAATTTACGATTTTTTCCTGCGATAAGCCGGAAAGGTCAAACGTACCTTTAACTTGAGATAGGGAAACTTCAGTATTTTTCAAGTCAATTTGCACCTTCCCGTCTATGCGGATATTCCTTTTCGCGCTTAAAACCGCCGCCTCAATAACAAACGGAAAGGCTTCGGTCAAAGATATTTTATTCAAGAAAAAATTTAAATCCGCGATTTCAAGGCTCATCGGAGGGTCAAGGGAGTGGTCTATAAAATTCACTGTGCCGCCAGTGACTTTTAAATAAGAAACAAAAAACGCGGGTATTGCCAAAGGCGCCGCTGCCGGAGTAACCTTGCCGGGCCTGCCCATACTCTGGGCATTAATACCGCCGTCTCTTTGGCGGATTACGTTAACCCGGGGAGAATCAATAAGGACGTTGGGGACCTGGATTTTTTTCTGAAACACATATCCCAACACATCAACTGCCAAAGAAATATTTTTAACCCTAAAGAAATCTCCTTTCGCAAAAGCAGGGTCATCGGCGATAACCAGATTATTGACATTTAAATTTATACCGCGCCTAAAAGAAATATCGAGTTTCGCCTTATCAAAATTCACCTGGCGGCCCAATGCCTTGCTTGCCCTGGATATAATCTGCGGCTTAAGACGGTTGACATCAAATGTTTTAATAAAAATAACTAATCCGAAAATCAATATAAGAATCAAGACAAATAATGATACGCATATAATTTTAAAAATTTTCATTATAACCCATACTTTCTTTTTCTAACTACCTGATGCACTGTAAACGCCTCCTGAATGACCTGCCATACCCCCTGCTGCCCGCTTGCCGCCAAAAGTGATTCGCGCGTCGCTTTATCGCACATCGTCCTGGCTATAATGCGCAATATCTGCACCTGGATATCGTCGTCTTCCTGAGGCGTTAAAATCAAAAAGATAAATTGCGCGGGCTTTCCGTCGGGAGAATTCCAGTCTATGCCGGATTTCGCACGGCCAAAAACCACCAGGGGACGGATTAAAGAAGACAGGCGCGCATGGGGAAGGGCTATCCCCTCCTCAATTGCCGTACCCATACTTTCTTCGCGGTTAATCACCATATTGCTTAAAGTATCTGCGGAAGGCAAATTACCCTGTTCTGCGGCATGCGCGCAGAGCTCACGGATGGCGTTATCCCGGGAATCAGCCTTTAGTTCCGGGGCAATATCTCGATGAGAAAAGAATTCCAGGGCACTGACCATTTTCCTGCCGCAAAGCGAATGTTTAAGCCAGGGGCCAAGGATTAGCGAAGAAATTACGCCGCCCAAAACAATAGCAACCAGCACAGGAAGCGAAATTAAACTATATTTAAATGCCAGGATACCTATGACTATTTCCATAGACCCGCCGGGGATATGGGCGATGGCTACCGAAAGGCGGTTTACGCGGGGTAAATCCGTAAAAGTCACTCCTAACCAGGCGCCAAAAAACTTCCCGGAGATTCCGATAAAAGTCACAAATAAAACCAGGAAAAGATTAAAATTCTTTAAAAAATCTATTTCCAGGCCGATCCTGGCAAAAAAGAGCGGGACAAAAATGGCATAGACCATCTGGGCGATAACCTGGCGCGTCCTTTCCGGGAGCGCCCTTGCTTCTCCGGCAACAACCCCGGCAATAAAAAATCCCAATAATGCGTTGATTCCAATCTTTTGAAAAACCGCGCCGCAAAAAATCCCCAGAAGGCAAACGAAAGTAAGGGAACTCCCCGGCTCAGGCATGTTGCGTTTTCTTATGTGTGAAATCACTGAATCCGCGAACCTTCTGCCGGAAGTTAAACAAAAAACCGTGAATAATATGGCTAGACTGAAAGTAAAGATTATTTTCCCCAGCATTACATTTGCCTGGATGAAAAATCCTAAAATCAAAGTAAAAATCATCCAGCCGATAATCTCATTAACGGAGAGAGCCGACATTATAAGAAAACCGATGTCGGTCTTTGCCACATTCAAATCGGCGAGGGCGCGGATAGTAACCGGCATGGCGCTGATAGTCAGAGCTGTTGCCATAAATAAACTAAAAATCAGGCGCTGCCCGGGGTTTAGCAAATATTGTTCAGGCAAAAGATATGAGCAGGTAAAGGCAATGGCCATCGGAACGATTATATCCGTAACGGCAATGGTTAAAGCCTTTCCTCTGTGCCTCCAGGCGCTGGAGAAATCCATCTTAAGGCCCGCTTCCATCAGGAAAAACAATAAACCCAGCCAGGCAACAGTTTCAAGCATACCCTGCTGAATAATATCGGCGGGAAAAATCCGTGAATGCAGGGCGGGTAAAAACCTTCCGAAAATCGTCGGGCCCAATAAAATCCCGGCTAAAATCTCGGCGGTAATGGCGGGCTGTTTCCAGATGCGGAACAATTCTCCGAGAACCCTGGAGAGCCCGAGTAAAAGAAAAACCTGAATCAGAAAAATAAGGATATTGTGTTCGCTCAGATAGGTCATTGCGTCTTATCCGGCCTTCTTTTTTCTTATTTCACTCAATATGTCTTCGGTCGGGCATAATAAAATTATACTTGGTTCGCCATGAATGTCAATCCTCTAAAACCCCTGTTTTGCATACGCGGGCAAACTTCCTGGCACTTTTCCTGACGGTCCTTCTGTAAGTCTTATAATCAATACCTATCAGCCCGAACCTGGGGGCAAATCCCTTATCCCACTCAAAATTGTCCATGAGCGACCAGTAAAGGTATCCCGTTAGATTGACGCCTTTTTTCATGGCGCGGTGAATGTATTTTAAGTGCGCGCGTATATAATTCCAGCGCAGGTTGTCGTCAGGAGTGCAGATGCCGTTCTCGGTTATCATTACGGGCAGGCCGTATTTTTTAAGCTCAAGGAGCACCCCATATAACCCTTCGGGGTAAATATCCCAGCCAAGGGAATTCCTTTCGCAGGGATGACGCCTGCCATCGCCGACATCCATCGCCAGATTAGGGATTCCGAATTTCTTTAACTCTACCAGCTGCCGCGAGTAATAATTGACCCCGATAAAATCCATGGCTTTATACCGCAATATATTGTGCCGCACTATTCTCTCCAGGAACCCCAGATTATACACCCTGTCCCTCAGGTAAGCGGCAAATAAGTTCTTTAAATCCCGCTTGCCCGGCACAAAGGCCATCATATTCTGGGCAATACTTATGTAAGGCCCATCGAGCTTTAATTCTTTATAAATTTTATGCATCAGTCGAAAGGCTGCGATATGCGCCGAGGCCAGATTTTCCTCTACCTCAATCGCTTTCAGGTATGATTTTTCCTGCGGAGGCCATACTCCCATAATATAGGCGTGGGATATATATATCGTGGGCTCATTTATGGTAATCCAGTAACGGACATATCTTGCCAGGGAGCGGGTTACAAAATCGCAGTAGCGCAAAAAATATCCGACAGAGCGCCGCTTGACCCACCCCCCTTGCTTGCTGAACCAGATAGGGTTGGTAAAGTGATGCAAAGTAACTATCGGTTCGATATTGCGCTTTCTTAACGCGAGGATAACGTCAAAGTAGTGTTTTAGTTCCCTGCGGGAGAATTTGCCCTCCCTCGGCTCAATACGGCTCCACTCAATAGAGAGGCGATGGGCATTATGACCCAGGCTTTTAGCCAGGTCAAAATCCCGCTTATAAAATTCATAGTGGCGGCAGGCCCTGCCGGACCTAAATCTGCCAGAATTCTTTTCCCATTCCCACCAGTCGGCATTGGCGTTATTGCCTTCAACCTGATAAGCCGATGTTGCCGCGCCCCAGAGAAACCCCTGCGGAAATTTAATCATAATAGAATTATATCATCAGCGGAGACAAAGAGGCAACAAAATATCTTTATTGACTTAAGGCCCGGTCGAGTGTAAATTAAAGGTATGCGGCATTTAATAAAACAAATCAAACGGGCTTACAGAATGGTAGGCCCCAAAGAACGCAAAGTGGTGATGACAAATGTCAGCACCCTTTCTACGTTACAGGCCATAACCTACCTCCTCCCGGTAATAATACTGCCGTACCTTTTCAGGGTCATCGGCCCGGAAAAATTCGGACTTATAGCCTTTGCGCAGTCCTTTGTCCAGTATTTCATGCTCCTCACGGATTACGGGTTCAATATCTCCGCGACAAAAGAGATTTCGCTCTGCCAGGACGAACACGCCAAAGTCTGCCGGGTTTTTTCGGCGGTCATGATGACAAAAATTAGCCTGGCTTTTTTAAGCCTGGCGGCAATGGGCGTTATTGTTTATTTTATACCTAAATTCAGGAACGATTGGGTAATTTATGTTTTCAGTTTCGGCGCGGTAATAGGCAACACCATTTTCCCCGTATGGTTTTTCCAGGGCACGGAAAAGATGCGGCATATCGCCGAACTCAATATTATCGGCGGGTTCCTCTACGCGGCTTTTATTTTTATGTTTGTAAGGGAGTCCCGGGACTACTTAATGGTTCCCCTCATAAACTCATCAGTATTCTTACTCACCGGCATTATGGGACAATACTTGGTCTTCCGAAGATTCAGAGTATCCTTTAAATTTGAAGGGTATAAGAATGTCCGCCAGCAGTTACGGGCCGGATGGGACATCTTTATTTCTATCATAGCCATAAACGCCTATACGAATACCCGCGTCTTTACGGTGGGCCTCCTTACCAATAATACCATTACCGGATTCTATTCCGTTGCAGAGAGGATTTCCGGATTTTTCCAGGCATTCCCCCTCGGCTCATTTTCCCAGGCCATTTTCCCCCGCCTAAGCAGAATATTCCACCGGAATAAATCCAGGGCCTATGAGCTTATGCAACGCGTGCAGCACATCACAATCAATATCGCTTTAATCTGTCTGCCCCTGGCATTTGTTTTTGCGCGGTTAATCGTAAAGGTTGCATGCGGCGTAACCAGCTATGAAACAGTCTTATCCTTAAGAATCCTGCTTATCGCCGTATTCTTTATCAGCGCTAATGCCTTCCGCGTGCAGTTCCTCCTTGTCTGCGGCAAGACCCACATTTATTCGCGCATTCACGTGGTAATGGCGATAATAGGCCTGCCTTTGATATTTCTTCTTATATCTTCTTTTTCCTACCTGGGAGCGGCGGTTGCCACAGTAGCCATTGAGGCGGGGATTTTTATCATTACTTATTTTACGGTAAAAAAGATTAAATTTTCTTAGCGGCTGCTTCTCGGGGTTTACTCCATCATATCTGGGGATTTAAGGGTAAGCGCAAAAATATCGGAAAACGGGTAATCGCTTAGCCAGCTGTCGGTAACTAATATGTCCTTTAGCGGCTGTATTGGTGCGGGATTGACGAAACTGATATGGCACATGTTTTTGTCTTTGCGCACAGGATTTTCAGGAAAATATTTAATTCTCGCGCCGTCCTTAGACCATTCTGCCGAGCCCAAGCGGAACCAATCCCAAAATACCGGCACGGATAAAATCTTGTAAGTTCCGTCCTGATAGGCGAAGATAATGGTTATAACGGAATAATAATAATTCTCCCCGTATAAACGCAGCAATTTATCGTGCTCGTAACTATTGCCGTAATTTCCTCCTGCCAGAAAATGCACCTCATCAACTTTCATCCCGGGGCGTATCGGCAGCGAAAAGAAATTATTTCCCCGGAGGTCAAGCCTTCCGTAATCGGCCCAGTCAGCCGCTCCCCGCACCAGAAAATCAATACCTCCGTATTTCAGGTATTTGGTAAGGAATATGTTCGTGCCTGCGCCTTGCGCGCTGAAATTATCCCGCTTATTCTTGGCAAGAAAATAAAAATTCCCCTCTCTTTCCCATTCTCCACCTGCCCAGGAAATTCCCGGGGCAAATAAAACAATCAATATTGCACATAAGATTTTTTTCATCGCTTCTGACAGTCCTTCCATATTTTATCCAGCGCTTCTGAGGCGCGCATGCGCAACTTGATATCCACTATATCCGATATTTCGCTATCCGCAGGGTTTATTTCAACAGTGGGCTTACCCAGATACCTTGCAGTTATTATCGGCTGGCTGATGTAAGGAAAAACACTGGTCGTGCCTATTGAAAAATAAATATCAAATCCCTGCCTTAACTCCCGGCTAAGCAGCCTGACCTTATCCTCCGGCAGCATCTCTCCGAAAAAAACCACCTCCGGCCTGATTACGCCCTTGCATGCAGGGCATTCCGGCGGAAAATCAATTTCGCCGTAATCTTTAACCGTACTGCGCCTACCGCAGCGCCTACAAATCAACTTATGCATATCGCCGTGTATATCTATTACGTTGCGCGAGCCGGCAGCATGATGGAATCCGTCAATGTTCTGGGTCAAAACCCATACGCGCTCAAAATGCCTTTCCATCTCCGCAATAACTTCGTGAGCCCGGTTAAACCTGGCATTGCGGCAGTTTTTTTCTATCTGCAAAAGGTATTTCCAGGTTACTTCCGGCCGGCTCTCCAGAGTTTGACCTGCCAAAGCCGTTTCTACGGGGACACCGTCTTCGGTCAATTTGCCATTATACAAGCCGCCGATTCCCCGGTACGTCGGCAACCCCGAATCCGCAGAAATTCCTGCTCCCGTGATAAACAAGATACTTTTACAATTTCTTAAAAGCTCGGCAATTTGAGCTAGAGCGCCATTCTCTTTATTCATAGATGTGGCCGACAGGAATAATGTATAAAGGCACTTCTTCCCCGGAAAGATTTAATATATTTTTTACTTTATCGTTGCTGAAAGCGCCGATAGAAACCGAGCCTAAGCCCAATGCCGTTGCCTGTAAATGAATATTCTGGGCTACATGCCCTGCTTCAATGTGCGTATACTGCACCCCCCGCTGCCCATATTTTGCGGTAACCCGCTCATACACCGCAGAGATGACAATATCCAGCGCAGCGGAAGACACTGAATCCTGGCCTAAACATGCGTCAGCCAAATCTCTTCTTAAATCCCCGTCAGATAAAATTTCAAGTTTATGGCCTTCGGGAATATAATGATAAAGGCCATCTTTTGTCAGGGCGTATAGTTCCAACGGATAGAGTGCCCCTGCAGAAGGGGCAGCGCGAAAATTAAAGCTGTCCTGCTTTGCGGTTATCCCCTGCCCTGCCCACAGCAATTGGCTGATTTGCCTTAAACTCAAACCCTCTTCCTGAAACCTCCTCTGCGAGCGCCTTTTAAAAATTGCCTCCTCCAAAGAAACCTTGCCTTTAGTTTCTGGCTGCGGCAATATAATTTCTTTTTCTCTGGCCATAGCTAAACCCTCCATGCTCATTGCTGCCATCATTAGAAAAAATAAAATCTTCTTCAATTTATTCTTCCCCGGGATTTTACAGCGCTTTCAGATAGACAAACCTTAAAATGAATAATGCTGCCGGGAGATAGACCAGCCAGGAGACTCCTCTACCCTTTCCGGTAAATAATTTTAAGGCGGCAAGGGCAACGGGATAACTTGCGTAAAAACCCATCATAATCGTTGCCGCTGCCGCAGAAATGCAGGTAGCCATCATCGCCGCCCCAAAATCCATTCCCGCCTGCGAAATCACTGCCGGGTTTACAAAAATAATGTAAGCCATGGTCATAAAAGTAGTGAGTCCGGCAATGGCTTTTGCGCGGATATTTGTATTAAGGTCTTCCGGATGAAAAAAATCTTCAATTAAGCTACGCATCTTTTTAACCGACTTTACCGGATTATTTAACGTTTTTCAGATAATTCTCGAACGAACGATCGTAAGTCCGCTCGCCTTTCGCGTCAAAGTAACAAGCCGGCAATTGGGCTGCCGGCCTGTGATACGCCAGACACTCGCAGCACACGCCATGCCTGGGGCATCCGGCATACGTGCAATTGCATATCGCTATATTCTTTTTAATATTTTTACAATCCCCCATAATCCCTCCCGCTGCAAAGTAATACTATGCGTGTGGCCAGATAAAAAATTCCCGACGAATATTCGCCGTCGGGGATATGCCGTAACTCATTGCCTATCAATAAGTTACAATCAATGGGGTAATTCCTATCCTTCGCTCAGTAACTTTTTTCAAGAGAAATATTTTTGATCTTTTCCCCACAAGAAACCTTTTCGCCCACCTGAAACATCCCCGGG
>SBBM01000018.1 GCA_005239725.1 Planctomycetales bacterium | reverse complement strand
GTCCCCTATGGAGAAGTTAAGAGATAAAATTGCGAAGGTGCCGGAGCAGGCCGGCGTTTATTTGATGAAAGACGAAGCCGGGAAAGTTATTTATATCGGCAAGGCCAAGAATTTAAAAAAGCGCTTGAATAGTTATTTGTCGCGCGAGCCTTCCGGCAAGACCGTGGCGCTTGTGAGCAATGTTTATGATATTGAATACCGCGTTTGCGCTAATGAAACCCTGGCGTTACTCCTTGAGGCAAGCCTGGTCCACCAATATAAACCAAAATATAATGTCTCTTTGCGCGATGACAAGAGTTTCCCGCTGGTGAAAATAACCAACGAAGAATTTCCCGCAATATACATTACCCGTAAAAAAGAGGACGGCGGAGGGCGTTACCTCGGTCCGTTTACCAGCGCCAAGATGTTGAAAGCGGCGCTAAGGATCATCCGGCACAGTTTTCCCTACCGCTCCTGCAAACGTCTGCCCAAAAAGGCCTGTATTTACTACCGGCTTAAGCTTTCACCTGCGCCCTGTATCGGAAAAATCGCTAAAGAAAAATATGCAAAGACAATTGACGATATATCTATGATTCTGGAAGGTAAAAGCGATGCCCTGATTAAAAAATTATCGCAAGAGATGAGCCGAAAATCTAAAGAATTTGATTTCGAGGAGGCGGCGAAAATCCGTGACCAGATAAATGCCTTAAGCGTAATCAGCCAGAGCCGCAAAGATATAAGCAGCGCCGATGAATTGGAAGACCTGAAAAATCTCCTGGGTTTAGATAAATTTCCTTTACGCATAGAGGCTTTTGATATTTCAAATATTGCGGGTAAAGAAGCCACAGGCTCGATGGCAAGTTTTTACAGAGGCAGGCCGGATAAGAATAATTACAGGCGTTTCCGGATTAAAACTGTTGCGGGTATTGACGATTATTCTATGTTAAAGGAAGTAGTGCGCAGGCGCTATTCAAGGCTGGTCGCCGAAAATATTGTTTTGCCCGATTTAATCCTTATTGACGGCGGCAAGGCACATTTATCAACTGCCGGAAAGGAAATTAAAGAGTTGGGCATCAATATTCCCCTGGTAAGCATAGCCAAAGACAGGGAAAATATTTATATCCAGAATAAAGAAACGCCTATAAAGTTTAACCGGGATACCCCGGCGCTGAATTTGATACGCAGGATAAGGGATGAAGCGCACAGGTTCGCCGTCGGCTATCACCATATTTTGCGCAGGAAAAAGATAATCGGCAGATGACCCCCTTTGCCAGAAGAGTTTATAAAATTGTCTCGCGGATACCCTTAGGAGAGGTGCGCACTTACAAGTGGGTAGCGCTTAAGGCAGGCAGGCCGCGCGCCTGGCGGGCGGTGGGCCAGATACTCAAGAATAACCCTTACCCTTTAATTATTCCTTGCCATCGGGTTATAAATAGCGATAATAAATCAGGCGGATATATGTTTGGCCCCGGGAGGAAAAAGTCAATTTTAGAATTGGAAAAAGAGGTTAAAGAATGTTTACGGAACAGAGGATAAGGGCGGTTTTATTTTACCTTAGCGTATGCGCTTTTTTTGCCGGAATACCCTTTATCCTGTCTTTTGCGTTAGGTTATAAATTTGACCGCCGCACTTTTAAATTCACCAAAACCGGGTTAATCGTTTTAAAGACCCAGCCGTCGGGCGCAAACGTCTACCTGGATAAAAGATTATTGAATCAGGCCACGCCGCTAACCTTAAGCGAACTCCTGCCCGGGAAATACCTTTTAGATTTGGAATTGGAAGGCCATTATCCCTATCAGGTTGAAGCAACAGTAGAGGCTGAAAAAGTTACCCGCCTGGAAAAAATCATTCTCTTCCCTTTGAGGCCGGATGTTAAGCAGTTGAATAAAGAACCCGTGTCTTCTTTTATTGCAGAGGAAGCAGGGGATGTTATTTACTATATTAGTTACAGAGATAATGTCATTTATAAGTCCGATTTAGAAGGCGGGCATTTTCAGGCGGTTGCCGATTTTTTGCCTATACTTCCACTGCCTAAAAAGTGGCAGTTTTCTGTGGACAAAGAAAAATTATTGTATTTCAACGCCCACCAGATAGGCATAATATATTTAGAGCCGGAAAGGTATGCTCCTATTACCGAGCCTGCCTTTATCATAAATTACCCCGCAGGCAGCATAAATGACGTATTCTGGCACTCCGATAGTTATCACATTATCCTGGTCAGCGATAGCAAAATAGAAATATTAGAGGCGAAGCCAGATTCCAATGCGGTAGTATTAATGAATCTGAATAAAAAAAATGCATATAGTTTCTACGACTTACGCACGGATACGCTCTATTTTCTTGATTCCCAGAGGGCAGCCGACGGCCGGCTTTACGACAATGTTTACAAGCTTGAGTTAAGCCCCAGGTCTTTCCCCTTCCAGGAATTAATAAGGCGTAAGCCCATTTTAGAAAAACCGGAGCCTTAAAACCCATGGCCGATGATAAAAGAATAAAGAGATGCCTTGAGATTATACCCGGTTTTATATCCTGGGGGGTAATTATCTGTCTGATAGCGTTGGCTGTTATTAATCCTGTATTTTGCGCTATATTGATTATTATTTTTGACTTTTATTGGATTATCCGCACCGTCTATTTAACTACCTTATTAGTTATGGCCCATAGAAATTTAAGCCGCGAACGCAACAAGAATTGGCTTAATTCCTGCCAGGCGTTAGATAGGCGCAAGAATTGGAGCGATATATACCATCTAGTTATTTTCCCTATTTATAAAGAGGGGCCGGAAATACTGCAATCTTCTTTGGAGGCATTAAAAGAAGCGCATTACCCAAAAGATAAAATGATTGTCGTATTGGCATTCGAAGAACGGTATAATTTATCAAGGGAGAATGCCGCGGTTTTGGAGGGAAAATTTAAGGGGATATTTTTTGAATATTTATCCACTTTTCATCCCGACGGGCTGCCCGGAGAAACTCGCACTAAGGGCGCCAATGCCACCTGGGCAGCAAAGAAGGCAAGGGAGCTCTTATCCCGGAAAGGCATACCCGTTGAGAAGGTAATTATTTCTTGCTTTGACGCCGATACCTGCGTAGATAAAGAGTATTTCGGTTGCCTCACCTATCATTTTTTAATATCGCCCAAGCCTTACCAGGCAAGTTACCAGCCTATCCCTGTCTATAATAATAATATCTGGCAGGCGCCTTCTTTTGCCAGGCTGGTTGAGATAAGCTCGTCATTCAGCCAGTTGATTGAGAGTATGCGCCTGGAGAAGTTTGTTACATTCTCAAGCCACAGCATGAGCTTTAAGACGCTTATAGATATAAATTATTGGCCGGTAAATATGATTTCGGATGATTCGGTTGTTTATTGGAAGGCATTTCTTTTTTATAACGGTGATTACCGGGTTGTGCCTTTATACACTACTGTTTCAATGGACGTGGCCTATAGCAGCAGTTTTTTAAGGACTATAAGGGTCCAGTACCGGCAGAAGAGGAGATGGGCCTGGGGGGTGGAAAATTTCCCCTTTGTCGTAAACGGATTTTTAAACAATAAGAATATCCCTCTTTTAAGAAAAATAAGGAGGTCATTCCATCTTCTTGAAAGCCATGTAACCTGGGCTGTCTGGGCGATCATCATTACGATAATTACGCCTTTGCCGATTTTATTGGGAGGAGGTTTTTTTGCCCAGATGCCTATCGGCTATAACCTACCCAGGATTACCGGGCTCCTGCTTAATTTTACCCTGGGCACAAGTTTAGTCTGGATAATTTTAAGCTGGACAATCCTTCCTCCCAGGCCCAAGGGCGTCAAATGGATTAAAAACGTGGTGTTGCTTTTAGAATGGATTATTGTGCCTTTTATAATATTAGTCCTGGGTTCAAACCCGGCCCTGGATGCCCAGACGAGGCTGATGTTGGCAAAATATATGGAATTTTCCGCTACGGAAAAAACGCGCAAGGTGGTATAATAAATAAAACCACAACTTATGGAGCCGCCGAAAAGAGGGGAGCGAACATAAGTTGTACGGCTGAATTTACCCCACACCCAGAAAGTCATAGCTTTACATTATGCTGGCTGGGTGTGGGGTCCAATTCGCACGCATAACTTACTCATCCCCCCGAGGCGGATTCGTAAGTTATGTGCTCATTGGAGGCGATATGGGGATAAAAGATTACTTGAAGTTAATGGTAGAGAAAGAGGCTTCGGATATGTTCTACCGTCCGGGAGGCAATGTGCGTATGCGCATTAACGGCAACGTGATAAACGCCGGAGAAGAGATTGTGACAGTTGATAATATTAACCAGTCTCTCAAGGATTTATTGTCAGAGGAGCTCAGCGAATTCTTCCGCAAGAACCTGGACGTTGATTTTGCCTATTATTATCCGGATATCGACCATCGCTTCCGCGTAAGTATTTTTATGCAGCGTAACTGGCCGTCTATGGTTGTGAGGAACATTCCTTCGGCTATACCTTCCCCGGAAGAACTGCATCTACCTGCCGCGGTGCTTAAAAAATTAGCAATGGAAAAGCGGGGCATGGTTTTACTTACAGGCACCATGGGTTCGGGGAAGTCTACGACAATCGCCAGCATGATTGAACATATCAATACCAACGGCTATAAGCATATATTGACACTGGAAGAACCGATTGAATATACTTTTAAGGATAAAAACTCAATTATCAATCAGAGGGAGCTGGGCAAGGATGTCAGCTCTTACCCGGTGGCCCTGCGCGCGTTTACCTTGCAGAGCCCGGATGTAATTTATATCGGTAATATCCGCGATTACGAAACGATGCAGGCGGCCCTTACCAGCGCCGAGACAGGGGTTTTGGTATTAACTACTCTGCATACCGTAAACGCCTCTCAGACCGTGGAGAGGATGATTAATTTCTTTCCGCCGCACCAGCATCCCCAGATACGCACTCAGTTATCCACCTTATTGAAAGGCGTAATCTCGCTCAGGCTCATACCTTTAAAGGACGGCACAGTGCGCATACCTGCTTACGAAGTAATGACTCTTACCCCCACAATAAGCCGGCTTATAAGGGAAGGAAAGATCTGGGAGATACCCGCTTATATTGAGGACGGGGAGGTTTTCGGCATGCAGTCTTTTGACCAGTCGCTATTGAGGTTAATCAAAGAGAATAAAATAACTGAGGAAGATGCAATTAACTTTGCCGACAAAAAAGACGAATTTCTGCTGGCTTTGAAAGGATTTACGAAGAAATAGCCCCGTTTACGGGGGGATTCCGCTGGATAAAAGATTATTCAGCCCAGGAGGGTAATATGTTAGAAGAATTTAAAACGAGACTTTCAGGAATATCCGCTAAGCTGGAACAACTAAGAGGTTATCTTTGACATAGATAATAAGAAGAAATTATCCGAAGAGTTATCTTCCCGGATGTCCGAGCCGGGATTCTGGAACGATGAACAGAATTCCACCTCCGTAGTAAAACAAGTTAAATCCTTAAAATCCGTTATTGAACCCTGGGATAAGGCCTTTAAAAAATACCAGGAAGCAAAAGAAATAGCCGAGATATTAAAGGAAGAAGATAAGGAGTTATCCACTGATTTAAGCAGAGATATTGATAATCTGCTGCGGGAACTGGATGCGCTTGAATTTAAGACGCTTCTAAGCGGAGAATTTGATAAAAATAACGCTATTTTAAGCATTAACGCCGGCGCAGGAGGCACGGAATCCTGCGATTGGGTAGGGATGTTGTTACGCATGTACAGCCGCTGGGCAGAAAGCAAGAATTATAATATTAAGACCATTGATATACTTTATGGCGAAGAAGCAGGGGTTAAGAACGTTACTCTCTTAGTCGAGGGGGAATACGTCTATGGTTACCTGAAGACGGAAAGGGGCGTGCACAGGCTGGTGCGCATATCCCCTTTTGACGCGAATAAGCGCAGGCACACCTCTTTTGCTTCAGTGGACGTTATCCCGGAAATCGAAGGGAATATGGAGATTAAAATCGAGGAGAAAGACCTGAGCATAGAAACATTCCGCGCCTCTGGCCCCGGAGGCCAGCATATGCAAAAGACCGACAGCGCAGTAAGGATTACCCATATCCCCACGGGGATTATTGTGCAATGCCAGAATGAACGCTCGCAGTATCAGAATAAGCAGACCGCCTTAAAAATATTGCAGGCAAAGCTTTATGAATTAGAGAGAGAAAAAAAGGAACAGGAGCTGCAGAAGACTTATGATTCCGAAAAGAAAAAAATCGAATGGGGCAGCCAGATACGTTCGTATGTGATGCATCCCTATACTATGGTTAAGGACCACCGCACCGAGCACGAGACCGGGAATGTCAATGCCGTCATGGACGGAAGCCTCGATGAGTTTATTGAAGCCTATTTAAAGAGCCAAAAGTCAAAAGGGAAAAGCTAAAAATGCTGGGTTTTATCAAGAAATCAGTTTTGGCAGGTAAACAAAAGGCGATTAAGCGCCGTTATCCGGGGGTAAATATTATCCTTCACCCTGATATGCCGATTTCCTCCATGGGCAAAATGGTGGAGCTGGCAGAGTTTGTATCTGCGGTAAATAAAATTGAGCCGCAAATGCAGAAGGCAACAGATTTAGAATTACGTGGTATGTCCCAGAAGTTCAAAGAACATATCGTTAAAGAATCGGCGCGCATTGAAGGGGAAATCCAGGCGATAGAAGAAGCGCTTAGCCTTGCGTCCATCCCGGAAGAGAAGGACAAATTAAAAGAAAAAGTAAAAAACACGCGCAACAAAGTATTCGCCGCAATTTTGCCTGAAGCCTTTGCCGCGGTAAGGGAGGCATCAAGGCGTACCATAGGCCTGAGGCATTTTGACGTGCAGATAGCCGGAGGCATGGTCCTGCATGAGGGGAAGATTTCCGAGATGGCTACCGGCGAGGGAAAGACCCTCGTAGCAACCCTGCCGGCGTATCTAAATGCCCTTTTGGGTAAAGGCGTTCATATAGTAACGGTTAATGATTATCTTGCCAAAAGGGACCGCGAGTGGATGGGTCCGGTTTATGAATTCTTAGGTTTAAGCGTTGGCGTCATACAGCATGATATGTCTGATGAGGAGAGGCAGCGCGCCTACGCCTGCGATATAACTTACGGCACAAATAACGAATTCGGGTTTGATTACCTCAGGGACAATATGAAGTATTCCCTCGGGGATTTAGTACAGAGAGGTTTTTATTACGCCATCGTTGATGAAGTAGACTCTATCCTGGTTGATGAATCGCGCACCCCGCTTATCATATCCGGGGCAAGCGAAGAGTCAACCGACAAATATTATACCGCTAAGAAAATCGCTGACCGGTTAAGAGGCAGGCGCATCATCGAGAAAGACGAAATTGACGCTAAATACAAGGGCGAGGATTTAACTAAAGGTTACGATTATCTGGCGGATGAAAAGGCCCAGACTATTGCCCTTACCGATGAAGGAGAGAGTAAGGCATCCAGGCTTTGGGGCATAGAGAGCCTGCATAACCTTGAGACAATGGAATACCGGCACCACACTATCCAGGCTTTACGGGCAAAAGAGTTTTTTAAGCTTGATGTGGACTATGTGGTAAAAGACGGACAGGTCATTATCGTGGATGAATTTACCGGAAGGCTCATGCCCGGCAGGCGCTGGTCAGACGGCCTGCACCAGGCAATTGAATCTAAAGAAGGGATAAAGATTGAACGCGAGAACCAGACTTTAGCTACAATCACCTTCCAGAATTATTTCAGGATGTATGAAAAACTGGCAGGCATGACCGGGACCGCGTTTACCGAAGCCCAGGAGTTTAAGGCCATATATAAACTGGATGTGGTTAATATAGCCACTAACCGCCCGCTAATCCGCACTAATTACCCGGATTGTATTTATAAGACCGAAAAGGAAAAATTTGATGCCGTGGTTGAGGAAATCGTTAATTTTTATAACCTGGGAAGACCTGTGCTTGTGGGTACTATTTCCATTGATAAGTCCGAAAGATTATCGGAAATGTTAAAAAGGCGCGGTATACCGCATCAGGTGCTTAATGCCAAATACCATGAGATGGAGGCGCAGATTGTTGCCCAGGCCGGGAGGTATAAAGCAATAACCATTGCCACGAATATGGCTGGCCGCGGCACGGATATTTTGCTGGGAGGAAACCCGGAATATATGGCCAAGAACCTTATCCGGCAGAAACTTAAGCCCGATAGTCCCGGTTATCAGGAAGAATACCAGAAAATCCTGAGCCGCTACAAAAAAGAAACCGAGGCAGAGCATAATAAGGTTGTGGAGTTGCAGGGCCTGCATGTCCTGGGCACAGAGCGGCATGAGTCGCGCCGGATTGATAATCAGTTGCGCGGCCGTTCCGGCAGGCAGGGAGACCCTGGCTCTTCTCGGTTCTACGTTTCATTGTCGGATGAATTGATGCGTTTATTCGGCTCGGATAGACTGACAGGGATTATGGAAAAATTAGGGTTTGAGGAAGGCCAGGTAATCGAGCACCCCTGGGTAAGCAAGTCAATTGAAATCGCCCAGCGCAGGGTTGAGCAACACAACTTTGAAATACGCAAACAACTGCTGGAGTACGATAATGTAATGAATAAACAAAGAGAGGTAATTTATTCCCAGCGCCGCGCCATATTAGAGGGAATTTCTTTAAAAGAAGATATCCTGGGGATGATAGAGCGTTTTCTATCCGGAGTTTATGCCCAGGAAGGTAATCCGGAAGAGATCATAGATATCCTGAAATTAAAGTTTGGCTTGCCTGATATTGATGCCTCCACCCTGAAAGATAAGGGCCCGGACCAGATAAGAGAAGATTTGCTCAGAAGGATAATTAGCGCTTATGAAGAAAAGGAAAAGTCTATCGGTACAGATTTAATGCGCCACCTTGAGCGCATGGTATTCTTGCAGATTATCGATACTAAATGGAAAGACCACCTTTACGCTATGGATAAGCTGCGCGAAGGCATAGGCCTGCGCGCCTACGGCCAGCGCGACCCGCTGATAGAATATAAACGCGAGGCGTTCGAATATTTCAGTAACATGATTGCAAGCATTGAGGAGGAGGCGATTGAAGGCATATTTAAATTGCAGCCGGTTAAGCCGGAAAGATTTAAAGGTATTTTCACTTCCGTTCCCCAAGAACTATCTCATCCTGAAATTGCAAAACTTGAAAAAACAAATGAGTTTTCTTCGGAAGGCCCTCCCGGGCCTCATAGAAAAATAGTTCCTCAGGCGCCGGTCCAATCGGCACACCCGAAAGTTGGCAGGAATGACCCTTGCCCTTGCGGGTCAAACAAAAAGTACAAAAAGTGCTGCGGACGTTAAAAAAGTTTACAGTTTCCGCTATCGAAGCATTGGCGGACAGGCACAGTTTACAGTTCACAGCAAAAGATTTATGTCTATCCGTATCATCCGCAGCACTTCTTATCTTATCTTTCCCCAATTTTAACCTCTGGATTTGTGCCTGGTTTGCTTTTGTGCCGTTATTCTCTGCGTTAAAAGGCAAATCAAAATTCAGGTCATTCCTGATTTCTTATCTTACGGGTGTTATCTTCTGGTCCGGGTGTATTTATTGGCTGGTGCACGTTACCACTTTAGGCACATTACTGCTGGTTTTATACCTTGCGCTCTATTTCGGTTTTTTTGGTTTGGTTGTATCCGCTATCCGCTATCCGCTATCCGCTAAAAATTTATTTTTCATTCCTTCGGTTTGGGTTATCTTAGAATACGTGCGTAGCCACCTTTTGACGGGTTTCCCCTGGGCACTCTTGGGATATTCACAATATAATAACCTCCTGATTATCCAGTTTGCCGATATTACCGGAGCCTGGGGGGTATCATTTTTAATTATGGTGGCCAATGTTTTTATATATTATGCCGCCAGTCGCCAGTTGCCCGTTGCCAGTGGGGCGAAAAGTTTTTTCCTGGTTATAATATGCATAATCGGAGTATTGATATACGGGTACCTTAAAATTTACCGGAGATCGGAGGCCGCAGACCAGCAGCCAATCAAAGTTTCCGTTATCCAGGGAAATATTCCCCAGGAATTGAAATGGGATGCGGGCGCACAGGATTTCATCATTAATAAATATTCAAATTTAACTGCAGCGAGCCTTAAAGATAAACCTGATTTAGTAATCTGGCCGGAGGCGTCTTATCCTTTGGTTTTATCCGGGCCTTTATATTATGACAGCCTGGGTGATTCCCTAAAAGAAATAAATGCGCCTTTACTCTTCGGGGCGGTAACCGTTAAAGATAATCTTTATTACAACAGCGCATTATTAGTCTCTAAGGGCGCTGGGCTATTGAGTAAATACGATAAAATCCACCTTGTCCCTTTCGGCGAGTATATACCTTTAAAGAATATCTTTCCTTTTTTGGAAACTATTGTCCCGATAGGGGATATCGCCGCAGGAAGAGATTATACTGTATTTCAAAAAAAGTTTTCTGTATTAATCTGTTTCGAAGATTTATTCCCGGAACTTTCGCGCCAATTTGTAAAACGCGGGGCAGAATTTCTGGTAAACATCACCAATGACGCCTGGTATAAAGAAACAAGCGCCCCTTATCAGCACCTGCAGGCATCTGTGTTCAGGGCAATTGAAAACCGCGTATTCTTAGTCCGCGCGGCAAATACGGGCATTTCGGGGTTTATTAATCCTTTAGGCAGGATTGTTTCTTTAGTAGAAGATAAAGCCAGAAGGAATATTTTTATTGACGGTTATGACACAGAAGAAATTACCCTTACCGCAAATAAAGAAAAAAGTTTTTATGCGCGTTACGGCGACATATTTATTTTATTTTGTTTAATTTTTATTTTTTATAGTATAATTCCTTATCAATATAAAATAAAAAATGCTTAAGAAAATAACATTAATTATATTTGTTATTTTTTCGGTTTTCATCCTGGCTGCCCTCTGCTATCTGGATAAAGAATATTTTATCTGCCCCCTAGATTATAAAGGGAGTATTATTGTGCGCTGCGATTCCGGGGGAAGCGGATTTTTCGCCAGCCCGCGCAACGGGAACAGGCTACATGAGGGCATTGACCTTTCCGGGAAAATCGGCGCTCCTGTTTTCGCCAGCCGCTCAGGGAGGGTTATTTCTGCTACTGAAAATAACGGTATGGGTAAATATGTTATTATTCAACATGCCGGAGGGATTATTACAATATACGGGCACCTTTCTGAAATCCAGGTAACTAAGGGCCAATTTGTCCGGCAGAAGCAGGTTATCGGCGCAGTAGGCAAAACCGGCAACGCCAACTACCGCACTATCCAGGCGCACCTGCATTTTGAAGTAAGAAAAGACGGCGTACCCCGGGACCCGTTAGATTATTTAGGATAGGACATGCTTAACATTATCTTATTGGGCATAACCAGCTTATTGACAGATATCTCCAGCGAAATGGTTTATCCGATATTACCGGTCTACCTGGTTACACGGCTGGGCGCAAGCCCTGCCCTGCTGGGACTGATTGAAGGGGTGGCGGAAAGCCTTGCCAGCCTTCTTAAGGTATTTTCAGGGTATTTTTCCGATAGGCTGAAATTAAGAAAACCATTTACTATATTGGGTTACGTTTCTTCCGGAGCGGGCAAGTTTTTACTCTACGTATCAAATAGCTGGGGTTATGTTTTCTTCGGCCGGATTATTGACCGTTTCGGCAAAGGCGTACGCACTGCGCCCCGGGATGCCATAATCGCCGACAGTGCTAAGGAGAATAAGAGAGGTGCGGCATTCGGCCTGCACAGGGCCATGGATACCCTGGGTGCAGCTACAGGCGTTTTTTTGGCGTATCTTTTAATCAACCGTTATAAAGGGGACTTTAGAAATGTATTCCTCTTTTCGCTTATACCCGCGGTTTTAGGGGTGGTATTCTTATTTTTTGTAAAAGAGAAAAAGAAGGAAATTAGAAATCCGAAAGAAAGGCTTCAATTTAAATGGCACCCCCTGGATAAAAAGCTGAAATTATTCCTTATTTTTACCTTTATATTTACCCTGGGTAATTCTTCCAATCAATTCTTGTTGTTGCGCGCGCAAAAATTAGGCAGCCCTTTAACCCGGGTACTCCTTTTTTACTTAGTTTATAATATTGTTTACGGATTAACCGCATATCCTGCATCGCATCTTTCTGATAAAATAGGCAGAAAGAAATTATTAGTCCTGGGTTATTTCTTTTACGGCCTGGTGTATTTAGGTTTTGCCGCCAACAACTCCCCGGCCAATTTTTGGTTATTGTTCGGAGTTTACGGTTTATATATCGGGTTTAGCGAAGGTGTAGAAAAGGCCCTGGTAGCGGATATCGCCCCGGCTAATCTGCGCGCTACCGTCATAGGCTTGCATGCCACCCTTATAGGTATGGGGTTATTGCCCGCGTCTTTACTTGCCGGAATGCTCTGGAAATTTTTCGGGGCAAGCGCCCCCTTTTATTTCGGTGGGTTTATGGGGATAATCTCCAGTATCGGACTCTGGTTTATTCTGAAGGGGATTTAATTCATTCGACGCCGCTCAGAATTAACCCTGAATGTATAGTGGAAGGGTTAACCCTCTTGTGGTTCCATATGCACCACCACATCGCTTACGCCCGGGATGCCCTTTTTAACCGCCTCTTCAATGTTATAACTTATTTTATGCGCTTCGTCCATGTGCATGTCTTTTTTTACCTGGACATGTAAATCAATATAGATATCATCTATCCTTCCCCGTGTGCGTATCTTATGGCAGGTTTTCACTCCCGTTATGCCTAAAATAATATCCTCTATTTTCTTAATATCAACTATGGGGGCCATGTCGCAGAGTACCCGGGAGCTCTCCCGTATTATTTCAAATCCTGAATGTGCGATGAATAATGAAATGATAATCATGACAATGGGGTCTAAAACAGGGAAGCCCGATTTAATAAAAACAAGCGCGATTATAACCGAAAGAGAGATAAAGATGTCCGCCCGCGTGTGCATTGAATCGGATACGAGTATATCGCTTTTTAGCGCCCTGCCTTTTTTGTATTCGTAGCGCATTGCCCCGATATTAATCGCCAACGTAATTAGCATTATCAGGAAGCTCTGCAAGTCAATTAAGGGGGTTACAGGATGGTAGAGCCGTTTTATGCCTTCTTTGAGCAGGTTAAAACAAATGAAAAAAAGGACGGCCCCCATAACCAGGGAAAAGAATGTTTCATATTTCTTATGGCCGTAAGGGTGCTCTCTGTCTTTAGGCTGGCAGGCAATATTTATCCCGATTAACCCGATGATATTGGCTGCTCCGTCGGATAATGAATGGAGGCCGTCAGCAGTTATGCTTATGCAGTGGATAAACAGACCATAAAGAATCTTTGCTACGGCTACGCCCCAGTTCAGGAATAATATCCGAAGTAATACCCTGCTGACTTTTTGGTAATGCTCTTTAGGGTCATAATTCATAAATTAATTATATTATATTTGCTCCACATTTCAAATTATTTGTGATAAAATAAATGAAGCCCAAATTTATGGAGCGGATAGCGAACATAAATTTGCTGGCTGAATTTACCCCACACCCAGAAAAATATATCTTTCTAGATGTTGGCCGGGTGCGGTTTCGCGAAATCTCCCGCTAAAAGGAAGCGGGATTTCGCTAAACAAAAGAGTATTGTGCTCAAAAAGCTTAAGGTGCTCAATGTTAAATTTTAAGGCAATCAAAATTAATAAACCCGATGACGTCAATGTGATACTGGGACAGAGCCATTTTATTAAGACGGTCGAAGATTTATATGAGGCATTAGTTAATAGTGTGCCGGGGATAAAGTTTGGCCTTGCCTTTTGCGAATCTTCGGGCGCCTGTAAAATCAGGTCAGAGGGAAATGACCCGGAACTGAAGTCTTTAGCCCAGGAGAACATGCTCGAAATAGGCGCAGGCCACAGTTTTATTATTTTTTTAAGAAACGCTTACCCTATAAATATGTTAAATGCGGTTAAGAATATCCCGGAGGTCTGTAATATATATTGCGCATCGGCCAATCCTGTCCAGGTAATCATTGCGGAAACTGCTGAGGGCAGGGGGATATTGGGGATTATTGACGGCGCAGGACCTAAGGGTATTGAATCTGATGAGGATATAGCCTGGCGCAAGGGGTTTTTGCGTAAAATTGGATACAAGTTATGAATTTCCTTGCATTTTCCCCGCTTTTTGCTATACTTTTTTATCTATGACATCATGGATGCAAAGAAAACACGCAAAAACATCGGTTATTTCTTCGGATGGTTAGCGTTAAATTTATGCTCTTTGATAATTAACATTCTCCCGCCGGGTTGTATTTATCGTTTTGCGCGCAGCCTTGCTTTCATAGGCTATGGAATTGCCGGTAAACAAAGGAAGATTGCCCTGGAGGGCCTTACGACTGCTTTTGGCAAGGACAAATCTGCGTCTGAAATAGAAGGGATTGCCAGGGAGTGCTTTACCAATATAGCCAAATCTGCGATTGAATTGATATTTCTCATGGAGCATCCCAGTCTTTTGAAGGAGCGTGTGGCTATAGAAGGCAAAGAGAATCTTGAGGAGGCCTTATCAGCCGGTAAGGGAGTAATTGTAGTGAGCGCGCACTTCGGGAATTTCCCTTTAATGCTGGGAAAGCTTTGTTTAGAGGGTTATAAAGTTTCCGGCATAATGCGCCATATGCGCGACCCCCGCGCGGAAAAATTCTTCAAGGACAAGCGCGATAAATTCGGCATTAAGACAATATACACCCAGCCACGCAAGGAGTGCGTGGAGAATTCCATACGCAGCCTGAGGAATAACGAACTTCTCTTTACGCTTTTAGACCAGAATTTCGGAACTGCCGGAGTATTCGTGGATTTCTTCGGCAGAAAGGCTGCCACGGCTACAGGGCCGGTAGTCTTTGCCCAGCGCACAGGCGCGGCACTAATCTCCTGTTTTATGGTCAGGCAGGCTGATGATACCCATAAGATTATTTTTGAACGCGCGTTGGGATTGGAAAAAGGCAATACTAACGAAGAGACAATTATTATGAATATACAGAAATTGACCAATGTAATCGAATCCTATATACGTAAATACCCTGCGGAGTGGGGATGGATTCACCGCAGGTGGAAGAGTAAACCAGGTGAACAAGCGTAAACAAGCGACAAAGGAGGTGTAGAAATGGCAGAAGAAGTGAAACAGGAAGAGAAGAAGGTAGAACCAAGTAAGATAATGTCAACGATGTTTAAGGTTCTCTTGGGACTGGTTTTCTTAGGGTTAGCGGCATACTTGCTTCTCGGACGCGGATGGTGGATAAGTTCCTGGGAAGTCATTAAAGGCTGTGCCGGGCCGTTTTTAATTCTGGCAGCCATAATTACTTTCGCCATAGCTAAGGAATAACCCGGGATAATTTATAATAAAAGGGGCTGATAAGTATCTGAAAATGCTTTATCAGCCCCTTTTGATTTACCCCTTTTTTACATCTCTTTACTGCCGGCCTATTTTATTATATAATAAGCTAAAAATAGAGAGTTGCGTTAAATCAAAACAGCAGGTTCGAAAGGAGCGGCGCGATGAAAGTCAAAGAGATAATGACAAAGAATGTTACGAGTATCTCTGCCGATGCCAATGCCCGGGAGGCATTGGATTTGCTTGAAAAAAAGCAAATCAGCGGCCTGCCGGTTGTTGATTCAGGGGATAAATTAGTAGGCATGTTTACCGAAAAAGACATCTTATCGTATATCCTGCCCAGCTATATAGATAAGGTAGGAAAATTTATTTATGAAGAAAACCCTAAGTCCACCAGGAGGAAATTTTCCGAGTTAAGCAAAATGAAGGTTTCCCAGCTTATGCGCAAGGAAGTTGTTACTATAGGTGAAGATACGACGCTTTGCGAAGTGGCAAGGGTTATGTTGACCCAGAAGGCGCGCCGCCTTCCGGTTTTGGATAAAACAGGCAGGATGACCGGGATTGTGGCGCGCTGCGATGTATTAAAGGCAATGTTTGAGGAAGCAAAGGCTGCTGCAAACGCCCAACCATTATAAAATGTTATGTTAAAAAAATTCATTATCCTTATTTGTATCTCTTTGGGGTTAGGGTTTTTCACAAAGAGTATAGGACTTAGCTCTCATCAGGCCCTGGCCATATCCATATTTTCGGTGTCTATTTTAGGGACGTTATTTTTCTGGGATTTTCGCTTAGGGTTTACCTTCATAGGCATTTCAATATTGTTAATTACGCGGACCATCGATTTGGAGAATATGATAAAGTCCGCTTCCGTAGAAGTCATCCTTTTTCTGGTGGGGATGATGGTTATTGTAGGGCTCCTTAAGAGTTCAGGGTTTTTTGCCTGGATTGTAAGTCTGATACTGCGCGTGAGGAATTTTACCGCAAACAAGTTTTTCCTTTTAATCTGCGTTATTTCAAGCCTGATGGCCTGTGCCATTGATGAAGTAACTTCAATCATTTTTATCGTTGCGGCAATACTGGAAATTTGCGATTATTTTGAAGTTGACCCCGTGCCGTTTTTAATTGTTGCGGTTTTATCTACAAACATAGGTTCAAGCGGCACTGCCTTGGGCAATCCGATAGGCATACTTATTGCAGCCAAATCCGGCCTTACTTTTGAGGATTTTCTTGTGCGGGCATTTCCATTAATGTTATTATCCCTCGGTCTCACTATCTTTATTGTCAGGTTTTGGTACAGGAATGAATTATCGGAACTTGACCGCAAGATTAAAGAACTTGGCCAGAATGAAATCCTGGTCAGGCTTATTTCTGTTCCCCCTGAAAGAGAATTAAAGATTAGTTTAGGTATTTTTGGGGCTACCTTATTTTTTATCTCTTTGCACCACCGGCTAGAGTTACTTTGGGGGCTAGAGGCAAATACTATATTGCTTACCATGCCTCTTATTTCAAGTGGTTGTTTGATGATTTGGAAATGGCAGCGCGCCCGCGACTACATCGAGAAAGACGTGGAGTGGTGGACGCTTTTATTCTTCATGCTCCTTTTCGCCCAGGCAGGCACGCTTAAATACACCGGGGCAACCGATGTCCTGGCAAGAAACCTCGCCGGCTTAGCCGGAAATAGCCTCTCGGTATTGATAGGCATGGTCCTCTGGATCTCCACAATAGGCTCAAGCATCCTGGATAATGTAGTCCTGGTAGCCGCATTTATCCCGGTTATCCAGAGCTTCCAGTCTCTAAATTTGAACCTTCACCCTCTTTGGTGGGCCCTTCTCTTCGGCGGATGCTTCGGGGGCAACATCACCCTTGTCGGTTCTACCGCTAATATCGTTGCCCTGGGAATACTGGAGAAAGAGAAGAAGGTGCGCATAACATTCTTCAGGTGGTTTTGGGTAGGGTTGACTGTTGGTCTCTCGACGACTCTGCTAGTATGGCTTGCCTTGCTTTTCTTGCCTATTTACCATTGACAATACCTGTAAATTATGGTTAAATAACAGTTTAATAAATCGGAGGTGCAAGATGAAGAGTGTGGCCGGTTTTATACTGATAGCGAGCATTTCTTGGGCATTATTAAGCCCGTTTGCAAGTTTTGCCCAGGAAGGGGCAGAAGCCCAGATAAAGGCCGAAGAGGCTGAAACCTCTGCCATTGAGCCTGAAGTTTTGTGGCTATGGGGGGAGGTAGTTTCTCTGAATGCCCAGAATAAGGCGTTCTCGGTTAAATACTTTGATTATGAAACTGAGGCTGAAAAAGACATTACTCTTAATGTAAATGATAAAACAACCTACGAAGGCGCCAACTCCATAGCTGAAATAAAGGTAAAAGACACGGTAAGCGTGGATTATATAGTTACCGGGGGCAGTAGCCTTGCTAAGAATATCAGCGTAGAGAAGGTAGAGGGAGAAATGGGAGAAGAGGGGATTCTTCCCAAGGAAGAAATCTTACCCGAAGAGGGGCAGGAAACAGAAGCCGTAACTGAAGTGATGCAGGCGGCAGAAGGATAAATCTTGATTTAGGCGAAAAATTTCAGGGCAGGATAAGATTCCTGCCCTGTTTTTATATGGATAAAATAAGGCTTATCATATTCGATCTGGATGGTACGCTGATAGACGCCTACCCCGCAATAATCGCCAGCTTCAATTATGCAATGAAGAATTCCGGTTATCCTGCCCGGTCCGATAATGTTATCCGCCGGGCAGTAGGTCGGGGAGATGAAAACCTTCTCAGGCCATTTATAGAGAAGGAAGACTTGAATAAAGTGCTTATGGCATACCGCAAGCACCACAGGCATGCCCTGATTAAAAAATCGCGCCTCTTCTTGAGGGTAAGGGGTCTCCTGCGCTCGCTTAAAAATAGAGGTTATGCGCTTGCAGTTGCCAGCAACCGGCCGAGCGAATTCTCGTGGATTTTGCTGCATCATTTAAAGTTAGAAGGGTATTTTGATTATGTGCTCTGCGCGGACAAATTAAAACACAGCAAGCCGCATCCGGAAATCCTCAACAGGATTATGCGCCATTTCTCCGTAAAACCCTCAGAAACTCTCTACGTCGGCGATATGACTATTGACGTCCAGGCAGGCAGGCGCGCCAAACTAAAGGTTATTGCCGTTACTACCGGTTCAAGCACAGCTGCGCAACTAAGGAAAGAAAGGCCCTACCGCATTCTTTCCCAAATAGAAGATTTATTGAAATTGTTGTAGCTTATGGTATTATAATTAAATATAGTGAAAGCAAAATGCGAAAAATATTAGGGATTGCCGCTTATTTATTGCTGATTAATATCTTTGCAGGTTGTGCGGGGGTGCGGTCAATAATCAAACCCCCTGGCCGCGTAGGCAATGCTACTGTGTTGACGCCATTTCCTGCTTATTCCGGGCCCAAGGCGTATATAGTTGTGGAAAATTTTGACGTTAAGGCGGCCAGGGCCGGGAGTGAAGCCGGTTCGGGTTTGCGCGAAATGCTGGTGACGGCACTTTTGAACAGCAAGCGTTTTAGCCTTGCGGAACCCAGGTCGGCAAACTTAATAATTACTGCCGCATTGACTGAATTTGAACCCCAGGCATCGGGGGGGATGGCAGGAGTAGGGGGGGGCGGCGGAGTAGGCAACGGCATGCTGGGCGGATTATTAAGCCCTTCTTTAAATAAGGCGCGCATGAGCCTGAATATCCGTATCTCAGATAGTGTGACTTCAGAAGTTTTGGCTAGCGCGCGCGTGCAGGGTCAGGCATCCGATACCCCGGGCGGGTTTATGTCGGGATTTTTCGGGGGCTGGGGTTTGGGCAGCGGGTTATCCGCTTATGCCAATACGCCTATGGAAAAGGCGATGCGCATCTGTGTTATTGAAGCAGCGCGCTATATTTTACAAACAGTACCAAAAACATATTATAAACATTAACCATGGGAAAACGTAAACGCAGGGGAAAACTAAACTGGCGTTCAAAGCGGGCCAATAAAGGCAGGAAACCCAATCTGGGGTAAGTCTATAATCAGCCGGGTTTTATTTTTGGTTTACTGTTAATGTAGAGGATGACCCCGAGGCCGCCGCTTAAGGCATCGGTTATAATGTCCCTTATATCACACACCCTCCAGGGCAGGAATTTTTGAAAGCCCTCTTCGAGTGAACCTATAAGTGCTATAAAAATAAGCGCAAGGCAAGCATTCTTTAACAAATCCGCAAGCCCCTTATTTAAGTCTTTCATTACCAGCCACCCTAATAGGGCAAATTCCAATACGTGCGCCTTTTCAGAAAAATATGGCTGCCTCCAGGCGAATATCGAGCCCCATGCGCAAAACCCAAGGCTTAAACTTATTCTTTTGGCATTAAGGCCTGATTTAATATTACTATACAGGATTGCTGATGTAGCTGAGGCAAATAAAAGAATAAAGCATAAGATTAATCCCTTTAAGCCGAATATTGCCTCCCATGCCTCCCGGACCCGGGACATAAAAAGAGACGAGATTATAATGTATGCGCTGAAGAAAATGGTAAACTTTGACAGTTTCATAAGATTTATGATAGCATACGGCAATTAAACAGTCAAACCCCCATGGTAAAATGTGTTTGACCCTCTACCCCCGCCATAATATAATAACATTATGGTGTTAGCGCAGATTCTTATAAGCACATTTATAGTCAGCCTCATCTCGCTTATCGGTATCTTTACCTTAATAATAAAAGATAAATTGCTGAGCAGGGTTTTATTCTGCCTTGTCGGTTTTTCTGCCGGCGCCCTTATCGGCACGACATTCCTGCATATATTGCCTGAGGTCATTGAAGTGGCGGCGGGTATGGCAGTTTTTTATAATGTTATCCTGGGGATAGTCATATTTTTTCTGCTTGAGAAGTATTTTTACTGGCGGCACTGCCATGACGGCATCTGTGACATACACGCCTTTATATACCTGAACCTTATAGGAGACAGCCTGCATAATTTCATTGACGGCATGATTATAGCGGTAAGTTACATTGTATCTTTTAACCTGGGGGTAATAACGACGTTAGCCATAATTCTTCACGAAATCCCTCAGGAATTAGGGGATTTCGGGGTACTCATCTATGGGGGGTTTAGTAGACGCAAAGCTATGCTCTACAATTTCATTTCGGCATTAGTGGCGATTGCCGGGGCTTTAACAGGATATTTTATCTCCGACATAACAACCCAGTTCTCCAATTTTATACTTCCTCTGACAGCAGGGGGGTTTATTTACATAGCCGCCTCAGACCTAATTCCTGAGATGCATAAGCAGACTAACCTCAAACGTTCAAACCTCGCCTTTATCGCGTTTTTGCTGGGGATTATTTTCATGGCATTAGCCCGCAAATTCTTAGCGGAATGTTTTTTTTAAAAAAGTCCTTGACAATTTTTTAAAAAATGTTAAACTCTACTATCTTGATAGACATTATAAAGAAAATAGGGTGCTGGGGCGACGAATAAGGAGTGCCTTTGAACATGCCTGCCGAACAGATGAGGCAGGCCGGTAAAACATTATCCGAAGAGATGAAGATAACTTATAAAGGCGATTACGCATTAAAGGCGATACTCGATTTATCGCTTAATTACGGAAGGGGTGTTGCGACTATCCACGATTTGGCAAAGAGGTTAGATATACCTCTTAAATTTCTTGAACAGGTGCTTTTGGAATTAAAGCGCGGAGGATTCGTGGAAAGCAGGCGCGGGAAAATCGGAGGGTATCTTTTATCCCGGCATCCGGCGGAAATAAAATTAGGAGAAGTTATCCGTTTTGTTGATGGACCGATTGAACCGATAATTTGTGTCGGAAAGAACTATTCCGGTTGCGGCGATGTCTATAAATGTGTTTTCAGAAAAATACTCCGGAAAGTTACTGAAGCCGCTTCAAGCATTGTTAATAATGTAGATTTTGAAGATCTGGTTAACCAGGTAAAGAAGAATAAACAGGCATTTGATTACAATATTTGAAAGGAGTGCAGTCAAAAATGGCAAGAATAGCAGAGGATATAACGAAGTTAATAGGGAATACGCCGTTAGTCAGGATAAATAATATAGGTAAAGGACTAAAGGCCAGTTTGGTTGGAAAACTTGAGTCTTTTAATCCCCTTTCAAGCGTTAAGGACAGGATCGGACTGGCTATGATTGAGGATGCCGAGAAAAAGAATCTGATTAGGAAGGATACGGTGATTATTGAGCCTACGAGCGGCAATACGGGGATAGCCCTTGCCTTTGTCTGCGCGGCCAAAGGCTACCGCTTGATTTTAACTATGCCTGATACGATGAGTATGGAGCGCAGGCAGTTGTTAACTGCCTTCGGGGCAGAACTTGTGTTGACGCCGGGAGTGGAAGGGATGTCAGGCGCGGTAAAAAGGGCGGAAGAGCTGGCAAGGGAAATGCCGAATTCATTCATGCCCCAGCAGTTTAAAAATCCGGCTAACCCCAAAATACACCGGCAGACAACTGCGGAAGAGATATGGAAGGATACTGACGGTAAGGTAGATATACTGGTTTCAGGGGTAGGCACAGGAGGCACGCTTACCGGCGTTGCCGAAGTAATCAAGAAACGAAAGCCTGATTTTCGGGTTATCGCGGTTGAGCCGAAAGATTCTCCGGTCCTTTCCGGAGGAGAGCCCGGGCCGCATAAAATTCAGGGTATCGGCGCAGGGTTTATTCCGGATATTCTTAGAAAGGAGTTGATTGACGAAATTATCAGGGTAAGTAATGAAGATGCTGCCAGCACATCCAGAAGATTAGCCAAGGAGGAGGGGATATTAGTAGGAATTTCTTCGGGGGCAGCTACCTGGGCGGCAATTGAGATAGCCAAAAGGGAAGAAAACAAAAACAAGCTTATTGTGGTTATCTTGCCGGATACAGGCGAGAGATACCTTTCCACAAATTTGTTTGTGTAGAGGGATTTAGTTTGGTATAATCACGAAAGGAGAAAATGACTTTATGAAGACAATTGCGGAAATTAATAAAAAGATTAAAGAGGGAAGAGCAGTGGTAGTAACTGCCGAAGAGATTATTGATTTAGTGGATAAGAAGGGGGCTAAAAAGACAGCCGAAGAAGTCGATGTCGTTACTACCGGGACCTTCGGCCCGATGTGCTCATCCGGGGCCTATTTTAATATAGGGCATTCTAAACCTCGGATAAAGTTAGGCGGCGGAACCTGCAGGCTCAATGATGTCCCGGCTTACGCGGGGTTTGCCGCGGTGGATATTTACCTGGGCGCAACCGCAATTCCTGACGATGACCCCAGAAACAAGATTTATCCCGGGGAATTCAGGTACGGAGGCGGCCACATAATCCAGGAATTGCTTGAAGGGAAAGATATCCGGCTTGAGGCCACTGCTTACGGCACCGATTGTTATCCCAGAAGAAAGCTGGAAACTCTGATTAGCCTCAAGGATTTAAACGAGGCCGTGCTTTTTAATATCCGCAACTCTTATCAGAATTATAACGTTGCGGTTAACACCTCTGATAAAATAATCTATACCTATATGGGTGCGCTTAAGCCGAACATCGGCAATGCTAATTATTGCTCTGCCGGCCAGCTTTCGCCTTTGCTTAAAGACCCTTATTATAAGACTATCGGGGTAGGCACGCGGATATTTTTAGGTGGCGGCATAGGCTATGTGGCCTGGCATGGCACACAGCATAACCCTATGGTTAAGAGGAGAGAGAACGGGATACCTTGTGCGCCTGCGGGAACGCTGGCGGTTATCGGCGACTTAAAGCAGATGAAGGCAGAGTGGCTGCGGGGGACAAGCATGCTTGGCTACGGCGTGAGCCTTAATGTAGGCATAGGTGTGCCTATACCCGTCTTGAATGAAGAAATCGCAAAGTCTGCCGCCATCAAAGACGAGGAGATTTACGCCCCGATTGTGGAGTACAGCCAGAATTATCCTCATTTTGTAGCGGGCACTCTGGGAGAAGTCAATTACGCGCAGTTAAAATCGGGCAAAATTACCGTCCAGGGCAAAGAAGTCCCCACGGGGGCATTCTCCAGCTATTCCAAGGCCAGGGAAATCGCCGAGGAATTAAAATCCTGGATTAAGAAAGGCGATTTTCTTTTGAGCGAACCGGTTGCGCCTATCCCGGGAGCAGAGTCAGGATACACGTTTAAGCCGTTAAAAGAACGGCCGATAACGCAACTATAAAAAAACGGGGTCAGAATTATTTTTTACATATGCGGCACAAGCACAAGCAAAAAATAATTCTGCCCCCCCTTATGGGAGGTTATATGCGAGAGCAGGTGGAGGAGGCTTTAGATAAAGTAAGGGGCATGCTGATGGCTGATGGGGGCAACGTTGAATTAATAGATGTTACCTCTGACGGTATAGTTAAGGTAAAACTTACAGGCGCATGCGGATGTTGCCCCATGTCTCAAATGACGTTAAAAATGGGCATAGAACGTCTTCTTAAGCAGGAAGTGCCGCAGATAAAAGAGGTGGTTAGCGTATGATTTGCAAACGCATAGTTTTACATTTTCCTCAGAGGTTAGTAGAGCAGCCGATTATTTATAAACTGGTCAAAGAGTACAGCCTTGAATTTAATATCCTCAAAGCTTATGTCACTCCTCAGGAAGAGGGGCTTATGATATTGGAGCTTAAAGGCAAGGACGCCGATTTTAAAAAAGGCATGGAGTATCTTCAGTCCGTGGGCGTTAAAATCCAGCCTTTAAGCGAGGATATTATCCGCAACGAAAGCAAGTGTACCGACTGCGGTGTGTGTGTCCCCATTTGCCCGACAAAGGCATTAGTGGTTGACCCGATTACGCGCAAGGTGCATTTTTACGATAATAAATGCATCGGTTGCGAACTCTGCGTTAAGGTTTGCCCCACGCACGCCATGGAAGTGCATTTCTAAATTTATATGGAAAAGATCTATCTTGATTATGCCGCGACCACTCCCTGTGACCCGGAGGTGTTAGAGGCGATGAAGCCGTATTTTTTTGAAAAATTCGGCAATCCTTCAAGTATCCATTATTTTGGCCAGGAGGCAAAAAAGGCAATTGAGGATGCCCGTGAGGGCTTGGCGTCATTTTTAGGGGCGAGCCCTGCGGAGATAGTCTTTACTTCCGGTGGCACGGAATCTAATAACTTTGCGGTTAAGGGCGTGGCTTACGCCCAGGAGGCAAAAGGTAACCATATTATTACCAGCGCTATCGAGCATCACGCTATAACCGAACCCTGTAAATTCCTGGAAAAGCACGGATTTAAAATAACGTATCTTAGGGTAGATAAAGACGGATTAGTTAATCCGGAAGATGTTAAAAAGGAAATTACGGATAAAACTATTCTAGTTTCAGTCATGCACGCCAATAACGAAATCGGCGTAATCCAGCCGATAGCTGAAATCGGTAAGATAACCCGTGAAAAAGGCATACCTTTCCATACTGATGCGGTGCAAACAGTAGGCCATATACCTGTAAATGTTAATGAATTAAACGTTGACCTTTTGTCTTTATCAGCGCATAAATTCTACGGCCCGAAAGGCGTGGGCGCTTTATACATAAGAAAAGGCACGCGCATCGAAAGGTTTTTCCATGGCGGGGACCAGGAAAAGGGTAGGCGTGCCTCCACGCATAACACTACAGGCATAGTCGGCTTGGGTAAAGCGGCAGGACTTTGCCGAAGGAAAATGACGGAAGAGGCAAAATTCCAGGCAAATTTGCGCGACAGGATGATTAAAGAGATTCAGGAAAAAATTTCTGAAACCCATCTTAACGGCCATCCTCTAAAAAGGCTTCCTAATAATGTAAATTTTTCCATAAAGTATATTGAAGGCGAGTCTATGCTACTTAACCTGGATATGCTGGGTATTGCCGCATCCACGGGTTCTGCCTGTACTTCAAGTTCCCTGGAACCTTCGCATGTATTATTAGCCATCGGCCTGCCGCATGAAATCGCCCATGGCTCACTCAGGTTTACCCTGGGCAGGTGGACAAAGGAAGAAGAAGTTACCTATCTTTTAGATATCCTCCCGAAAGTTATCAATAAACTCCGCGCAATGTCCCCTCTTTACGAGAAGAAATAATGCTATCCGAAAAAATCCTCGATTTCCTGAAGAAAAAGCATGGTTATGTTTCAGGCGAAGAATTAAGCGGGCATTTCGGCATAACCCGCCAGGCATTATGGAAACACATCCATGAGTTAAAGGATGCCGGATATGAAATCCTGGCTGTGCCGCATTTAGGATATCAGCTTGTTTCTTCCCCGGACAGGCTCCTGCCGTACGAAGTTGCCTCAGGGCTTAATACAAGAGTTATCGGCAAGAAAATCTTATACTTTGACAGGGTTCCGTCAACCATGGACGCGGCTATGGAGTCAGGCTTAAAAGGCGCAGCTGAAGGCACGCTTGTGTTAGCTGAATCCCAGACAAGAGGCAGGGGAAGGCTGGGCAGAGATTGGGTCTCGCCTAAATATAAAGGAATCTATTTGTCCCTGATTTTAAGGCCGAAGATATTGCCTTCCTTAAACCCTGTGCTTACGCTTTTGGCCGCGGTGAGTATCTGTGAAGCAATAAAAATAATAGCCGGACTGGATGCACAGATAAAGTGGCCTAACGATATATTAATGCACCATAAGAAATTAGGGGGGATACTTACGGAATTAAATGCCGAAATGGATCGGACCTCTTTTGTAGTTATCGGTATCGGCCTGAACGTAAATAATGATAAAAAGGACTTAATAACCGGGGCCACTTCTTTAAAGGAGCAGAAGAAGGAAAGCATAAACCGTATAGAATTGCTGCGGGATTTGTTGCGCCAGATAGAAAAGAACTATATTGAATTCCAGGAGAAAGGCACTCAAGCGATACTCGATAAATGGCGCGCCTTTAACATTACCCTGGGCAGGCGTATAAAAGTAGTCTCTCAAAAGATGCACCTCGAGGGGGAGGCGGTAAGCATTGATGCCGACGGCGGGCTTCTGGTGCGCAAAGACTCCGGCCTTATTGAAAAGGTTATATCCGGGGACATCATCCACTGCCGTTAGTAAAACCCGGTTGTGCCTGTTTTCAGGCTTGCGGCCAAAAAAGAAGGCTTGAGATTTGCGAAGAATAAAACGGGGTCAGATTTATTTATTAAAAATAATTCTGACCCCGTTTTTGCTTGCAATTGTAAACCCGATATATTAAAATAGTTGACGATTAAACACCTGGCGCTAATCGGTATTGCGCCAGTGTGCCCTTTCTGGGCAAGGAGATTATTTTGGAAAGAGAAGACATAAAAGAACTCTTAGGGTTGCCGCTTCCCGAGTTGATTCTTATGGCGGATAAGGTGCGCAGGGAGTTTTTGGCCCCGAAGGTAGAATTGTGCAATATTATGAATGCCAAATCCGGCGCCTGCAGCGAAGATTGTAAATTCTGCGCTCAGTCCGGCCGTCATAAAACTGGTGCGCCCGCATATTCGCTTAAAGACAAAAGTGAAATTATCCAGGCGGCTAAACGCGCAAAAGAAATAGGCGCAGAAAGGTTTGATATTGTCACCAGCGGCGATAACCTTTCCAAAGAGGAGCTAAAAATAGTTTGCGCAGCCATTGCTGAGATTACTGGAAGAGTTGGTATCAAAATGTGCGCTTCTCTGGGGGCTTTAAATGATGATGATTTTCGACGGCTAAAACAGGCAGGCCTCAGCCGTTATCACCACAATATCGAAACCTCCCCGGGGTATTTCCCGAATATAGTTTCCACGCATACTTTTCAGGACAGGGTAAATACGATCCGGGCTGCTAAAAGTACAGGCCTGGAGGTTTGCAGCGGCGGCATAATCGGCATGGGCGAAACTATGGAAGACAGGATTGAAATGGCCCTTTGTTTAAAGGAACTGGATGTGGACTCAGTGCCGCTCAATGTGCTTGTCCCCATTAAAGGTACGCCGTTTGAAAATGTTACGCCTCTTTCCTGCGAAGAAACAATAAGGACAATCGCGATTTTCAGGATTATATTGCAAGATAAGGTTATTAAAATAGCCGCGGGCAGGGAATCTATCCTGAAGGATTTTCAGGCTATGGCTTTTATGGCGGGGGCTAACGGAATGCTTATCGGCGGTTACTTGACTATACGGGGCCGGGAAGTAGCAGAAGACCGGAAGCTTGTCGAAGAAGTGGAAGCCCTATGGAAAAAATAGAAGAATTCTTGCTAAAAAGAGAAGAGGAAGGCTTGCTTAGGGAGCTAAAGCCGGTTTCCTCCCGGTCAAAAGGAAAAATATCCTACAAGGGAAAAGAATATATTGATTTTTCTTCCAACGATTACTTGGGGTTGTCGAGCCACCCTAAACTAATTGAGGCAGCTAAAAACGCATTGGATAAATTCGGCACGGCAAACTCTGCCTCGCGCCTGATGAGCGGGGATTCGGAGTTGTGCCATAGACTGGAAGAAAAAACTGCTGAATTTAAAGGTAAAGAATCCGCCCTCTTCTTTAATTCCGGGTATCAGGCAAATGCGGGGATTATAAGTTCGCTTTATGATAGCGGCGATTGTATATTTCTTGACCGCTTAGCTCACGCCAGCCTCATTGACGGCACAATGCTTTCCCGGGCAAAACTCCTTCGTTTTGAACACAATGATGCCGGGCATCTTGAGTCAATTTTAAAAGAAGAAAGGCATAAATTTAAGAACGCCCTTATAATTACCGAAAGTGTATTCAGCATGGACGGCGATAAAGCTCCTTTAAAAGAATTGGCGGATTTAAAGGAAAAATACGGCTGCGAAATATTTGTCGATGAGGCGCATGCCACAGGTATATTCGGCAAGAATGGTTCCGGCGTAGTTGAAGAAGCAGGGCTTAGGGAAAAAATAGATTTTATCATGGGGACGTTTAGTAAGGCCTTGGCCGGCTTTGGCGCTTATTTGGCTGCTTCCAGAAAAATAACCGGATATTTGGTCAATACCTGCCGGAGTTTTATCTATTCTACGGCATTGCCTCCGGCAATAATCGCTTCTAACCTGGCAAGCATCGAAGTGGTAAAAGAGGAATCTTACCGCCGGGAGAAACTCTTCGGTTTAGCGCAGTATTTCCGCAACACCCTTAAAAATAAAGGATTCAAGGTAAAAGGTGATTCGCAGATAGTCCCGGTGATTATCGGGGATAATTTTAAGGTTACGGAGCTTGCTTGCCGCCTTCAGGAAAAAGGTTATTGGGCGCTTCCCGTAAGGCCCCCAACAGTGCCAAATGGGCAGGCGCGGTTAAGGTTTTCGTTAACGGTTAACCACGGCAAAGAAACTCTTGACAGACTTATTGATGATATCGCGGGAATCCAAATTTAAATTTGTCAACAGGGGCCTTAAAGAAACCCTTGTTCTAATCCCCGGATGGGCAACTGATTACAGGATTTTTTCTACCCTGGATTTAAATTACAATTATCTTTTATCGGTTAAATTCCATCCCTTTGCATTTGAGAAAGAATTGTCAAGTGCGTTAGAAAAAATACCGGGAGGGGAAATTTCGCTCTTTGGCTGGTCGCTGGGAGGATTTTTGGCAAGCGAGTTTGCCTTGAACAATCCGGATAAAGTAAATAGGCTTATTCTCCTGGGCGTCTGCCACAGATTTGACCCTGTTGCATTAAAGGAAATAAAACAAAAAATTGCCAAAAACCGGAGGGCCTATTTATATAAATTTTATCTTGATTGTTTTTCTGGTGATGATAGAGAGGCTTTTAGCTGGTTTAAAAAATATCTTTTAAAAGATTATCTTAAAGAGATGGAACTTGAAAACTTGATTTCCGGACTGGACTTTTTTTCACGGGCCTCCATAAATGCGGAGTCGCTGAAACAAATAAGGAAGGTGCGGATTTTCCACGGCGGGAAAGATAAAATTGTACCTTCCGGCGCGGCAGAATATTTCCGGGAAGCATCCGGAGGGATAAAATTTACCTATATGCCCGAAACAGGGCATATTCCATTTTTAAACCGTGATTTTAAAAAAATATTTAAAAATGGATAAAGCAACTATTGCCAAAAATTTTTCCAGGCACGCGCATACCTATGATATGCATTCGCATGTGCAAAAACGTATGGCCTGTGAACTTTTAGGCATGACCGGGGATAAACCCGTTAATAAAATCCTGGAAATCGGCTCGGGCACGGGAAATTATACCCTGCTTTTGCAGGAGAAATTTATAAATTCGGAAATCAAGGCAGTAGATATATCCGATAGGATGATAGAGGTAGCCGCCGGAAAAATAAACGGCGG
>SBBM01000001.1 GCA_005239725.1 Planctomycetales bacterium | reverse complement strand
TCTCCGTTTCATTTTTTACGTAAGTCAATAAATCCCCTCATAAAATCCGCAGTTAGTCCGTAACCCTTACAAAATCTTATACGCATAACAGCAAGTATTAACAGAATACATCAGTTATCAGCAATTGAGAAATGCACTATTTTTGCAATTAATGTGGTGAAAATGTGGTGGAATTCTTATTAAGTGGGCACCGTAAAAGCGCAGATTCAATCTCTATCACATTGTTCAACTTTAGTCAATATTAGTTAAGGTTACTCAACCTTAATCAATATAGTTCATCTCTTGAAGAGAAAAAGGTCTAAAGAATGAGGAAAAAAAGTTTGACACGGGGTTTTTTGATTGGTTATACTTTAAGTAATTGAATTATCTGGATTTTGCTTGTTTTTCGTAAAGAATAAGTGTTTTTGTGATTTATGGGATTTCTATGAAGTATTGCTCATATGTATGAGTTCTGTATTGAGCCATCTTTATTCTTGACTTTTCTTATTGTATTCGTTAAACTATATAATCAACGAAATTGAAGGTAAAATCGGTATATGCCTGCCTGCTAAATGGGGGTAACAAATAACAAGCGCAACTTAACAAAAAATGCCATTCTTAATAAGGGGATGGCGTATTGTTTTATAATACTAATATGATAAAAATAGGAAAAACAGAATTAGGGAAAATTCCTAAGGTGGCTATAGCTATTGCTGACTACGAAGACAATAAGCTATATAAGTCTGTTTTTGTTGATATACTCGAAATCAGGGTAGATGAATTCAAGAAAGTCGATCTTCTTCATATAAAGAATACTGTTAAAATGAGAAGAAAAATTGGGATTCCCTTAATTTTAACAGTTCGTAGTAAGGATGAAGGTGGGAAAAAAGACATTTCTAATGAATTAAAACTAAACATATTCAAAGAATGTATATCGCTAGTTGATGCTGTGGATATAGAATTAAGATCGCCTATCTTATCGGAAGTTGTAAGGATTGCAAAGAAAAATAAAAAGGTAGTTATTGTATCTTGGCACAATTTTAAGATGACGCCGAATGATAAAATGCTTAAAGATATTCTTAATAAAGCTAAAAGAAACGGCGCTAATCTAGTTAAAATTGCAGTTAAAGCAAATAATGAAGAAGATCTCAATAGGCTTATGAGATTTACGATAGAAAATAAAACTAAGAACGTCGTTACTATTTCTTTAGGAGAAATAGGGAGTATTTCTCGTTTAGTTTTCCCGAAGTTCGGCTCATTGATTACTTACGCCTATATTAACAATAGGCTATCAGGATTAGGTCAAAGATCATTGGAGGAGTTGCGAGATCACCTGCGGGCGTATTATCCTAAGTATAACGAATACTATATAATAAAGTCGCGCACCATTGAGTACGTTTAATACTTAAATCGGGATTCTTCAATAAGGGGCAACTCTAATAAAGAGTTGCCCCTTATTTATTGTAAACGATATAATGTAATGTATTTCTTGCTATGGTCTTAGGAGTTTTGCTTGGGTTCTTTTACCCGCCGATACTAAATATTCCCCGCTATGAATAGCGGGGAATATTTACTCCGGCCAGGCGTTTGCCGCGGTCATTGGGCCCTTGATTGAGGTGCCCGTGCTTATCAGTTTAGTGAATGTGGGATTATATTTTAGAAGGAGATACTTTCATGCATGATAAGAAGAAGGGGGAAGACATGGTGGAAAACAAAGGTAATGAGAAAAGCGGAAAGAAGAAAAGTTTCTTTGGCAAATTGGCTGAAAAGTTAGACAAAAAAATGAAAGAGAAGGCTGAAACAGCAAAATCCTGCTGTGGTGATAATCCCAAAGGTGCTTCATGCTGCAGTTAACATCCGATTGGCTGACGTATTCGTTTTTAAAATTTGATCCCCTGTCCAGGATAGGCCGGGCCGTAAATTTCTTTATTTACGACTCCATAAAAATCCTATTTCTGCTTTTTGCCATGATAACGGTTATCGGGTTCTTGCGTACATTTTTGCCGCAGCATAAAGTCAAGGAATGGCTTATAGGAAAAGGGATATTAGGGAATTTCCTGGCTTCTTTATTCGGGGCAGTGACCCCATTCTGCTCCTGCTCTTCAATTCCGCTTTTTATAAGTTTTCTGGAGGGAGGTATTCCTTTAGGGTTAACCTTTTCCTTCCTGATTACCTCTCCGCTTATTAACGAATACCTGGTTGTGCTGATGATTGGTTTTTTCGGCTGGAAGGTCACCTTGGCCTATGTTATCAGCGGCATGAGCATAGGGGTTGTCGCAGGGATTATCCTCGGCAAAATGAAACTGGAGAAATATATTGAAAAAGACATTGTCCCTGAAAGTGAAAAAGAGGCCTGCGTTATAGAATATAAAGGAATAAAACAAAGAATGTATTTCGGAATTAAAGAAGCAGGGTATATCGTGAAAAAGCTCTGGGTTTGGGTGCTTGCCGGTGTAGGTCTGGGGGCAATTATCCACAATTATGTGCCGCAGGAGGCGGTGCAATCACTTGTGGCAAAGACGGAATTATTTTCCGTGCCCATCGCTACCCTTATCGGCATCCCTATGTACGGAAGCTGTGCGGCGATTATCCCCATTGCTGTTGTTTTGTTCCAGAAGGGGTTCCCCTTAGGGACTGCCCTGGCATTTATGATGGCGGTTGCCGCGTTGAGCCTTCCTGAGGCAGTTATGTTAAGAAGAATAATGAAACTAAGATTAATAGCTGCCTTTTTTGGCATAACCGCGCTCGGTATCATATTCACAGGTTACCTGTTTAATGTATTGCAAAAAGTATTGACTTAGAAAGGGTGGTCAAATATTTTATACTAAATAAGTGTTATAAAATAGTGAAGTGTCCTGTTCTTTAACAAATGAAGTGTCCGCTTTCAAAGCGGGGCATGGTAATATGTTTGGCATAATCAAGGAGGCCAGGT
>SBBM01000021.1 GCA_005239725.1 Planctomycetales bacterium | reverse complement strand
GAACTTTTAAAAAATCTTTTTTGAGGCTTAAAATTTCCTGCCCAGCGACAGAACCTGCTTGATTACAAGCAGTTACGAATTCTTTTGCTGGTTCTAACCACCCGCCGCTACTTCTCTCTATCTCTGGCAGTTTCTCCTCTAAACCCTTCTTATCGTTCAGGGGGTAAGGTCACTGCGTTTCTTAAAAGTCAACCAGAAAAGCAAAAAAGAAAAAAGAATTCTTCTTTTTATTAAAGCGGTGTATAATTGAAAGGGTTAAAGATGAAAAAGCCTCCTCCCCGGAACCAAGAGAAACTTACCTGGAAGACAAAAATCACCTTAAAGGATCTTTTCGTTTCTATACCATCTTTGATATATTATTTGTTATATTATCTGCTTTTATTTAAATTCCCTGTCCTTATTTTCATGGAGAACAAAAAAAGCCATAAAGTCATTACCGGTGTTCTATTTCTTGCCTCTGTGTCTATTATAATCTTTACGAATTTTTATTTATCTAAAATTCCCTTCTCTGAAGAAAGGTTCGCTGAGGGATATCTGGCATATAACCTTCCCTGCCGGGCAAGAGAAATCTATACCCGGCTGGCGGCGGCTGAGCCGGACAACGTTGACCGGCAAAGAAATTTAATCAAGACTGCGTTTGAGTGTCTTTCCTCAACTGGATCTGAAGCAGGTTTTTTAAAACATATGCTCCCGCGTTACACCCAGCGCGTGGCGTTTTATCCCGAAGAAGCGGTCAGCTGGTGGGCTATCGGATATATTTATCTATTAGACAAAAGAGATGATGAGGCGCTCAATGCCTTCCGGAACGCTCTCCAATATAATCCCCAACTGAAATACCTCAATAATTGTATGGGATTTGTATTAGCCAGCAAGGGTCAGTGGGATGAAGCAAGAGGTTATTTTGAAAAAGAAATTGCCCAGGAAGGGGCAGTGGAGTTTGCCATTGAAAATTTAATCTACAATGCCATAAGATTCAAAGATATCCCCGCCTTACAAGCCATTATCCGCGCTCCTTATTTCGGCCGGATAGCCTATTCTTTGAAAAATAATATTTTTTATTTAATGAAAGACGTACCGCAGTATATATGGACAGGATTTATGCGGCACTTCGAAGGATTGGATATTTTTGCATTAATCGCGGTTACTCTTATCGGGATATTCTGGTTCCTCTACTTTTCTGGTTTTGATATCTTTGAGCGAGACCCGCTTATCTCTCGCCTTTTTATATTTTCTCTCGGCGGCATCTCTACAATTGCCGCGGGAATCTGGTATGACTTTTTTGAATTCAATCTCGGTCTTAATCTCACTGCTTCGTTTATGCATAACCTCAATTTCTGTATTTTCGTGGTTGGGTTAGGAGAAGAGTTAGCCAAGATTATTCCTTTTATTTTCGTTTGGAGATTAACCCGGAGAGTCAATAATTCTTACGATGCTATCCTATTCGCTGGTTTGTCGGGATTAGGTTTTGCTACAATAGAAAACTATTCCTACTTCGTCGGAAGAGGCGATGTTACTTTTGTGGGCAGATTTCTCACCGCTGCCCCCCTCCATTTTACGCTTTCCGGAATATTGGGTTATCATCTCTACCGCGCAGCAGAATATGGGAAGGAGAAAACCCCCGCTAAGACCCTCTTGTCTTTAAAATTCCTTATGCGGGGAATCATTGTTGCGGTAAGTTTTCATGGTCTCTACGACTTTATCCTGATTGGACCGCCAATAATTCCTCCTGCGGCTTTTCTTATGCTTATCTGGGCACTGTCATATTTAATGAAACTCATCAGACAGTCTTTGCAAATAGAAGAGCTAAAACACAACAAAAGCGAAATTCCCCTGCATTTGTTGCCCAGCCCCTTTTATCTGTTTGTGATTTATTTTTTGCTGCTTATTCTTATCTATTTAGACGCCTCCTGGACATATTCGCCAAAAGTCGCAAATGCAGCCCTACTCCCATTGTATTTGGGCACAGTAGTTACGTCTTATTTTATTGCTTCGTTTATACACCGTGAAAGTTTAGGTTTGGAAGAGTTTTATGGGATTAAAGAGAGTGGCGTAACCAGCCATAAATTATCCCGCCCAGAGTAGCGATAATCGCGCTGCCACCGAAAATCATATAAAGCCAGTTGATGAATTTTCTGTAATTTTTATCCGTCTGGTATCTACGCACAAGAAGCCAGAGCCGGGGAGGAAGTATAATCCAGGGCATATCCCTTCTCCTTTCTTGAATTGAATTCCAAAGCCGCATCGGTATAGAACTTATTATACCACCATAATACAAAAATTTAACCTTTTTCTGGATTGCTATAAGCAGGGAATTCAATCATCCCTCTTTCTTCCCGGGGGGACAGTTTCCTTAGGCACCCGGCTTGAAGTCGTAAAATGCGACCGCAAAAGCGTGGAAAGCGTATAAGTAATTTCCCTTCAGCCTTCTTTAAATTTTTTAGAAATTTTATAAGGAAGTGGTATAATCTTTATAAACGCCAGCCGGCATCAATTGCAATTGAACTCGAGGAGGTAAGGATGTCAACTAAAGGAAAAAGAAAGGCATTTGGGATGAGTAAAAAACACGCCTCTGACCTGCGCCACTGCAAGAAGAAAAAGAAAGAAGCGGGGTATAAAATTCCTTCTCTTCCGGCGGAAATTAAGCATTTCCGGGTTGACGCGGGCTTGAGGTAGGGCGGTGAAAGCCACCGAGCAATTGAAGGCAGAGCACGCAGGAATAAAATTAATGCTTGAAGTTTTGGAGGAGATCTGCAAAAGGCTCGAAGCAGGCAAGCGCGTTGATACAAACCATCTTGAGCATATAATCGAATTTATCCAGGTTTTTGCCGATAAATGCCACCACGCAAAAGAGGAGGACCTGCTTTTCCCGGCAATGGAAAAGGCAGGGGTCCTAAAAGAAGGCGGCCCGCTGGGAGTTATGCTTGCCGAGCATAAGGAGGGGCGGGATTACGCCTTAATGATGAAAGAGGCAGTTATGGGATATAAGGCGAAGGCGGACGAGGAGGCCGCGTTAAAATTTATTAAAAATGCCAGGAATTATATTAACCTTTTATCCCGGCATATTGATAAAGAGGATAACCTGCTCTATCCCATGGCGGACGCAAGCCTCTCCAAAAACAAACAGGAGGAGTTATCTGAGAAATTTGAGAGGATAGAGATCGAAAGAATCGGTTCAGGCATGCACGAAAGGTTCCACGTCTTCCTGGATTATCTACGGGAAGCCTACCTGGGCGGTTCCCCCAATTAGGAATTTACAAAGCATTATTATAATAGTATACTGATTTTACGAGGAGGATAAGGTATATGTTTGTGGCTTCTAACTTTTTGGTATCCGTGGCCGGTGTCCTGGATATAGTCCTAAGAATATATTACTGGGTCATACTTATCAGGGCATTGATTAGCTGGGTGAACCCCGATCCCTTTAACCCGATTGTGCAGTTTTTATATAAGGTTACCGAGCCGGTATTAGAGCCGATAAGAAGGGTATTACCGCTCGGATTAAAATTCGGCATTGATATCTCGCCCATTATTGCATTCTTGATAATTATGTTTCTAAGGTCGTTTCTGGTCAAGACACTTATAGATTTATCGCTACGACTGCAGGGCCTATAAAAAAATAACCTATTCCAAACCCATATGGGAATGGCAAATAAGGAGGGAAAATGGGAGCAATAAAAATTTTAATTTTAGGGTCTTGTATTCTAAGCCTCTCCGGTTGCGCGACCATTGAAAAGGCAAAAAAGGCCGAGCAGCTGGAAAACGAAGTATCTCAATTGAATCAAGCGGTAAAGGATAGAGACGCCCATATAGCCCAACTCCAGGAGATGCTGGATAATCAGCAGAAAGAGATGCAGGAGAATGAAATTTTCCATCAAAACTCGCTGGATAAGCTTTATAAGGAAATCAACGAGTTAAAGATGCGGCAAAAATCCCTGGAGAAAAAAGAACCCAACCTTAAGTAAGCCTTGAAACCCGCAAGGGAAGGCTTTCTTAAAAAGGCCTTCCCTTGTTGCCCGCCTGTCATTAAATAAATATGGAGGCATTACGATGATTACTTTCGAGGAGTTTAAAAAAATAGAGTTGAAAGTGGCTAAAATAAAAGAGGTTATCGAACATCCGAATGCGGCCAAGCTTTATGTGATGACTATTGACCTGGGAGATAAGACAAAACAGATTGTCGCAGGTATCAGGAGTTCTTACCGAAAGGAAGAGCTTTTGGGAAAGCAAATTGTGGTCGTAGATAACCTGGAGCCCGCGATCTTAAGAGGCGTAGAAAGCCAGGCAATGCTTTTGGCTGCTCAGGGTGAAAATGGGCCGGTCATACTTATGCCGGAAAAAGAGGTCTCCATAGGAAGCATAGTAAAATAAAAGACGAAGCAACGAAGGGTCTTATGCTAAATCAATTTATCCCTGAAGAAATCTGTTTAAAATGCCAGGGCTGCTGCCGGTTTGCCGAAGAGGATAGTGTTTGGCCTGTAAAGGTTTCGGAAAACGAAAAAAGGCGGCTTGACCTTAAAAATAATTTTATTCCGCTTATCCCTGCGAAGGAAGAATTTATCTGCTCTTTTTTTATGCCCAAAGAGAATAAATGTAAAATTTATCCCCGTCGGCCTTTTGAATGCCGGCTTTATCCGTTTCTTATCAATAGGAGGGGCAAAAAAGCATTCCTGGCATTAGACCTTAACTGCCCGTTTGCCAGGGAAAATTTGAATAAACCGGAATTTAAGAAATATGTGAAGTATCTATCTTGTATTTTAAGTAAGCCCCCTTACGCCGGTATGTTAAAAAACAACCCCCGGCTTATCCAACAATATGAGGGAGTTCTGAATCTCGCAAAGTTAAAACTTAAACTAAAATGAGCTACATCCTTCCCGGGAATATAGACGAGGTGGAGTTCACTGTTTTTGATACCGAGACCACGGGGTTAGAGCCGGAATCGGGCGACAGGATAGTTGAAATCGCCGGTATCAGGATTAAGGGGAGCAAAAGAATATCCACGTTTCAGTCGTTAATAAATCCGGGCGTGCCGATTTCTCAAAGCGCGTTCAGGGTGAATAAGATTACCGAAAATATGCTTAAAGATGCCCCTTTGCCCAAGGAAATACTCCCGAAGTTTTTAGATTTTATCCGGGGCAGCTGCCTGTGTTCTTATAATGCTGTTTTTGACTTAGGGTTCTTAAACAATGAGCTGAAAATTATAGGCGAAAGCCTTTCTAAAGAGGCGCCAACCATAGACATCCTCACTATGGCAAAGCGGCTCATGCCCGGATTGGAACGTTATGCGCTTTGGTTTGTGGCAGAGAGTTTTGGGGTAAAAAATAAGCAGGAGCACCGGGCACTTTCCGACGTAGAGATGACCCTGGAAGTATTCGAGAGGCTTTCCGGGATACTGAAGTCAAAGGGGGTATCGGATTTCAGTAATTTCTTAAGCCTCTTCGGCTTAAACGTCGCCTTTTCCGAAAATATCCACAATCAAAAGCTCGCCAAAATCCAGGAGGCAATTGACCTGGGGGTTAAATTGAATATAAAATATCTTTCCCGCTCAAGCGCTGCGGTTTCCCTGCGGGATGTTGTTCCGAAAGAAATAAAAAAGGACCGGAATAATACTTATCTTGTCGGCCACTGCTGTTTAAGGAATGAGGAACGGACCTTTAGAGTCGATGGCATATTACATATTGAAATCATATAAATTGAAAAGCACGCCCTTCGAAATTTTTTCGGCCCTAAAGGCCGAAAAAAATTGCTTTTTTCTTGATAGCAGCCTGAGCTCAGGCCCAATGGGCAGGTTTTCATTCTTGGGGGTAGAGCCGTTTGAAATCTTTAGCCTGAAAGAGAAGGAGCCTTTCGGGAAGCTGAGAGAGGCGCTTGCCAAATATAGATTATCTATACCAGAGACAGGTATCCCTTTTCTGGGAGGGGCGGTAGGTTATATCAGTTATGACACGGGTTTTCTTTTAGAAGAGAAACTCAGACGGCAGAATCCCGATGATATGGGGATCCCCGATTGTTTTTTCGGTTTTTATAATACGGCAGTTATAATTGATAACCTTAAGAAAATTCTCCATATATTTGCAAGCGGATTCCCGGAGAAGAATTATCTGCAGGGCAAGTTGCTCTCTGAGGGAAACTTTAAGAAAATAATAAGGCTCGTTTCCAACCCCGCCAGAAAAAGAGAAACGGCTAAGGAAATCAGCCGTAGAGCCGGTGATTTAAAACTACATTCCAACTTTACCAAAGAAAAATACATGTCGGCGGTAAAGAAGGCAAAAGAATATATAAGGCGCGGGGATATATACCAGGTTAACCTTTCGCAGAGATTCCATGCCCGAACGGATTTGCCTGCATCTGAAATTTATGAACGGCTGCGCAAGATTAATCCTTCCTGTTTCAGCGCGTATTTTGACGCCGGGGATTTCCAGATTTTAAGTTCTTCTCCGGAGAGGTTTTTGCAATTACACGGGGATACTGTAACTACCCGCCCGATGAAAGGCACCCGGCCGCGTTCTGAAAATAGGGCGGAAGATAAAAGATTGAAGGATGAACTCTTAAAAAGCCAAAAAGACAAGGCAGAATTGACTATGATTGTGGATTTGGAACGTAATGACTTAGGCAGGGTATGCAGCTACGGCTCGATAAAAGTTAAGGCATTAAGGGAGCTTGAGGAGTATAATACGGTATATCAGACAACGGCTACGGTTGAGGGCAGGCTCTACGATGATAAAGACAGGATAAGCCTGCTGCGCGCATGTTTTCCCGGAGGCTCAATTACCGGCTGCCCTAAGATACGCGCAATGGAGATTATTGAAGAGCTGGAGTCGACGAGGAGAAATGTTTATACGGGTTGTTTGGGTTATTTGAGTTTTTCCGGCGATATGGACTTCAATATTTTAATCCGTACTATACTAAAAAAGAAAAATGACCTTTATTTCGGGGCAGGCGGAGGCATTGTTATTGATTCACATCCGGAAGACGAATACAAAGAGACGCTGGTCAAGGCTAGGGGAATACTCAAAGCAATAAAAGGGACACCCATCTAGCCAATCGGCAGGGTGTCCCCTGGGAGGGACACCCTTTGCTTTAGTTGGATGGGTGTCCCTCATATTGATGGAAGAGATTATTTTTTTAGATGGTAAATTTGTATCTTCAAAGAAGGCGCTAATCTCAGCCCTTGAACCCGGGTTTTTATACGGATGGGGCCTGTTTGAAACTATGCGTAGTTTTAACGGCAAAATAGTCTATTTTGATGAGCACTTAAAAAGAATCAAAAATTCTTGCTCTGGCCTCAGATTAAAATTCCCATATTCCCTTGATAGGGCAAAGGACATTATAAAAGAGGCGGTAAAAATAAACGGTTTTAAAGATTCTTATGTCCGGCTCACCTTTTTTAAAACAATTAACGCCGCGCAGATTTTAGTTATCGTGAAGAGATACAGGCCATTTTCCGCCAAAATCTACAAGTCCGGATTCCGCGCCTGTATATCGCCTTTAAGGCAGGATGAAAAATCGCCTCTTGCGCAGATAAAAACCACAGGCCGCATCCTCTGTCAACTTAGTTACCTCGAGGCAAAACGAAAAGGCTTTGATGAGGCGCTTATTTTGAATAATAAAGGTTATGTTACCGAGGGTTCCAGGACAAACATATTTTTAGTTAAAAATAAGAGAATATTTACGCCATCGTTAAATTGCGGGTGCTTGCCCGGTATTACAAGAAAAGTTATCTTTGATTTAGCCGGAGAGTCCGGATTAAATATCAACGAAGGTAATTTAAGTATAAATGATTTAAAAAATGCGGATGAGGCCTTTCTCACAAATTCTTTAATGGGGGTTATGCCGCTTGTTTCAGCGGAAGGAAAGAAAATCGGCGGAGGGAAATCCGGGAATTTGACATCATTTTTGATGGGCAAATATAATCTTTTACTCAGGGGGCATTAGATGCCGAAGCCAAAAATTTTACATTTCGGATTGTCATTTTGCGTTTTGATTTTTTTCTCCGGTTGTATGCCGAGGGCAGACTTATTAAAAGAAGCCAGGGATTACGCCGCGCAGTCGCAAAGCTATTACCAGCGCGCAGTCAAAGAATATAAAAACCTGATTTCAAAAGGGGATAATTTAGATAAACTGCATTTTGAATTAGGCAAACTTTATTACGCACACGGCGATTATGCCCCTGCCCGGGATGAATTCAGGAAAACAAATGAAGCCGGGACAAATAAGTTTTTGGCGATCTCATATTACCGTTTGGCAAATTTTACCGATGCCTTAGAGATATTTAACCGCCAGGAGGAAGGAGACGGTGAATACCTGTATTATTACGGCTTAACCTGCGAAAAATTAAACCTTTTTGATAAGGCGCTCGAAGTTTACCGTAAGATAAAAGATGGCGCATTCTCCCCTCTGGCCTCTGAGCGCATCAATGGCATAGAGAGGCAGGTTAAGCAAAGGCACATAAAAGACGCGGATTCTAAGATGAACGAAATCATAACAAATGCGCCACAGGCCCAGGATTATCCCCAGGCAGGGGCCTTAATTCTTTACTGCGACGAAAAAATTGAGGTGACTCCGCAAAATACCCAGGTTGCCTACTTACATTATGTAATTAAAATCCTTAACCCCCGCGGCAAGGAGGAGTTTTCAGAGGCGCATATAGATTATGATTCTACCGATGAAAAGGTGGAATTGGAATACGCCCGGACAATAAAACCGGACGGCGCGGTTAGAGAAGTCGGAACGCGCCATATCCGCGACGTATCTAAATATTTAAACTTCCCTCTTTACAGTAATGCCCGCGTTTTTATAATATCTTTCCCCGAAGTCGCCGAGGGTTCGGTTGTCGAATACAAGGTCAGGATTTATTCCAGCCAGCTTATCAATAAGAAAGACATTGTCTTAAGTTATCCTATCCAGGCGGCTGAGCCGATTATAAAGGCGAATTTTACCCTGACATTGCCTAAAGAAAAAAAGCTGCTCATTAAAGAATTAAATTCCGGTTACAATAATTTCGGCGCCGAATTAAAACCCCAGGTTCAGGAAAAAGACGGCCGCCTGATTTATTCCTGGCGCTTCAAAAATATCCCGCAGATTTTACCCGAATCAAATATGCCGCCGCAGGTTGAAATAAATCCCGCGCTCCTTATTTCTACTTTCAGTAATTGGCAGGATATTTATAATTGGTGGTGGGGGCTTGCCAGAGATAAGATACAAGTGAATGAAGCGATAAAACAAAAGGTTAAGGAATTGACCCGCGGCAAGGCTTCCGACGAGGATAGACTGCGGGCAATATATAATTTCTGCGCCAAAGACATACGTTATGTGGCTGTGGAATACGGCCAGGCAGGCTATGAGCCGCACCCCGCCGGAGATATATTTAAAAATAAATATGGCGACTGTAAAGACCAGGCCATACTTTTGGTTACCATGCTGAAAGAAGCCGGTTTATCCGCCTGGCCCGTGCTTATCGGGACAAAAAATTATTATAATCTAAACGAAGATTTTCCCTCCACGCTTTTTAATCATTGCATTGCTGCAGTATCTTTGGGTGGAGAAATTATTTTCATGGACCCAACCGCAGAGACCTGTTCCTTCGGGGACCTGCCCGGAGATGACCAGGATAGGAAAGTGCTCTTTTTCAAAAAAAACGGGTATGAAATAAAAACGACGCCTCTCTATTCCGGGAGGCACAATTTAATGAAGCAGGAACTTAAATTGAAAATAGCCCCTGATGAAAGCATCGCAGCAGAGAAAGATATTTTTACCTCCGGCGTATACCAGCAGGCCCAAAGGCGCTGGTTGTTGTATACGCCTCCGGAGTTAATCCGCGACGCATTGGAAGAAAGGATACAGGGTGTTTCGATAGGCGCAAAATTAGATAAATACAATATAGATAATCTCGATGACCTTAATAAGCCGGTTACCTTGCGCTACGAATTTAAAGGCCCGGAGTATCTGACAGCCGCGGGCATTTTCAGGATAATGCCACAATTGGCGGGTTTAGACACGGCGCTGGTAGCTAAAGACAAACGCAAGTACCCCCTTGATTTCGGCATATTAGATACCAAGGAAACAATATTCGAGGTTGAAATACCTCCGCAGTTTATTGTAAAATATATACCTTCCAGCATAATCGAAGAAAACCCCTGGCTAAGGTATGAAGCCGGGTATGAGCGCAGGAATAATAAAATAGTATTCAGGGAGAACGTCGAGTTAAAGAAAAACCGGGTTTCACAGGCCGACTATGCGGATTTTAAAAAGTTTGTTGAGGGCCTGGCTAAAAGGATTAAAGAGAGGATAATATTTGAAAGGGCGTTTAAGGGATGAGTAAAGAGGACCCGCTTGGCGCGGAACACAGGAAATATCTCAGGTTAGACACTGTCTTTCCGGTAACCTTTCAGTTTTTAAGGCCCGGGGGGGTACAGCCGCTTTCCGATAAAATCCAGGGTTTTACCAACAATATAAGCAAGGGCGGCATCTGCCTTGCCGTAAACAATTTAAAACATGAATTAACCAGGTTTATAAAGGGTAAAGAGGCGGAATTATTACTGGAGATTGAGGTGCCTTTCCGCAGGCCCGTGGTAAGGGCCAGGGCAGGCGTTGTCTGGGTTAAAGATATTTCTCTCGAAGAAAATAAATACTTGATAGGGCTAAAATACCTTGATATAGACCTCTTGACGAATAAGCGCCTTATGCGCTATGCCTGGACGAAAAAAATGTTCGCCCCTGGCGTTACGGCGATAATTGTTATGCTTGGACTGGGGCTTGCAGTTAATAGTTATCTCAATTTTCAATTAACCAGGGGAAATAAAGATTTAGTCGGACAACTGGTAAAAATCCTGCAGGAATCGGCAGTTGCCAAACAGAATATAAATCAGATAACCAGGGATAAGGAAAGCCTGCAGTTAAAGATTCAAAGTTTGCAGCTACGTATCCAGACGGTGGAAGAAGAAAGGGCAAAGTTGGAAGAGATGGCTAAGTCAGAAGGCGCCAGGAATACAAGAAAGATAAGCGATTTAAGCGCTACGATAGATAAACTTATTCAGGACAAGGCTTTTTTACAGGACCAATTGATTTCCCTGCAACACAAGGAGAGTGCGGTTACCGAAGAATTGCTACGTTTAGACCAGAGGAAGGTTTCCCTGACCCAGGCAAATTTTGACAAGATGTACAGGTGGTTGATGATACACCAGAACCCGCGCACAGGCCTGGTTATGAGTTTTGAGGGGGATTCGGACATTGCCGGGTGGGCTTTCATATATGACGAATCTTTAGCCTCTCAGGCGTATGTGTATTTTGGCGATTTCGAGCGGGCAAAGAAAATATTTGAGTTTTTTGACAAAAAGGCAAAAGGGCAGGACAGGCTTTTTTACAATGCCTATTATGCCACGGACGGAAGCCCTGCGGAATACACTGTGCACAGCGGGCCGAATATATGGCTGGGTATAGCCGTCCTCCAATATGTGAAAAAGAGCGGCGATTCAAAATACCTTCCTCTGGCTGAAGGGATTGCGGAAAAGATTATTTTGCTCCAGGATAAAAAAGGCGGCATAAGGGGCGGGCCGGATACTGCCTGGTACGCTACCGAGCATAACCTGGATGCCTACGCATTCTTTAATATGCTGCATAAAATTACAGGTAAAGAGGGTTATCTTCAGGCCAGAGACAAGGTATTGCGTTGGCTGGTAAGCAATACTTACGATAAGGTCGATATTCCGATTATGCGCGGTAAGGGCGATGCTACTATTGCCACCGACACTTACGCCTGGTCAATCGCAGCCATAGGTCCTGAAAAATTGGAAGAAGTAGGCATGAATCCCGACCAGATTATGGAGTTTGCCGAAAAAACTTGCGCGGTGGAAGTCGATTATTTAAGGCCCGAAGGACAAAGCGTAAAAATAAAAGGTTTTGATTTTGCCCCTCAGAAGCATGTAGCCAGGGGTGGGGTTGTCTCCCCGGAATGGACATCGCAGATGATTATAGCCTTTAAGATAATGGCCGAGTTTTACAACAAAAAAGGCATGACGGCAAAAGCCAGGTCCTATGAGTTCAAGGCCAATGAATACCTCGGAGAGTTGTGCGCTATGATTATTTCCAGCCCTTCGCCTTCCGGCCAGGGTGAAGGATGCCTGCCTTATGCCAGCGTTGATTCTGTGGATACCGGCCACGGATGGGTGACCCCTAAGGGAAAAAATACCGGCTCTGTATCCGGCACTGCCTATACCCTTTTTGCCTACTACAATTATAATCCCCTGGAACTCAAGGAATGAACCATAATCCCGTCTTGATTTATAAAAAACTATATTCGTCTTTTGGCCCTCAGCATTGGTGGCCTGGCCAGACCCCCTTTGAGGTGATGGTAGGGGCGATACTTACCCAGAATACAAGCTGGTCAAACGTGGAGAAGGCAATAGCCAATCTAAAGAAAAAAAAGGTACTTATTCCGGAAAAGTTATGCCGCCTGCCTGAAAATAAATTGGCAAAACTCATAAAGCCGGCGGGTTACTATAATATCAAGGCCAGACGGCTGAGGAACTTTCTAAATTTTTTTATGGACCACTATAAAGGCAATGTCAAAAAAATGTCTAAGACAGATACGTCTGTTCTGCGCAAGGAACTGCTCTCGGTAAACGGAATCGGCCCGGAAACCGCGGATTCTATCCTGCTTTATGCCTTAAATAAGCCGGTATTTGTAGTGGATGCTTATACCAAAAGGATACTCTTACGTCATGGCCTTTTACCGGAAAAATCTGATTACGGATTTGTGCAAAATTTATTTATGCGAGAATTAAAAACTGATGTAAAATTATTTAACGAATACCATGCGTTGCTGGTGAAATTAGGCAAGGAGTTCTGCCGGAAGGGCAAACCAAAATGCGAAGTATGCCCGTTAAAATAATTGTGTTTTTGTCTTTTGCATTCCCGCTAATCTGTTTTGCGGCAGAGTTGCCGCGCTATGAAATAGACGCAAAAATCGACACCACAAGCCATAAAATAAGCGCACGCCAAAAAGTAACTTTTACCAATAACACCGATAAAGAATTGTCGGAAATATATTTTCACATTTACCCTAACCGTAAATATTCCGAATCCGAAAAACGCTTCCTGGCAAGATACGCAGCATATTTTAAAATCAATCCTTTTCCGGAAGGTTTCCAGGCAGGCGCCTTCAAGATAAATTCGATATCTTCCGATAATCAGGACCTTGCGTATAAAATAGAAGGGGATGACCAGACTATTTTAAAAATTGAATTACCCCGGAGCCTCCTGTCCGGGTTTTCAATAGTTATCGATATGAGCTATGCGCTGGATATCCCGCATTCCTACGGAAGGTTCGGGTGGCACCGGAATATCATCAGTCTGTTGCGTTGGTACCCCATGCTTTCGGTGCTGGATAAAGACGGGTGGCATAATTATCCGTTTTACCCTTATCATCAGCCCTATTTTTCCGATGCTGCCAATTACACTTGCCGCCTGACTCTGCCTAAAGATGAAGTGGTTGCGCATAGCGGCTTGTTAAAGAATGAAATCGTAAATACCGACGGGACAAAGACCCTGGAGATACAGTCGGAGGCACCTTTGCGGGATTTTGGTTTAGGCATAAGCCCTGATTATAAAGTGGAATCCAGGGATTTTAACGGCATAAAGTTAAACTCTTATTACCTTGAAGGCGATATTTTTTATGCCCGGAAAGCCCTTGAATTCGCTTCGGATTTAATGGATTATTATTCCAGGAAATTTACCGCCTATCCCTATAATGAATTCAATATTGTCCCCGGTTACCTGGGATACGGCGGAACGCAGTCAGCAAACCTCATACTTATTGATACCCGCGCCTATAGGCTGCCCAAATTCCTTATCCGCTATTTTGATTTCCTTGTCGCGCACGAAACCGGGCATCAGTGGTTTTATAACCTGGTTGGCTCCGATGAGTATAGCGAGATGTTTATTGACGAAGGCTTTAATTCGCATTTTGTGCTGGATTACCTGAATGAGAAATACGGCCCTGACGCAAAAGTCATGGTTTTACCTGAGCTCTTAGAGTGGCTGGTGCCTAATTTTTCATTTTCGCGCGCCCAGAGCGACCGCTACAGTTTTGTTGCCAAAAACGGGCTTGACCGGCCGGTTATAGGAAAGCTTTCCAGCTTCCAGGAGCCCAGCTCCATATTTTCCATTACTTACGGCAAGGGCTCAAAAATCGTAGGCATGCTCAGGTATGTGATGAGGGACGAGGCCTTTAACAGGTTTATACAACGGTATTTTAAGGACTACGCTTTTAAAAACATATCCATAGAAGATATCCAGGAATTGGCAGAAAAAGAAAGTGCTAAGGACTTAAGATGGTTTTTTGAAGACTGGCTGAACAAGTCTTTAATCTGCGGCTACAGCGTAAAAAAAGTAGAAGGGAATAAAATATATTTGGCAAATCGCGGTTCCATATCCATGCCGGTTAATCTAAGGGTGGAATTGCAAAACGGACAAATTATGGATTATGCCTGGGACGGGAAAGGAAAAGAAAAGGAGATTATCGTTGATAGCCGGAGTAAGATAAAATCCGCGCAGGTTGACCCGGAAAATAAAGTCCTGGATTTAGACCGCACAGACAATAACTGGAAGCGCAAGGTCGATTTCCGGCCGGTTGTTTTATACCACCCCATGTATGAAATCCCGGTTTTTCTTAAAGAGGATGCTTATAGTTTTGTTGTCGGGCCGGAATTAACGTCCGGAGATATCGGCATGAAGGCGTCTTTGCAAAAACCCCAGGATAATATCTTATACCTCTCCAGCGCCTATAACTCCGGCGAAGAAAGGATAAAAAATACAGTTGGTTTTGAGCAAAGGCATTTATTCGGCAAGATGCTTAAATGGGGCATTGAAGGTTTTGATTATAATAACCCAAGCGGCGAAGATGACCTGGAGGGATTTAAACTCTACCTGCGCAAGGAACTCTGGCCGGCAAGTTACAGTTTATTCGAAGAGAATGACCACGCCAGCCTCTATCTTTTAAAGAACCGCGATTTTAAAAGCGGGCTTACCTCCGGCGGGCTTGAGGACATAAGGAACTTGTATTATTCCAAGCAGGATGAGGCAATCCTGGGCATGAATTTAAAATTTGGCCGTTACGGCACTTACCCTGACCCTTCGAATGGCTGGAAGCTTAATATGGCGATTGAAAATGCAGAGCATTTTTTAGGTGGAGATAATTATTTCTGGCGGGCAAGCCCGGAGCTAACCCGTTATTTTTTCGCAACACCCAAACAGAAAATCGCAAGCCGGGTAAAATTGGGTGTAGGGTATCCTTCAGATAAAGGGCTGTTTCAATTAGGCGGGGAAAAGGGATTAAGAGGCTATCCCTATAAGACAGTTAACGGTTCCCAGGCCGTTATGTTTAATGCCGAATACCGCCTGGATTTAATGGATGATTTAAATATAAGTTTTTTTGATAATATCGTTTCGTTAAAAAAAATCCAGGGCGTGGGATTTTTTGACGTGGGAAAATCCTGGTTCGCAAGTTTTAGTGACAGGGATTTTAAAAAAGACGCCGGCGCAGGCCTGCGCCTGCATTTTAATATAGCAGGATTCTTGGAACAGGTAATTTTAAGGCTGGATGCGGCACAGGCTATAAACGAACCGAAAGAGGATGCGCGTTTCTGGTTTGGATTAAACCAGGCATTTTAATGATAAATAAAGAACGCCTTATAAAACTTACGCAAAATTTAATCCGCATAAATTCAGAGAACCCGCCGGGGAATGAATCCAAGATTGCTTGTTTTGTAAAAAGCTGCCTGGATAAACTGGGCGCAAAAACAAAAATCTATGAGTTTAAAGAAGGGCGTTCCAATGTCCTGGCCTGGCTGGGCAATGACCCTGAAAAGAAGTCGCTGCTTATTACCCCGCATTTAGATACCGTGCCCGCGGGAAAGAAATGGCGTTTTGCGCCGTTTGCCGGGAAAATTCAAAAAGGCAGGATTTACGGGTTAGGCGCTACGGATTGCAAGGGAAATCTGGCCTGCGCGATAGAGGCGATAAACAGCATAGTTGAAGAAAAGGTTGTTTTAGATTATAATCTTATCTTTGCGGCAACTGCCAATGAGGAATCCGGTTCGGAGTTGGGACTGATTCCTTTGCTGGATAGAGGCATACTGAAGCCGGACGCAGCCGTGGTTTTGGATGCCGATGATTTTAAAATAATTATTGCGCAAAAAGGTCTGGTGCACCTTAAAGTCAAGGTGCAGGGGAAGAGGGCGCACGGAGCTTATCCCTGGCTGGGCGTAAACGCGATAGATATAGCCATAGACATAATCAGGGAGTTAAGGGGTTTTAAATACGCCTATAAAAAAAATAAATACCTTAAGGCCCCCACGATGAATGTGGGGACAATCCACGGCGGAGATAAGGTTAATGTGGTGGCGGACTGGTGCGAGTTTGAACTGGATTTCCGGTTCCTGCCCGGGATGTCCGGGGAGGGATTGTTAAGAGACATAAAAAAGATTATCGGGAAGCAAGTAAAGAAATTTTCCTGCCAAAGCGGGATTCCGCTTTTAGCGGGAAAAATAGAGCCGGAGGGGATACAGAAACCCTATTTTATAAATGAGAAACACCCTTTAGTAGCTACTCTGGTAGCCTCGTTAAAGAAAATGAAAATCTCGCCGGTTATCCAGGGCTCTGAAGGCGCAACTGTTATCACGTTCTTCCAGGATAAAAATATCCCGGCTATCGCTACGGGATTCGGTTGCGAAGGGCGCGCGCATGTAGCCGATGAGTACGCAAGGATAAACAACCTTTACCGGGGAGCGCAGGTTTTAGAGAATTTTCTAAAGGAATTTCGCTAAACCAGAGCATTAGGCATTCAAGGAGGCGTATGGACGAGATTAAACTGTACAAAAAGCCGAAATTAAGAAACCCGTATTTAGTTGTTGCCTGGCCGGGCATGGGCGAAGTAGCTGTCAAGGCCGCAACCTACCTGATTAATAAATTAAAGGCCGAGGAGTTCGCCGAAATTCCGGGAAAAGATTTCTTTTATCTTACAGAAAGCATTGTTAAAGACGGCATATTAAGCCTGCCTGAGATGCCTTACGGAAAATTCTATTATTGGAAGAACGCGGCGGCAAAGGTAGGCGCAAAGAGCGACTTGATTATCTTTGCCAGCGATGCCCAGCCAGATCTCTCCCGCGCCCAGGATTACTCTAAGAGGATTATTGCCCTTGCCAGGGCTTTTAAGGTAAAGTCTATTATAAGTTTTGCCGCTATGCCGCAAACCATAGACCATACCCAGAACCCCGCTGTCTGGTTTACCGCTACTTCCGATGAACTTAATAAAAATTTAAAAAAGTACGGTCTGAATATGCTTTCTAATGGCCAAATCAGCGGTTTAAACGGATTATTTTTAGGCATAGCAAAAAAGGAAGGTTTCCAGGGATTTTGCCTCCTGGGAGAAATACCGCTTTATACCATTCAAATTGAAAACCCCAAGGCCGCATACGCCGTCCTGGATGCCTTAAACAGCATATTGAATATCCGGGTAGATTTAAGCGGGCTCATAGACCAGGCGCATGCCATGGAAGACGAGATTAACAAACTCCTGGATTATTTTAAATTGGGCCCTGCTGCCCCCGGCCCGATCGGCGAAGAGGAAATAGAAAAGATAAAAAAGACTTTGAGTCAGCTTACAAAACTCCCCGGTTCCATTAAAGATAATATTGAGAAGTTATTTAAAGAAGCAAAGGCGGATATCTCCAAGGCCCACCAGTTGAAGACCGAGCTTGATAAATGGAATGTTTACAAAGAATACGAAGACAGGTTCCTGGATTTATTTAAAAAGAAAAAGGGCCAGGGAAATTAATGATAAAGGCCATAATCCTGGATTTGGGAAATGTCCTGATAAACTTTGACCACCGTATTGCCGCAGAAAGGATATCCTGTTTTACGACCAAATCCCCCGAAGAGGTGTATCGGCTTTTTTTTGACTCTGAGATTACCTGCCTTTTTGAAGAAGGAAAAATTTCCCCTTTCGAATTTTTCTTTAGAGCAAGAAAGCTCTTGAGTTCGGAAATAGCCTACGATACATTCCTTCCCATTTGGAACGAAATATTCTTTCTCACTCCGGAAAATGAAGAATTATACGCCATTGCCAAGGGCCTGAAAAAGCATTACCGCCTCGCCATGCTCTCCAATGTAAATCTCCTGCACTGGGAGTATTTAAAAAAACAGTTTTCTTTTTTTGACGCCTTCCATCATATTTTTACTTCCTTTGAAATCGGGGCAAGAAAGCCTTGCCCCATAATTTACAAAAAGGCGCTTGAAATTTTAAATGTATCCCCTGAAGAGGCTTTCTATGTCGATGATAGGGAGGAACTTGTTGAGGAAGCCCGCAAGTTAGGCATCCGTGCCTTTGTTTATAAGGGCACGCGGCAATTAAAGGAAGACCTCCTGAAAATAGGAGTTAACCTGAATGAAAATTAATAAATATCAGCCCAGGTTTTACCGCGAACTGACTTGTTCAAAAAGATTGTATCAGGAGAAGGTTTGCGTAAAGGAAACTGATTTGCAGATTTTTACTGATAAGCCTCTGGATAAAGAATTTGTAAAAGAAAGAGTTAATCTTTACCGCAGCCAGATTGAAGGTTATATAGCCAAGGACAGGAGATTTCTAACCAGCCTTAAACCTATCGCCGTCGAGCTTAATGCGCCGGAGATTGTCCGGGATATGGCGCGAAGTGCGAAAAAAGCGCAGGTCGGCCCTATGGCGGCGGTAGCAGGCGCAATTGCAAAATTTTTAGGCAGAGATTTATTAAGGCGGGGCTTTAAAGACGTGATTATCGAAAACGGCGGCGATATATTTCTAAAGGCGACCAGAATATTAAAGGTAGGGATATATGCCGGGGATTCAAAGTTGTCAAATAAATTGCGCCTGAAGATAAAACCGGAAAATACCCCTCTGGGCATATGCACATCTTCGGGCACTGTGGGGCACTCTTTGAGTTTCGGATGCGCCGATAGCGTGGTTATTTTGGCTAAAGATGCCTCTCTGGCGGATGCCGTGGCCACAGCTGCCGGTAATCGCGTGAATTCTAAAGAGGACCTTCCCTCCGCCTTAAATTTTGCCCGTTCTCTAAGAGGAATTTTAGGCGCCTTGATTATATTGGGAGATACTTTTGTCGTCGGAGGAAAGGTGGAGTTAACAGATTAAAAAATGCTTGACAACGACAATATGTTGTGATAAATTTATAGTTGTTATACCAGATAGTGGAGAAGCCACCTTGGGGAGGAAAGTTAAGAAAAGCTAAAAAATGAGGGGGAAAATTTAAGGCTCTAAAAGATAAGAGCCTTTTTTTATATTGAATGAAAAAAGTCGGCTTAACCTACGATTTAAAGACAGATTACAAATTCAAGGATAACGACCCGCCGGATGCGAACGCTGAATTTGACCATCCGGACACCGTAAATCTTATTGCTTCAGCCATAAAGTCTCAAGGGTTCCAGGTTAAAAAAATCGGCAATGTGGCAGATGTCCTGGAATCTATGGATAAGCTGGACGTTGACATTGTTTTTAACATTTCCGAAGGCCTCTCCGGAAGGAACCGCGAGTCCCAGGTGCCGATTTTGCTGGAAATGGCAGGTATACCTTTCGTGGGCGCGGACGCCTTAAGCCTGGGGCTTTCGCTGGACAAAATTATCGCAAAAAAAATCTTTATTGCCGAAGGTATAACCACGCCCCGGTTTTTCGAAGTAAAAACCGAAAGCGAGCTCATCAATACCGACCACCTTAAATTTCCGCTTATTGTCAAGCCGCGTTGCGAAGGTTCGTCTAAGGGCCTGAGCGACTCCTCGCGGGTAGAAAATATGGAGGAGTTGAAAAAGCAGGTAGAATACGTCACCGCAACCTATAAGCAGCCTGCCCTGGTAGAAGAGTTTATACAGGGGGAGGAGTTTACCGTGGCCCTGATAGGGAATGACCCGCCGGAAGTGATGCCGATAGTGCAGATAAAGATAGACGGCAGGCTAAAGCTAAATGATAAATTTTATACCTTCGGGCATATTAAAGATGACAGGCTTGAATACGTCTGCCCTGCGCGCATAGGCCGCGGTTTAAAGAAAGAAATTTCGGAACTCGCAGTGAAGACATTTAATGCCATAGAATGCCGCGATTTCGGCAGGGTGGATTTCAGGGTTGATAATAAAGGGAAGCCCTATGTCCTGGAGATAAACCCCCTCCCTTCATTGTCATCGGCAGATGTGTTTATGTTAGTGGCAAAAACAGTGGGTCTTTCTTATAACCAGATAATAGGCAAGATATTAAATGCCGCGCTAAAACGGTATAACTTAAGCGAGGACATAAGTTATGGAGCGAAGCGAACATAACTTATCCCTACGAACTTACCCCACACCCAGAAAACCATAGCGTTCTGGCATGTTGGTTGGGTGTGGGGTCAAATTCAGGCAGCAAGTTACGTTCACTTCGTTCTCTAAATTGCGCTTTCATTTAAAATGGACATTGCCTTAACTTTTAACCTCAAAAAAGAAGACGAAACAAAGCCTGCGGATTATTTCTCGGAGTTTGACTCCCAGGAGACCATAAATGCCATAACGGGCGCATTAGAGTCTAAAGGTCACAAAGTAAAATTCATCGAAGGGGACCACCCGAACCTGTTCTCTTTTTTTAAAAATAACCGCATAGACATGGTTTTTAATATTGCGGAAGGAAAACACGGCAAGTTCCGCGAATCCGAAATACCCGCAATATTAGACTATTTTGGCATACCATATACAGGCTCAAGCACATTTTCCCTCGCCTTGGCCCTGAATAAGGCCCTCACCAAAAAAATACTCAAGGCAGAAAATATCCCTACCCCGGCATTCCAGGTTTTCCAGAAAGGAAATGAAAAGTTAGACCGAAACCTTAAGTTTCCCCTGATAGTAAAGCCTAATTGCGAGGGTTCGGCAAAAGGGATAAACGCCTCCAATGTCGTACATTCGGAAAAAGAACTTTTTGCCAAGGTTAAAGAGATAATAAACGCCTATAAACAAGAGGTATTGGTTGAAGAATTTATCGACGGCAAGGAGTTAACCGTGGGCATACTGGAAAACGGCAAGCCCGTTGTCCTGCCGATATTGGAGATTGATTTTTCAACCTGCAAAAAGAGCGGCGAATATTTTTATTCCTGGCGCATGAAGGAATTCCAGGGTGACGCTGATTTGGGGCTTACCCCTACATTCCACTGCCCGGCGCGCCTGGATAAAGAGACCGAAAAATTAGTGAAAGAAACAGCCTTAAGGACCCATCGTGCGGTGCAGTGCCTTGATATTTCCCGCACGGACATCCGCCTGGATAAAAATAATATACCTTATGTCCTGGAGATAAACCCCCTTCCGGGGCTTAACCCTCGAGAGTCAAATTTTCCGATAATGGCGTATGCCGCGGGTATGAAATACGAAGATCTTATTGAGGCCATATTGTCAAGCGCCTCAAAAAGGAGGAAAACTACGGATGGATAATACGGCGATTACGGATAATCAGAAACTTGCAGCGGAAATCAGTGTTATCGCAAAGCCCGGCAAGAGGGCGCGGGATTATCAGCAGATAAACCTCTATAAAGACGTTAATCCTTTGGATTGGGAAGATTGGCATTGGCAGATAAAGAACCGTATTACAAAGCTCGACGAAATATCACAGATTATAAGGCTTAACCCGGAAGAAGAGGAAGGCATAAAGAATGCCAGGGGCAGGCTGAGTATGGCTATTACCCCTTACTGGGCAACATTAATCGAGCCAGATGACCCAAGCTGCCCTATACGGCGCCAGGCAGTTCCCTTAAAACATGAATTCCAGGTCGGGCCTTATGAAATGATTGACCCCCTTGCTGAAGATGCGGATTCGCCTGCCCCGCACCTGGTGCACCGCTATCCTGACAGAGTGCTCCTTTTAGCCACTGAGCAATGTGCGATGTATTGCCGGCATTGCACAAGAAGGCGGATTGTCGGCCATGAAGAACATACGGATAATTCATTGAACAGGTGGGATGCCGCAATTGAATATATCCGCGGGAATAAGAAAATCCGGGATGTGCTTATCTCCGGAGGAGACCCTTTGCTCCTCGAGGACGAAGTTTTAGACAGCCTGCTTAAGAAAATAACCGATATCTCGCATGTGGAGTTTTTAAGGATTGGCACCCGTGTCCCTGTGACTTTGCCTCAGCGCATCACTGAAGGCCTGATTTCCGTGTTTAAAAAATACTCTCCTCTCTGGATGAGCGTGCATTTTAACCATCCAAAAGAGATTACCAGGCGCACTAAAATAGCCTGCGGTATGCTTTCTGATTCCGGAATCCCCTTGGGGAGCCAGACCGTACTTTTAAACGGCATAAACGACAGGCCTTATATTATGCGTAAACTTATGCATGAACTCCTGAAAATAAGGGTCAGGCCGTATTATATTTATCAGTGCGACCCGGTAAGAGGCACGCAGCATTTCCGCACCCCGGTGAGCGTGGGCATAAATATAATGGAGAAACTAAGGGGCCATACCTCAGGTTATGCCGTGCCTACCTATGTCATTGATGCCCCCGGCGGCGGCGGTAAAATTCCAATTAGCCCAAACTATATACTTTCCCAGGCAAAAGGAAAGTATGTCCTGCGTAACTACCGGACAAAGATTTATACTTACCTGGAATAACCAGAGACCGTTTTTGCTTGACCTTAAAGCCCGCGTATAATATAATTTTGGCGTTGTCCATTAAGAGGTCTTAAACCTATCCAAAGGAGCTACTGATGGATGTCGCGAACAAACGGAGCGTCATTCTTTTAGGCCACGCCCAGTCAGGAAAGACCACCCTCGCCGAAAGCCTGCTTTATTTCTCTAAAGCCACAAATCGGAAAGGTACTGTTAGTGATGGGACTACTGTAAGCGATTACAGCGCTGATGAAATAGAGAGGAAAAGTTCCATAAACTCAAGTCTCTTATACTGCGATTATAAAAATGTGAGATTTCAGATTATTGATGCCCCGGGTTATCTTGATTTTTCCGGCGAGGTGATTTCAGGTGTGCGCGCCGTGGATAGCGCAGTCATAGTTGTGGATGCGGCTTCCGGCGTCGAAGTAGGGACTGAACGCGCCTGGGAAATAGTGGAAGAAGCAGGTATCCCTTGCGCTATATTCATCAATAAGACCGATAAGGAAGGCGTGGATGCCCATAAGGTCATAGCGGATATAAAGAGGACGTTTTCCAAGGGGGCGGCAATAATAGACTGCGAGTCTCCGGATTTGATTGAGGCCATTGCCGAGAGTGACGACAAGTTACTGGAGAAATACCTTGAAGGTGCAAAGTTATCCGATGAGGAACTTAAAGAGGGATTGCATCAGGCAGTGAATAAGCGCAAGGTTTTTCCTGTTGTTTTGGGCTCAGCGTTAGCAGATAAAGGCTTGAGCGAATTATTAGATATCGCCATTCAGTATTTCCCTAACCCCTTAGAGCGGACAAAAATAGCAATAAGTAGTCCCGCAAAAACCGAAGAAAAAAGAGACCTGACTTTTAAGCAGGATGGGACTTTTGCGGCATTTGTTTTTAAGAATATATCTGACCCCTATGTGGGCCAGCTTACCCTGCTTCGGGTTTTTTCCGGAACACTTATGAATAATACCGGTTTTTATAACGTAAATAAAAGGGTTAAAGAAAGAATCGGGTCTATTTATATTCTTCAGGGCAAAGAACAGAGGACGGTTGATTCTGCTTCCTGCGGCGATATTGTGGCAATCGCCAAACTCAAAGATACGACAACTTCGGATTCGCTCTCTGATGAAAAGGAACAGGTTTTGTTTGAGCCTATTGTTTTTCCTGAACCGGCAATATCGGCATCGGTTAAGCCTAAAACACGCCAGGATGAAGACAGAATTTCGGGCGCCCTGCATAAACTCGCCGCAGAAGACCCTACTTTTAAGGTTGCGCATGACCCGCAGACAAAGGAACTGATTATTTCCGGGTTGGGAGATTTGCACCTTGCGGTGATGGTCGGCAGGATGAAAAAGAGGTTTAATGTTGAGGTAGACCTCGGCAAGCCGAAAGTCTCTTATAAAGAGACGATTACTAAGAGCGTGAAGATACAGGGGAAATTCAAACGTCAGTCAGGAGGCCGCGGCCAGTACGGAGACGTCTGGATTGAGGTTGCACCGCAGGAGAGGGGCAAGGGTTTTGAATTTGTGGATAAGATTTTCGGGGGCGCTATTCCAAAAAACTTTATACCCTCGGCAGAAAAAGGCATACTCCAGGCATGCGCAGAAGGTGCGGTCGCGGGGTACCCCATTGTTGACCTTAAAGTAACGCTTGTGGACGGCTCATACCATGAGGTAGATTCTTCGGATATGGCCTTTCAGATTGCCGGGGCAATGGCTTTAAGGAAAGCAGTAATATCCGCAGGCCCGGTTTTGCTTGAACCCATAATGGATGTAGAGGTAGTTATCCCGGAAGAATATCTGGGTGCCATATCCGGAGATATAAACTCCCGGCGGGGCAGAATTATGGGTATGGATATTAAAGGCAAATCCCAGATGGTAAAGGCTTCAGTCCCTTTAGCTGAGATGTTTACTTACGCCAATGACCTGCGCTCCATAACCGGGGGCAGGGGCACATATACGATGCGTTTTTCCCATTACGAAGAGGTTCCTCATAAAATTGCCTCAGGGATTATAAACCAGTATCAAGCCTCAAAAAAGCCTGAAGAACAGCAGGAATAAAAATAAACCATACCGCCTACGAGGTGCCTGCCTGCCGTCAGGCAGGGGAAAGATCAGGGAGAGGTAAAAGGTGAAGATAGGCGTATTTTCTATCCCGGAAATAAATTTAGGCAAGCATAACATAAAAGACGCCCAACTTGACCAGGTTGATAAATTTGTCAAAGCCAAGAAAAAGACTTATGTCCAGGTGGAGGTGATGGGCGAGGATTCTCTGTTGGACGCCGACGCGATATTGGCGATGAAGGAGGCGCGTACGGACCTGGTCCTTAAGGACCTGGAGTTTATTGAGACGCGCCTTAGTCGTTGCGAAGAGGGGCCGGAAAAGGCGCTCTTGAATAAATTACAGGGTATCCTGGGAAAAGAGGAGTTTGCTAATACGGCCGGGTTAACTTTCGAAGAAAAACAGTTAATCTCCGGATACGGGCTCCTTACGTTGAGGCCCGTTGTGCTGGTTGCTAAAGAAGAATTGGAAGATATAAATCACCTGCTGATGAAAGTCCTTAATGAAAGCGGATTCACAAGTTTCTTTACTGCCGGAGAGAAAGAAACGCGCGCCTGGCTGATTAAGAAGGGCACAACTGCCTGGGAAGCTGCTGGCGCAGTCCACTCCGACATCCAGCGCGGCTTTATTCGCGCCGAGATTATCGGCTTAGATGATTTTTTAGCTGCGGGCGGGGAAAATCAGGCAAAGCAGGCAGGCAAGCTTCGCCTGGAGCAGAAAGATTATGTAATGCAGTACGGAGACCTGGCAAATTTCAGGTTTAATAAATAAATCTAAAGGGGGCCCGATTGAAAAGACTCACCACCTCCGCGCTCTTCCTTGTCTTGGTTTTAGCTTTAGCTAACATATCCTTCGCCCAAGATCTCACCATCTCAACCAACACTACCTGGCAACCCGGTACCTACGCATATACTAACGTCTCAATAACCAATAACGCAATCCTTACCTTTAACGGCGCAGTAACTCTAAATGCCAAAAACCTTACCATTGAAAGCGGTTCATCTATCTCTGCCGACGGTTCCGGCTTTCCTTCAGAGCAAGGACCAGGCAAAGGCTATAATAGATCCGGAGGCGGTTATGGCGGTAAAGGGGCAGTCAGTTGTTGGGGTAGTTCTTACGGCGGCCCAACTTATGGTTCTGCAATTGCACCTATAGAATTAGGCAGCGGTGGCGGCTTGCCGGGAGATGCTTCAGGAGGAGGAGCTGTTAAATTAGTTATCTCAGGGGTTTTTACAAACGATGGTGAAATTTCTGCTAATGGCAAGGATGGACGCGGAGGAGGTAGCGGAGGAAGTATCTATATAATAACTAATGCCTTCTTAGGTTCCGGATCAATCAGCGCCAATGGTGGAAGCGGGTACGTTCCTAATTATTCTTACAACTGTGATGGCGGTGGGGGCGGTGGCAGGATTGCTATTTACTATCAATCTTCAAGCTTTAGTGGTACAACCCAAGCCAAAGGTGGTTCAGGCGGCAGTTGGAATGGCAAACCCGGCGAAGACGGGACAGTGGTATTCGTTGATACTCAAAATAATATTCTTTACACAGGGCATTCTTTCAAGTTTCAGGAAAATGACTCGCCTTTTAATTTTACTAAAGTTATCTTAGACAATTCTCAGGTAATTTCTCAAGGTAGTGTTAATTTGACAGCTGGTCAATTTATTTTGAAAAGCAGTTCTCTCGTTTTAGGGGACGCAAGTTCAATTAATGCCAGTTCTATTTCTTTAGAAAATAACTCAAGTTTGGATTTAAATGATATTTGTAATATTAACACAAGCAATCCTTTTGTGCTTAATGGTTCTTCTCTTATTCTTAACGGAGCTCAATCATTAAGCGTGCCTTCGCTGATTCTCGAAAATTCTACAGTAACACTTTCTGGAAAAGAACTTTTAGCTCTGGATAATGTTACTCTAAATAATAAATCTCTCCTTACAAGTCTTTCGCAAGGAAAAATAGATTTGATTGTTAATGATCTTATTGTTGATTCTACTTCTTCCATTTCTGTGGATGGCGCTGGTTATCCTTCGGGCCAAGGCCCAGGCAAAGGTAACAATAAAGGTGGAGGCGGCTATGGCGGTAAAGGGGCAGCCAGCTGTTGGGGTAATTCTTACGGCGGACCATCTTATGGTTCAGCCATTGTGCCTATAGATTTAGGTAGTGGCGGCGGTGTCCAGGGCGGCGGAGCAATTAAGTTAACGGTTCTCGATGCTTTTACTCTTAATGGTAGTGTTACTGCCAATGGCAAAGATGGAAATGGCGGTGGTTCAGGTGGAAGCATATATATTATAACTAAAGATCTATCTGGTTCCGGCTCAATGATTGCCAACGGCGGAAGCGGTTATATTCCTTCTTATCCTAATAACTGTGACGGTGGTGGCGGTGGCGGAAGGATCGCGGTTTATTATCAAACATCTACATTTGCTGGCATAACCCAAGCCAAAGGCGGTTCAGGTGGGAGTTGGAATGGCAAGCCCGGAGAAGATGGGACAATTATCCTGCAGAACTCTTTAGCTGATGTTCCCATGGCTTCTTTTATTCTCCTTGAGAAGTCTTCAACCAATTCTAACTTATCCGAAACTCTCTCCAGCCAACCTGTAACCCTAAACAATGTTACAATAACCGGCAGTCTTACTGGAAGCCTTAATTTCAATAACCTTGAATTCGTAACTATAACTTCAGGCTCCTTTAAAGATAAAGGTCTCATAAAAGGTGATCTTGCTGCTACCTTAGAAGGCGTATCTTACAATGCAACCCTTAAAGGTATGCTTTACCCTGTTACCAAGGAAAACAAACTCTACCTTAAAGGTGAAGTTGAGGGAGAGTTAAACGGTATATTTGAAGGAGAACTCACGGAGACAACTGCCGGTTCGGGCGTATTTAATAAACTCCAGGCTACACTTAAGCTCAACCGCCTGAAAACCGAAACAATCTCTGCAACCCTAAACTTAGAAGGAACCTTAACTTATCAATCTTCTTATGCCTTTACCTCTAACCTTTACTTATATCAAGGTAACTATGAAGGAAGCGCTTTTGGCTCTTACACCGGTCCTTTAAACGCGGTTCTAACTCAATTGCGCCTTACTTCTGAAAACGAATACAAAGGAGAAGGTTTTTCAATCATCTCCTATAACTCTACCTTGGGTTCTTCCAATGCCTATGCCTACAACCAAACTAACTCACCAGGGATAATCACGCTTAGCGGTCTTTTTAATTCACCGCTCTTAGGAAAACTCACCGCGACCTTAGATGAAAACAAAACTCCCAAAACTTTATCAGGAACGATTGAAAGATTAGATTTGGGGGAAGTCCCTGTGCCTGATCTTAAAGTTACCGTCTGGGGCCCAAGTCGCGTCAGCCCTGGGCAGACCATAAACTACATTATTGAATATAGGAATGACGGATTGAAGGCGGCAACTGAAGCGATAGTTTATTTTTATCCGGATTTTTTAGTTAATTATAAGTCTGCTTCCCAAGGAGCTTATTATAATAATTATGTGCACAGAGTAGTCTGGAATTTAGGCGCACTTCCGGCAAAAAGCATAGGCTATTTAAGTATACAAGCCGATGTTCCATGGGGTCTTCCAGCTCATTTATTTTTAGAGAATAGAGCTTATATCTTAGACATAATTTTACATAGCACTGAAGAGAATGGTGTGAGTAATGGTATGGGTTTTGATTCTCAAGACTCAAACGGAAATAAAGACCTTGGAGAATTTGTCCATGATAACAATGCTAAATGGTATCCTTTATATGATAAAACCAACTTTATTACAGGTGCTTTAGAGGCTCGGCTTGCTTCCAAAGATATTTCTACCGATAGAAATGGTGTAGGCGTAACAAGCCCAATTAGTGGTTATCGGCCAGAATGGATAGCTTTTAGCGCAGGTGCTACAACTTACGTTACTCAAGCAAAAAATAAGCGGATAACTGGAGATGTGCTGTACATAATTTCTCCGCAGTTGGTTACGCAAGATGATGTAAAAGCAGCGAAAGCACAGTTTAAAAAAGTAATTGTTTTGCAGGGAGATGATTTGATACCAGATAACTATAGATTGGGACCGATAAAGTATGAGATAGAAAAACGCATTATAGGTAAAACCGATTTAATTTCGATTGCAAAGGGAGACAGCGTAATAGAAGATTTAATACGAAAAATAGAACAAGCTGAAGGTCAAGGTAAGCTTTTTTCGCAAATTGAACTTTACCCGAAAGAAACAGGCAATAGAGCTGAAATTATTTGGGAAGGTGGCGTATCTACCGGATTTCTTACAACTTATAATATTGAGCCAATGGAGGGCGTAGATGTAATAACTATCCCTGGCATAAAGCATGAGGAATGGATCCCGGTTTTAAATGACTTTAGGGATAAATATAAACGAAAGCCTACAATAGAAGATGTAGATAAACTTAAAGATGTGCTTAAAGAATTTCGCAAGAAAAAAACAGGGACTTTCCCACAAGAAAATGTGCCTGCCCACGACCCCAACATTAAATACGGCCCTGAAGGTAATGTTTCTCCGGGTCAAAGGTTGGATTATACGATTGAATATGAAAACGAAGGAGAAGGTATCGCTTACGGTGTTTACTTTGCCGATACTCTGGATGAAGACTTAGATGATTCAACTTTACAGGTTGGTCCGGTAATTGACGTTAAAACTGGAACTCAACTTACTCTTCCAGGAACCTACAATTTCCAAACCCGCACAATCACCTGGCTCGTAGGTGAAGTGGCTCCCAAGCAAGGAGGTTATGCGGAATTAAGCGTAAATGTCAAAAAGGATCCCCCCTCCGGAGCAGAAATCATCAATTTTGCCACTATTTACTTTCCAAGTGTACCCGAGATAACCAGGACTAATGGAATAGTGAATAAAGTTGTTACTATCACAGATAATATTCCACCTATCACTACAGCCTCAGCCTCACCTTTACCTAACTCAAACAACTGGAATAATACTGAGGTAACCATAACTTTATCCGCAACCGATATTGAATCTGGTTCTGGTTTAGCCAAAACCGAATACAGCTTCGATAGCTTAAATTGGACTATCTACACAGAACCATTAACCATAACTACTGAAGGAACAACTAAAGTCTATTACAGGTCAATTGACACCGCCGGGAATACCGAACAAGTTAAATCTCGAGAACTAAAGATAGACAAAACCTCTCCAGTTATAACTACTATAACTTCGCCTCAACCAAATTCTTTCGGCTGGAATAATACTGATGTAATCATAACTTTCACTGCTACTGATGTCCTCTCCGGCATTGCTTCCGTCAGCGAACCTCAAACCGTAACTACTGAAGGAAAAAACCAGAATATCGGAGGCCAAGCAACCGACCTTGCCGGTAACACTATCTCAACCTCAATTATCCTGAACATAGACAAAAATAAACCTGAGATAACCCTGGAATTAAAACCTATCAAAGTCTCTGAGCAGGAGGAGGAAAAAGAACATAGAGACTCTAAAGAAGACAAAGACAAGTATGATAAGAAAGTCAATAAAGATACAAAAGAAAACAAAAATAAAGACTGGGATAACGATGACGACAAGGATGAAGAGGCTGGTAATTGGTATCAGCTTACCTACTCAGGCCAGGATTCTCTCTCCGGCCTAAAGAGCATCACCTGCGGTTTAAACCTTCCTTCAATCACCGGCTTTAAGCAAGAACTTAAAATTTCTAATGAACTAAAAGTTGAAATTGAACCCCAAGACCAGGAACTAGAGATAAAAGCCCTTAATCCAAATGATATACTAAAACAACTACAATCAGGCTCCTTTAGCCTAGACAATAACCAAACCTTGCAACTTAAACTAAAGAACCATGAGTCCGAATGGAAGATAAAACAAAAATACCAGGGCATCGAAATAAAGTCACCGAGCATCATATTTAAAGCTATGGCCTATGACTATGCCGATAACACAAATACTAAAGAACTGAAGTTCAACAATACACCTAGAGAAGATTAGGTAATGGGTCAGACATGGCCAGGGGGATAAAAAATAAAATCGGAAGTTTAAAATGCTCAGGAGAAAAAATAAGATGAAAAGAATAATGAATTTATTTATAATTATCTTTTTGGTAATAACTATGGGAATAAGTATGTTTTATTTTAACGCAATAAAAAAAGAACCGAAAAGTTTAATTGCAATGTCTAGAATCATTTGGGAAAGAAAAGATTTATTTGCGCAAGATAGCATGGCTCTCGGTTTGCCTATTATTTGGCCAACCGGACTGCTTATCAATGCAAATTGTCTATATGCTTCAGATTTCTGCGAAGGTATTCAGATTTTTAAGTTCGGATTTAGAGGCAAGCTTTTTGCGACTTCTTATTTTGATAAAAGTTCTAAAGGCGTTACCATAATGTATTCCACAGGACAACAGCTTGCTGTAAAAGGAAGCTACCTCTATGTTGCTGATTCGGGGAATAGTCGCATCCAGGTTTTTAAAATTAATCCAGATGGGAACATTTATCCTAAATTTACCTTTGGCAAAAGAGGCGAGGGTTTAGGGGAGTTTTCTTCGTTTATGGGTGGTCTTGCTGTAAAAGGAAGCTACCTCTATGTTGCTGATTCGGGGAATAGTCGCATCCAGGTTTTTAAAATAAAATATTAATAGCAAGCAATGTATAGAGGCTAAATTAAAAAAGGAACTTTGAGATGGCTAAAATTAAGAGGGCCTTGATTAGCGTATCGGATAAGACGGGGATATTGGAGTTTGCCCAAGAGTTGAATAAACTTGACGTGGAGATTATTTCAACCGGCGGCACGGCGAAATTGCTTAAAGAAAATAATGTCCCGGTAAAAGAAGTTTCGGAATATACCGGTTTTCCGGAGATGCTTGACGGCAGGGTAAAAACACTGCACCCTAAAATACACGCGGGGCTCCTGGCTTTAAGGGATAATCCCGAACACATGCAAACTTTAAAAGAACAGGGAATCGGCCTTATAGATATGGTGGTGGTGAATTTATACCCTTTTGAAAAGACCGTAGCAAGGCCAGGGGTAAGCATAGAAGAAGCCATTGGGAATATTGATATCGGAGGGCCGTCAATGCTGCGCTCGGCAGCCAAAAACCACAAAGATGTGGCGGTAGTAAGTAACCCCGCGCGTTACGCTAAAATCATTGAGGAGCTAAAAAATAATAAATGTTCCTTATCGCAGGATTTAATGCGGGATTTGGCGGTAGAGGCATTTAATCTCACCAGCCATTATGATAACAAGATATGCGAATATTTAAGTCGCCGGTCGCCGGTCGCCGGTCGCCGGTCAGAAGGATTTCCTAAAGAATTTAATCTTGATTTTGAAAAAATACAGGATTTGCGTTACGGCGAGAACCCGCATCAAAAGGCCGCATTCTATAAAGTGAAATCCGGCGAAAAGGGGCTTATTAAGTTAAAACAGTTGCAGGGCAAGGAATTGTCTTTCAATAACATCCTGGACTTAAATGCTGCCGTGGAATTGGTTAAAGAATTTGACGGGCCTGCGGCAGTTATTGTGAAACACAATAATCCCTGCGGAGTTGCCGAGGATAAAACACTGGCAAAGGCATTTGTCAGTGCTTGGAAGTGCGACCTGCTTTCCTCATTTGGCGGGATAGTGGCGTTAAACCGGAAGCTTGATTATGTGACGGCAAAGGTTATCGCAAAAAGTGGATTTCTGGAGTGTATAATCGCGCCGGCAATAGAGAAAGCGGCTGCGGATTTATTCAAAAATAAAAAGAACCTGCGCCTTATAGAACTGAAAGATTTGGGCGGCGCGCAAGATGAATATGATTTTAAACACGTAAACGGCGGGTTGTTGCTCCAAGATAAAGATTCAAAACTTTTTGATTCGGATAACCTCAAGGTGGTTACCAAAAAGAAGCCAACTAAAAAAGAGATGGGGAGCCTGTTGTTCGGCTGGAAGGTTGCCAAGCACGTAAAGTCTAACGCCATTGTCCTTACCCGCGGCACAAAGACCGTAGGCATAGGCGCAGGACAAATGTCGCGCGTAGAATCGGTAGCTATCGCTAAACGCAAATCAGGCAAATTGGGTAAAAATTCATGCCTGGCTTCGGATGCATTCTTTCCCCGGCCCGATGGCATCATTGAGGCGGCTAAGGCAGGCGTAAAGTCTATTATCCAGCCCGGGGGCTCAATTTCCGACGCCGAGGTAATCGCTGTCTGTAATAAATATAAAATCTCCATGGTTTTTACCGGCATAAGGCACTTCAAGCATTAAATAATGGCCTACCAGGAAACAATCCGCTATTTAGATTCCTTCATTAATTATGAGAAAAAGTCCGCCTTTCCTTATAAGCAATCATTTAAACTGGAACGGATAAAAGAATTCCTGCAGTCTTTGGGTAATCCGCAGGATTCATTAAGGTGTATCCATGTTGCCGGCACAAAAGGAAAAGGCTCGGCCTGCGCCTTTGCAGCTTACATATTAAGGGAAGCGGGCTACAAAGTCGGACTTTATACTTCTCCGCACCTCTCGGATGTGAGGGAGAGGATACGGATATTAAATCAAAAATCAAAAATCAAAAATCAAAATTTAGAATTTGGAGGGATGATTTCCAGGAAAGAATTGGTAGATTTGGTACGAAAATTAAGGCCAGCAATCGAAAAATACAATCGGGACTCAAAATATGGCCCGCTCTCATTCTTTGAAGTTTACACAACATTAGCATTTGTGTATTTCAAGGAGAAAGAAGTAGATTTTGCGGTTTTAGAGACGGGTCTGGGCGGCAGGCTTGACGCCACTAATACCGTTAATTCTTTAGTCTGCGTGATTACGCCCATAAGTTATGACCATACGCAGAAATTAGGCAATACATTGAAAGAGATTGCGCAGGAAAAGGCCGGGATAATAAAGGGGGGAGGGCAGGTTGTAATCAGCGCACCGCAGGAAAAGGAAGCAAGGGAGGTTATCAGGAACAGGTGTAAAGGAACAGGCGCAAAGTTATATGAGGTAGGTGGAGATATAAATGCCAAGCTGGGGCTTTTGGGTGGGCATCAAAGGGTGAATGCGGCTTGTGCAGTTGCTGCGGTAAAAGCGCTTGGCGCCAAAATAAACCCGCATGTGATAAAAAACGGCCTTTATAATACCCGCTGGCCGGGCAGGTGCGAAGTTATTGGCAAAAATCCGCTGCTTGTCTTGGACGGCGCGCAAAATGTCGCTTCCTGCAAGGCATTGAAAGCAGCGGTTAAGGAAAATTTTTCCGCCCAAAAAATAATTTTAGTCCTGGGCATTTCCAGGGATAAAGACATAAGAGGGATTTGCAAAGAGTTGCAAGATTTTGCCGACAAAATAATTTTGACCAAGGCTGATAATCCCCGTGCCTCAGAGCCCAAAGCCCTAGCAGGGTATTTTAAAGGCAAGGAGGTTTATCTTACAGGGAGAGTTAGAGAGGCAATTATTTTGGCAAAAAGAATAGCAGATAAAAAAGATTTAATTCTGGTAACCGGCTCTTTATTTGTAATCGGAGAAGCGCGCGCATATGAAAAGCATGAATTTAGATGATACTATCGCGGCAATCGCGACTTCCATAGGCGACTCCGGCATAGGCATTGTGCGCATAAGCGGAAAAAATGCCTTGGAGATTGCCGATAAGATTTTTGTTTCCAAGAATAACAGAAAACCCTCGGATTTTAAAACTTATACTATACATTACGGCCATATTCTTGACCCGTTTAACCGGCAGACCGGTGCCATTGATGAGGTTATCCTTACAGTTATGCGCGGCCCAAAATCCTACACTAAGGAAGATATCGTTGAAATAAATTGCCATGGCGGTATTATAGTTTTGCGCAGAATATTAGATTTGGTTTTAGAAAACGGGGCAAGGTGCGCTTCCCCCGGAGAATTCACCAGGCGCGCATTTTTAAACGGAAGGATTGATTTGTCGCAGGCCGAAGCGGTTTTAGATATCATAAGGGCAAAAACAGATTCCGCCCTGAAGATGGGGGTAGAGCAGTTGCGCGGGGCCTTGTCGTCTGCTATAAATAAAATAAGCAAGACCCTTCTTGATATCCTTTCGCTCCTCGAGGCAAATATAGATTTTCCCGAAGAGGATATCAGCCCCGCCAATAAAGAAGGCATCGCAAAAAAGTTAAATGAAATCAATAAAGAGCTAAAAGATATGTTGGATAGCTCAAGGCGCGGCAGGGTATTGCGCGAAGGGATAAACGTCGTAATATGCGGCAGACCGAATGCGGGTAAATCCTCGCTTTTAAATGCGCTCTTAAAAGAGGAACGTTCTATTGTCGCTCCGGTAGCCGGGACGACCCGGGATACAATCGAGGAAATCATTGATATAAAAGGCATACCCATAAGGATTGTGGATACAGCCGGGATAGTCGAGCCCAGAGACCTAGTGGAAAAAAAGGCGATCCTGCGCACAAAAAAATATGTTGATTCGGCGGACCTGATAATCTTAATGTTTGACGGAAGCAGGAAATTAGGCAAGGAGGATGAGATCATTTTCAGGAGGGTAAAGAAAAAGAACGTCATCGCGGTGATAAATAAAATAGACTTAAAACAAAAAATTGACAAAGGAAAAATTGCCAAATTTTTTAACCGCGTTATTAGCCTTTCGGCAAAAAAATCAAAAAATATCAACTTTCTGGAGGAGGCGATTGTTGAGCTGGTTTATGCAGGGAAAATTACCGGGGGAGAGACCTCCGTGGCCAGTAACCTCCGGCACATACAGGCGGTCAAAAGCGCGCAAAAACTTATTGCCGAAGCGCTCAATTCATTAGATAATAGGTTGTCGGTAGAGTTCGTTGCCCAGGATATTAAGGATGCCCTGGGTTATCTGGATAATATATCCGGTAAGGGTTTCACGGAGGATTTATTGGATAAGATATTTAGCGATTTCTGCATAGGTAAGTAGCGAGAGGGCATGGATAAGAAAAGGATTGTGCGCGCGGTTAAGGAGATACTGGAGGCGATAGGCGAAAACCCTAAACGGAAAGATTTGCTGCACACCCCTGAGCGCGTTGCTGAGATGTATGAAGAGATATTTTCCGGCCTGAAAAATGATCCAAAAAAGGAACTCGAAGTTATTTTAGACCAAAAACACGATGAGATAGTCCTCTTAAAAGGCATACCGTTATACAGCATGTGCGAACATCATTTCCTGCCTTTTCTGGGCAAGGCGCATATAGCTTACATTCCCAATAAGGGCAGGGTAACCGGTTTAAGCAAATTGGCGCGGGTAGTTGACATTTTAGCTAAACGGCCCCAGGTCCAGGAGCGCCTGACCACCCAAATTGCCGAGATTATCATGATAAAGTTAAAACCGAGGGGGTGCATGGTGGTTATAGAAGCAGAACACATGTGCATGTCAATGCGCGGCGTGAAAAAACCCGGGACGCTTACCGTGACATCAGCGGTGAGGGGGGTATTCAGGCAGAGCGAAAAAACGCGCGCCGAAACTCTGGCATTACTCAAGGAGTAAAAGGGAGTTATGGAGAAGCGGGTAGAAGATTATCTTAATATCGCGACGGTAATTTTCGTAGTCATTGATACCGAACAGAAAGTAGACCTTATCAATAAAAAGGGCTGCGAAGTTTTAGGTTACCAGGAAAACGAGATTATCGGCAAGAACTGGTTTGATAATTTTATCCCGGAAAGGTTGCGCAATGAAGTAAGGCTTGTATTTTTAAGATTGATTTCAGGAGAAATAACAGTGGCGGATTATTTTGAAAATCCTGTTTTGACTAAAACCGGCGAAGAGAAGCTTATTCGCTGGCACAATACCGTCCTTAGGAACCAGGATAATAAGATAACCGGGACTTTAAGCTCCGGAGAGGATATTACCGAGCGCAAGCGCATAGAGGAATCCGCCCGGGCCTCTGAAAGGCGTTACCGGGACCTAGTGGAGACAATGCATGAGTTTGTTTCCGAAATCCAGCTGGACGGGGTTTTTCAGTTTGTAAACCAGCCTTTTTGTAAAGCTGCGGGATATCAAATCCAGGAGCTTGTAGGCACAAATTTTTTCTCTTACCTTCACCCCGATGACAGCGAAAAGACGCTAAGCCACTGCCGCTTATTGCAAGAAAGCAAAAAGCCCATTTATAACTGCGAATACCGTTTCCGCAAAAAAGACGGCACATACCTTGACCTCCTCACCAATGGCGATCCTGTTTATGATTCTTCCGGAAATTTAAAATCAGTATTACAGATATCTTTTGACATTACCGAACGCAAAAAAATAGAAAAGGCGCTTAAGAGTGCGGAGGAGCAAAAAGAAATTGTTTTAAACAGTTTGACTGACCTTGTAGTGTATCATGATTTGCAATCCAGGGTTATGTGGACCAATAAAGCCGCGGGGGATTCGGTAGGGGTAAAACCCGAGGACTTGATAGGCCGGTATTGTTATGAAATATGGCATAGCCGAAAAAAAGCCTGCCCAGGGTGTTCGGTGATAAAGGCCCGGCAGACGGGAAAACCGCAGGAACACCAGATAACCAGCCCGGACGGCAGAATCTGGTTTATAAGAGGGTTTCCGGTTAAGGATGAGAATGATAATGTCACAGGCGTAGTAGAGGTAGCCCAGGATGTTACCAGGCGTAAAAAGGCGGAAGAAGAGCTAGAAAGGCTGAATAAGGAGCTCGCAAAGACGAACAGAAAACTTCAAAGCCTGGCGTTAAAAGATTACCAGACCAGCCTCTATAACCACCTTTACCTTGCGGATATCATTGAAGCGGAATTTTACCGCGCGCGCAGGCTCGGCACTTCCCTCTCGGCAATAATGCTGGATATAGATTATTTCAAGTCAATAAACGATGTTTACGGGTATCAATTCGGCGATATGATATTGAAGCAATTCGCAAGGCAGCTCAAAAAAATGGTCCGCCGTTACGATATTATCGTCAGGTTCGGGGGAGAAGAATTTGTGGGCATCTGCCCCGGCATAAACAGGCAGCAAACCGTGACTTTGGCCCGCAGGATACTCAATGCCCTTAACCTTTATAACTTTGGCGATAAGAAGCATACCGTAAAAATTAAGCTGAGCATAGCCGTTGCCTCATACCCTGAGGATAGAGTAATTAAAGGCATGGATTTAATTGAGCTTACCGAGAATATTTTGGGCGAAGTCAAAGAATACGGAGGGAACAAGGTTTACTCATCACAGGATATAAAGAAGAAAAGGCACTCCCTCTCCGAGAAAGGAAAGGAAAGCGCCGAAGTCACGCTGCTTAAAAAGAAAATAGATAAACTTACCAAGCAGTCAAACCAGAGCTTGATCGAGGCGGTCTTTGCCTTCGCAAAGACTATTGAATTCAAAGACCACTATACAGGTGAGCACAGCGAGAGGACTATTTATTACGCCACGGAAATAGCGCGCCTGCTTGATTTATCCCAGAATGAAGTAGAAAATATCAGGCAGGCAGCCATCCTGCATGATTTAGGCAAAATCGGGATAAGCGAAAAAATCCTGGGCAAGAAGGCCAAGCTTACCCCGGAAGAATTTGACGAGATTAAGAAGCACCCCCAGATAGGCGTAGATATCATAAGGCCCATCCAATTCCTGCACGGCATAATCCCGTTAATCCTTTATCACCATGAAAGGTGGGACGGCAAGGGTTACCCTGCTGGCTTAAAAGGCGAAGATATACCCATAGGGGCGCGCATAATTTCAGTGGCGGATGTTTACCAGGCATTGACTTCCAATCGTCCTTACCGTAAAGCTTATCCCGGGGAGGAAGCAGTAAAGATAATCAAGAGCGGCTCAGGAAAACAATTTGACCCGAAAGTTGTTGAGGTATTCTTAAAAATCCTCTCCCAAGAAAAAAACAAGAAATGAGCCTTTTTCCCCTCATCGCCTTTGGAATAATTCTTGCGGTTAGCCTTATAATCGGTTTCTTTATATTCTTAAAGCCGCATCTTGCGATTGAAATACAAAAAAGATTCTACGCCAGGATAAACTGGCGCATTGAGCCCGTATCTTTAACCAAAGAAATCCGTAATACAAGCATAATGGGCCTTTTCATAATTATCGCCACGTTCTTTTCCGCCGTATATATATTAATACGGTTCAAATAGATCGCAGCCGTTACCTGTCCAGGCTTCTATATTACATAGCCTCTGAAAGGTCCCGTTTTTTTCAGCGACAGTGACCTCAAACAGAAGATTCAATTAACTTTGCGTTCTTTAAGCCGTTCTTCAATTTCCCTTAAATCAAATTTTACAATCTTGCCCATTTTCACATAAGGTATTTTTCTTATCTGCACTCAATAGTAAACCGTATGCTTACTCATACCTAAGATATTCGGATAAATCCTTTACACCCCTAAATCACTTTTCCATATTCACTTCGCTTTTCAAAAATTCCGGTTAGATTTTAGCATTCCTTACGTCTATTATATCAGGAGGTGGTAGATATGCTTTCTAAATTATACTCGGCTTCAACCTTTGGCACAGAGGGTTATTTACTGGAAATAGAAGTGGATGTTGCACAAGGATTGCCTGCTGTTTCAGTGGTTGGCCTTCCTGATACGGCAGTTAAGGAAAGCAGGGATAGGGTGAAAAGCGCTATTAAAAACTGTGGCTATGAATATCCCGCAGGAAGGATAACTGTAAATCTTGCTCCAGCAGATATTAAAAAAGAAGGTTCTTCTTTTGATTTAGCCATTGCCTTAGGAATTCTTGCCTCGAGCAATCAAATTCCTTTTGAAATCTTAAAAGATTTTGTATTCTTGGGAGAGCTGGCCTTGGATGGAAAAATAAGAAAGGGTTGCGGAGTTCTTCCCATTGCATTATATTTGAGAAGTTCTTCTATTAAGAAACTAATCTGTCCTAAGGAGAATGCCTGCGAGGCAGCAATAATAAAAGAAATCGATGTTTATCCTGTAGAAACTCTTCGGGAAACCGTATATCTACTTTCCGATTTTCTGGATAAGAAGCCTTTAAAATTAGAGATACATGACTTGATAGAAAAAAAGGAATATGATGTGGATTTCTCTGAGGTTAAAGGCCAGTATTTGGCTAAAAGGGCCTTAGAGATTGCCGCAAGCGGATTTCATAATATTCTAATGATTGGACCTCCTGGAGCAGGTAAGACTATGCTTGCGAAAAGACTGCCTACTATCTTGCCAGAGATGAGTGACGAGGAAATCTTTGAAGTTACCAAGATTTACAGTATTGCCGGTCTCTTAAACAAAGAAACACCCTTAATTACAACGCGGTCCTTTAGGACAGTTCATCATACTGCTTCGGACATCGCCCTTGTAGGAGGGGGGCAGGATCCTAAGCCCGGAGAGGTAAGTTTAGCCCATAACGGAGTTTTGTTTCTGGATGAGTTGCCTGAATTTCATCGCAACGCCTTGGAAAGTTTAAGACAGCCTATTGAGGATGGCAAGGTAACTGTGGCAAGGGCAAGCAGGACTTTAACATTTTTGAGTAATTTTCTTCTTACTTGCGCTATGAATCCCTGTTATTGTGGCAACTACACATCATCTTTTAAAGCCTGCAAATGCAGCACTTCTCAGATTCAAAGATACAGAAGCAAGATTTCAGGACCACTCTTAGATAGAATAGATATTCACATAGAAGTGCCGCAATTAAAATATGAATACCTAACTGCAAAGAAAGAAGAAGAGCCTTCCTGCAAAATTCGCCAGAGAGTTGAAAAAACAAGGGAGATTCAGCTTAAGAGATTTAAAGATGCAGGCATTTATTTCAATTCTCAGATGACTAACAAGATGATTAAGAAATTTTGTGTATTGGATAGTGAGGCAGAAAACTTGCTTAAAATGGCAATTCAAGAACTTAACTTTTCCGCAAGAAGCTATGACAGAATTATAAAAGTAGCCAGAACCATTGCTGATTTGGTTGATTCAGAAATAATTCAACCAGAACACATTTCTGAAGCGGTTCAGTATAGAAGTTTAGATAGAGAATTGTTTTAGCAGGCCAATAAGTTACGATAGCCAAAAAGTGAATAATTATTCACGTAAAGTGCATAGCAGCCTTTTTTGTAATGCCACTACTTTCGCAAGCATTTTTTAAAATAGAACTCGGTTCTTTGATTTTCTGGTTAAATGTCTCAAAATACTACCTTGGCGTCATGTTGTTTAAGCTCTGAAGGGGAAATGTGTGTTCAGCTTCTCAACGGAGGCTGGAAGTGCAGTAAATAATTAGCAGTATAGAGTTATTCAGGAATTCTACGGCTTCTCTCAATGTCTTTAAAGGATAGGCAGTTATACCTGAAACCATGGCCGCCTCCCGGGCATTATGGCAGGGAAGTATCATATTTGGCTTTAGATTTAACGTAAGCCAATGCAATGGCGAGTGTGCCGCAGGCAGGCCGGAGAGAGCCGTCAAGGCCGAGTTCCCCAAGAATACAATAATTCTTTAAATTTTCGCTATTTATCTGAAGGCTGGCACTGAGTACCCCAAGGCAATCGCCAGATCAGATCCTGCCCCTTTTTTATATCCGAAGGTGCAAGGCTTCCGGTAGTCCTTTCCGCCGGCCAGTCAAACCCGGAATTTTTTATCGCAGATTTTAGGCGTTCCTTGCTTTCTCTTATTGAGGCATCTGCCAGGCCCACTACTGTTACCGCCGGTAGTACCCTTGTGATATCTACTTATATTTCAACAGGATACGCCTCTATTCCTAATACTCCAGAACGGAAAACCTTTGCCAGCATAAGCCACCCGTTTTTATTAAAAGCCTATAAACCGCCCTTGCTTTAATAGACGCAAGAGAAAGCAAAGTCTAACCAAGATTTTAATTACTCATCCTTGCTCGCCATGCTTCTAAGAGGCTCTACCTGAGGCGGAGTTTCGCTGAACAAAAGCATTAGGCGCTCAAATTTCGCTAGCTAAATATACTAATACACTTATAGTCCTTGCTTTTTGTTCGGGCTATTATATAATAATAAAATACATTCCGGAGGAATGGGTGTCTGAGTACAGAAATTTTTTCATAATATCGCTATTAGGCATAGCTGCCTTCGTCGGCTTTAAGTATATTCAGTCCGAGAGAGAAAAACGCGAATTAGCCTATACCGTTACCCGGATAAAAGCGCAGTTGGCAGATTTAGAAAATCAGAAGCAGGATTTGGTGAAATCGCTTAGCGAAGAAAAAGAATTCCGGAAATCAGCGGAAGCGAGGAATTCGGAATTAAACGAAAGTTTAAAGCTGGCCGAAGAAAAATTAGCCGGGATTAACGCAGATTTTAAGGCGGCGCAAAATGAGATTGAGCAATTAAGCTCCGAAGTAGTTGCCTTAAAGGCAGAGCGGACAGCCTTAAGGGAAGAAAGCGATGACTTAAAGGTGCGTGTTTACCAGGTTACTCTGGAAAAAGAAAGTCTTCAGGCGCGCTTCAATTCCATACGGGAGTTAAAAAAGGCTATAAAAGAAGTAAAACAGCAGATGCGCAAGGTAAGGCCGGAGAGAAAAAGCAGGCCTGAGGTTAAGAAAAGGATTAAAGAGAGAAATGGGGGGAACTACGGATTCGTAATAAAAGAAGGCAGGCCGACTCTGCCTAAAGTGAAAATAGAAGTAGAGCCGGTTTTTGAGGTGAAATAATGGGAGAAGTGTTTGCCCAGATAGCCAGGAATAAAATTTTTATGGTGACGCTTTTAAGCTGGGTAATCGCGCAGGCGATAAAGGTGATCACCGGAATTATCATCCAGAGGAAGTTCGATTTCCGCTGGTTTGCCGGAACAGGAGGCATGCCTTCAAGCCATACGGCAGGCGCCTCATGTTTGGCTACCTTAATCGGTTTTAAGTACGGGTTTGACAGTGTCTATTTTGCTCTGGCGTCATCATTTGCGATTGTAGTTATGTTTGACGCTCAGGGGGTGCGGCATGCAACCGGCAAGCAGGCCCGGATTTTAAATAAGATAATGGATGATATGTATTGGAAGGGTAAAATCCGGGAAGGCAGGCTCCGTGAGCTTATAGGGCATACCCCCATAGAGGTTATTGTGGGATTTTTATTGGGCGTATTTATTGCCTGGATAGCGCAATAAAAGGAGGGTATTAGTGAAAAAGATATTGGCTCTGTTTCTTATTGTTGCAGTTTCGGCCGCCTCATTTATATTTGTAACTCTATACAGAAATAAGAGGCAGGCATGTATGCTTCTGCAAAAGGAAAAAGATAACCCAGACTCTTTATCGAATTTGCTTATTCATGCCAAAGAATTTGAGAAGAACGGCAACCTCTCGGAGGCCAGGAAGGTATACCAGGCATTGATAAACGGATTTTCAAATTCAAGCGATATCATCGCCTGGCAGAAAAAAATTGATGAGCTGAATATAAAATTGTTATTTTCTCCCGTTATCACGCCCAGGAGCGTGCTTTATGAGATAAAGCCGGGCGACACGTTGAACAAGATCGCCAATGAATTCCATACTACGGTAGAGTTAATTAAAATGGGCAACAATTTAACTACCGACAAGATTATACCTGGCAAAAAAATAAAGGTATGGAATGCGCCTTTTAGCATATTGGTGGATAAATCCCAGAATACCCTTATGCTGAAAACAGGAGAAGAGGTTATTAAAACATATACCGTGTCAACCGGAAAAAATAATTCTACTCCGGCAGGCACCTTTAAGGTTGTCAATAAAATCGAACATCCCACATGGTTTAAGGCGGGCGCCGTTGTCCCGCCGGATAGCCCGGAAAATATCCTGGGTTCGCGCTGGCTGGGGTTTAACCTG
>SBBM01000029.1 GCA_005239725.1 Planctomycetales bacterium | reverse complement strand
TGCCTCCGGTTGACCTTGATGCTTTACTTAACAAAAAACTTGCTTCTTTAACTACAGGGGGGTATGATGTCTATTCCGCGCCCTAATCTTTACCCGATTGCTACCGACCCCTTCTCTTCAGTGCGTATGCGGATGCACTCTTTAAGGTCTAAAATAAATATCTTTCCGTCGCCAGTTTCCCCTGTTTTTGCGCCTTTGGTAATGGCCTTGATTGTAGGCTCGACGAAATTTTCGTTTACGGCTATCTCCAGGCGGATCTTCCTTAAAAGGTTGCCGGTTTCTTTAGCCCCGCGGTATATTTCGGTAACGCCCATCTGCCTGCCGTGGCCCAAGACTTCGCTCACAGTAATAAGATTTACATCGGCTTTATAAAGTTCCTCTTTTACCTCTTCCAATTTATGCGGCTGGATTATTGCGATTATTAGCTTCATTTAAACCTCCCATGTGTTAGCGGTTAGCAGGTAGCGTTTTCCCGCAATGCTATCTCTTAGCTTGCGGGATCCCGCTCTACGGGAAGCGTATGGGGATTTCCTATCCGCTATACGCCCTACGCTATGCGCTATTCCAAAATCGTATATGCCCTCTCGCGGTGCTGAGTAAGGTCAAGCCCGATCAACTCTTCTTTTTCCTTAACCCTCATCCCGAAAAATATATCCACGAATTTATAGATGATAAACGTTACGATAAGAGTATAACCCACGGCAACCGAAACCCCAAAAAGCTGTATTAAGAACTGCTTTGGGTTACCTAAAAATAAACCGTCTGCCCCTGCGGCATTAACTGCCCTTGAAGCAAATAACCCCGTAGCTAAAGTGCCAAATATCCCTCCTATCCCGTGCACCCCGAAGGCATCCAGGGAATCATCATATCCGAACTTGGGCTTTATGACCGCAACGCCGATAAAACACAATATACTTGCCAGCATCCCGATGATTAAAGCCGAGTTTACGGTTACAAACCCTGAGGCAGGAGTAATCGTTGCCAAACCCGCAATAGAACCGGTAACAATTCCGAATACAGTAGGCTTACCGTTACGTATCCACTCCAAAATGGCCCAGGTTAATCCTGCTGAAGCTGCCGCGGCATTAGTAACTACAAAAGTGCTTACTGCCAGGCCGTTTGCGGCAAGCGCACTTCCGGCATTAAAGCCAAACCAGCCAAACCAGAGTAAACCAGTGCCTAAAACTACCAAAGGGAGGTTGTGCGGCGCAGGCGTATGCTCTAAATTTTTCCTTTTGCCTATCATTATAGTCGTTACCAGAGCGGCAATCCCTGCTGAGGCGTGGACTACGATTCCGCCGGCAAAATCCAGAACACCTAAACTTTTTAGCCATCCGCCTGCCCCCCATACCCAGTGGCAAAGCGGGTCATAGACAAAAGTCGCCCAGAGTAAAGTAAAAACTAAAAATGCGGAAAATTTCATCCTTTCGGCAAAAGCCCCGATGATTAAAGCCGGGGTGATGATGGCAAACATGGCCTGAAAAATCATGAATGCCTGATGTGGGATAGTGCCTGCATAATCTGCGTAAGGCTCAAGGCCTACCCCATTTAATCCAAACCAGCTCAAGCCTCCCCAAAACCCTTTACCCGGCGCAAAGGAAAGGCTGTAGCCGAAAAGAAACCACTGGATACTCAATAAACACAAAAGTATAAAACACTGCATCAGGACGCTTAAAATATTCTTCCTCCTGACCATACCCCCGTAGAAGAAAGCGAGCCCCGGAGTCATTAGCATAACCAGGGTTGTCGCAAATAGAACAAACACCGTATCGGCTGCGTTAACCATTTTTTAAAACCTCCTTTTGATTAATCAATTGTGCAAAATGCAAACAAAAAAAAATTAAATCGTTTTTAATCTTTCCCTGACAACATCCGCATAAATCTTATTTATGCGGCTTGTCTTAAGCCACCGCTCAATAGTCGTAATCTGGATATCAAGCTTTTTGGACAAATCGTATAGCGTGTACCTCCTTTCCTCTTTTATTTTCAGTATTTCTCCGATTAATTCCTTGTCCAGCATGGGTTATGCCTCCGGTGTCAAAGCGCCCCCTCCCCGCTTTCCCCTGTCCGGATCCTGACGGCATCATCAATGCCAGAAACAAAAATCTTTCCGTCGCCTATATCTCCGGTACGGGCATTATCAATTATTACCTTCAAAACACCTGCCAACTGCCCATCCGCGACAACCGTTTCTATTTTTATCTTTGGCAACAACTCTACTTTATATTTTTCTCCGCGCCACTGCTGGACTACGCCTTTTTGCTTTCCGTGCCCTTCGATTTCCGTAATCATAATACCGGGGCATCCGGATTTTTCCAGCGCATGGCGCACGGCATCCAGCTTCTCCGGACGAATAATCGCTTCAATTTTTTTCATAGCAGACCTCCCTATTTTTTATTCGTTGCCTTTAATCCCCAGGAAAGAATATGCCGGCTTACGCCCTAGAAATTCAGGATAAGCGGAATTCCCGTGTTCGCCTATGTCCAAACCCTCGATCTCTTCCTGAAGGCTGACTCTGATACCCATTGTCGCCTTTATGATTGCCCAGGCAGCCAATGAAATTATAAATGTGTAAGCCGCAACGCTGATAACGCCGGTTAATTGGGACATAAATAATTTCATTCCGCCGCCGTAGAATAAGCCGCTTCCGGTTGCTACCCCCGTAATCTTATCCTGGGCAAATAACCCCACGCAAAGCGTGCCAAAAACTCCGTTAACCAAATGGACTGATAGCGCTCCCACCGGGTCGTCGATCTTGAGCCTGTCAAACATTATTACCGCCAAAACCACCAATATCCCGGCAATCAAACCTATGATTATCGAGCTTGGAATACTGACAAAAGCGCAAGGCGCAGTAATCGCTACCAAACCTGCAAGGCAGCCATTAAGCGTCATGCCTAAGTCGGGTTTGCCTAAAAGAACCCAGGAAAGAGCCGTAGAACTCATTATTGCCGCTGCTGCCGCGGTATTTGTGGTCATGGCAATGTGCCCGATTGCTACTGGATCTGCCGCCATCGTTGAGCCCGGATTAAAACCGAACCAACCGAACCAAAGGACAAATGTCCCTAAAGTCGCTATTGATAAATTGTGTCCCGGTATAGGATTAATATTGCCGTTGTTATATTTGCCAAAACGCGGCCCAAGCATAAGTACGCCTGCCAAAGCAGCCCACCCGCCGACTGAATGCACCACGCTTGAGCCGGCAAAATCAAACATTCCCTTTAATGCAAGCCAACCGCCGCCCCAAATCCAATGGCCGACAACAGGATAGATAAACATCGTCATAATAAAAGAAAATACGATGAAAGATTTGTATTTAATCCTTTCTGCCACTGCCCCGGAAACAATTGTCGCGGCTGTCCCGCAGAAAACCAGCTGAAAAAAGAATTTTGTCCAAAGCGGAACCCCTGTCCAGGCAATGGAAGAATATACGCCTTTATAGGCTTCTCCCACAGCCGGAGAGTTATCCAGGCCGCTGGCAAAAAACAACCCCTTTAATCCCACAAACGGGCTGCCATCCCCGAACATCAGGCCCCAGCCAACGAATAAAAACCCCAGCGAAGAAACCGCAAAGACGATAAAATTTTTGGAGAGAATATTCACGCAGTTTTTCATCCGCGCAAAACCTGCCTCTACCATGGCAAACCCCAGGTTCATAAAAAAAACCAACATCGCAGTAATTAAAACCCACATAGTGTCTAATGCAATTTTCATTTCCATTTATCTAACCCCTTTCTAAAAATTGACGTCTATTTGAAAAGTTACCGTATCGGTTAAGTTACCGTTATTGTATATATCGTAGCCAACTATTGCCGAAATGTCCGGCGTAAATGACCAGGCGAAACCTAAGTTCATCGCCCCGTAAGAAGACTGCGTCCCCTGATAATCCGCGCACAGCCAGAGCTTAGGGCTTATCTCGCACATGGTGCGCTCCCAGGCAAGCATAGGCCCGTGGTTATCGCGCAGACCTTTCTTATCCCTTAGTAACCTGGGGTTGCCGCGGAAGTATCCGGCAGAAAACTTTCCCAGGTTAAACTTACCTATATTAATAGTCTTTGCGCCCTTGAAATACCAGAGGTTATAATTCGTCCTGTGGCTTCTTGCGCCCATATCATACGCGCCAAAAACAAACGCAGGCGATTTAACACCGCCTACCAATGGGCAACCGAATTTTGTTATAGCCTCCGGCACGCCGAATTTAAAATGAAAATACCAGGGATTTGAATCATAAAAAGAACCGAAGCCTTTCTTATAATCGAATCCGGTTTCAGCCAATATTTTATCCAACGGCTGCCACACCTTCCCTAAGAGGTTATCTTCCGGTTTATCTGACAATAAACTGAAGGTTAACCCGTAAACCTGCTGCACATAGTTATGTTGGTCATAGTTATCCGCATTCGTACCTTTTCCGGTAGTGGGGAAATAAAAATCCGACCCAGCGTGAATTTTCCCGTAAGGCTGGATATCCGTTGACGGGGTCCAGATATGTGTAGAAGGAGTGGCATTAGCGAAATTCCACACAAAAATTCCGGAAATCAAAATTACCACCCAAAACCCTGTCTTTCTGATTTTTTCCATTTCTTCTCCTTTTTCATAAAATTGCCTTATTTTTTCTTTCTCCTGTGCGCACGCGCACACAATCATCAAGGGGGATTACCGCGATTTTGCCGTCCCCCATTTTTCCCGTCTGGCAATGCATCAATATCGCCGAGATAATTTCTTTTACCTGTGAATCAACGGCGTAAATTTCTATTTTTGCCTTATGCACAAAAAGGAAGCTGTCCGGCCTCGTAGTCTGCACGCCAAAACCGCGCACCTCCGAAACCGTCATTCCGCCTATCCCCGCCTTTCTTAGGGCATCGGTCACGTCTTTTAGCTTCTCCGCCCGGATGATGCATTCAATTTTCTTCACTATTATTCCTCCTTAAACAAAAAAGCCGTATTCTTAAAAAGAAGACGGCTGCGTCCCTTAAAAACGGAAAAGGCGTTCTCTTTAGAACGCCCGTGTCTATTTTACACTTCTATGTGTTTTACACTACTACAAGTAAAAAAACGTTACATTTGGTAACTTGAGCACAAAAATATTTTTTAGCGAAATCCCGCCGGTTTTGGCGGGACCTAAATATATTTCCTGCACTTATCCTTTATCCTGGCGGTAATTTTTACCACGCTGACATGGGAAACGCCCATCCTTTTGCCTATTTCCCGCGTGGTTAGGCCCTCAGCATAAAAAGAGAGGACATCTTTTTCCCTGCGGGTAAAACCGTTGTTCCTAATAGTTTCTACCAGCATTTTATCGTTAAGATAATCCAAAGAGTTTTCCCGCCTTTCGTCTTTCAAAAAGAGGGTTTCTCCTAAACTCGTTCCCTCCTCATTGATGACTGTTTCCAGGCTTACCATTTGTATCTTTACCCTGCTCTTACGGATATAATTTTTTAAATGGAAAAAACACCCCTGAAGTATATAACTATCGGTTTTGTCATTGAGTTTTCCGGCATTAAAATCTTGCCAAAGGTGAATCAAGGCCTCCTGGAACAAATCATCCTCATTAAAAAACGTAAAATGCCCGTTTAGCCTGTAAGTTATCCTTTTTAAAGTAGGGGAAATTTTTTTAACTAGCCCTTCGAAAGACATCCTTGCTCCTAAAAATAAAGGGCGCCCTCCTACATCTTTTGCGATGTAATCAGGACGCCTTAGTCCTTATAAAATAAAAAATGCCTTCCGGCAACATCGGCCAGAAGACATCTTTGTCTTTCCTACTACTCACTCATCAATTATAAATATACCTTATAATTGACAAGTTGTCAAGTTTATTTTTACCCTT
>SBBM01000042.1 GCA_005239725.1 Planctomycetales bacterium | reverse complement strand
TTCCGATATGGTGGCTGATTACGGTTATCCCGCGTCGAACAACTGGCTGTTCTTTTTGATGAGCAGGGGATTGATTGCGGATAAATTATGGTTTAACGGTGCTGACTATAAATTAGAAAACTTCCGGGATGAAGCAGCTTTGGCGGGTAAAGATATAGTTATTTCCATAGATATTGATTATTTTGATTGGATTTCCGAAAGAGAGTCTGCCATAAAAGGCGTTATAGAGTTTATAGAGAAATATAGGGCGCAGATAAAAATAATCACCATAGCGCTCTCTCCTAATTATTGCCGCGTTATTCAACCTGTAGAGATAGCGAATAGAATAGCAAAAGAATTAAATGTAGAATTCATTTCTGATCCGTATAACGCGCCGCATATCCCACATCTTTTAAATTACGGTTTGATTAATAATACCTCCAGCTCGCCGGTGAGTTTTAGCCGGTTAGAAGGTCTTGCGAAAATGGTGGATATTTTCGATGCTTCTGTTTCGCGCCGCGGTTTCCTGGCAGCGGCTGCAGGTATTATTTTATCTGCCTGCGCTGCCGAAAAGCCTTCAACACCCAGCGAAGCCATCCCCCAAGATCCGTTATATCGCTTACCTCAGGGCCAGCCGTTGGCAGATAACGTTTCTTTGCAAGAGCGCTTAGATTTGGCTTATGGATTCTTGAAATCGCAAATCAACTCCACAACCGGGCTTATCAAGTCATTCTACGGATTGCCTGCTAATGACGGCTCTAACGGCTTTAGCTGGTTATTCAATGCAGGTGAAGCCATAGGCGCATTTGTTTTAGGCGGCAGCACATATCTTGCGGATGCTAAAAAAATAGCAGACGGGTTATTGGCTTTGCAGAATTCTGACGGCAGTTGGATAGAAGGATATTACGCGCATAACGGCCGCCCCGTATCATTAACTAAAAAGATAGGACCTATTTCTGTTCTCGGTAGAGCGTTTGTGCAGTTATATGTATCCACAGGTGAAGTTAAATATTTAGAATCAGCTCAGAAGGTAGCTAAGTGGATGAGCGATAACCGCTGGTATGATTCGGGCGGGAAAGGTTATTTTGAATATAACGATACGGATAAAATCGTCTCTGTTGAAGAAAATAGCCGCGCCTTAATATTCATGCTTTACCTACATAAATACGCAAATAATGGGAATAACGCTGATTATTTTACCAAAGCAATGTTAATTAAAGAATGGTTAATGCAGGATATGTGGAAGGGGCCTACATATCCTTATTTTGAGCTTGGCCTGGATTCAACGGGTAACTTAAACATAGGGCACGCCAGTAATATAGATGTTCAGTTTATGCCTCTATTGGCGTTTGCCAAAGGCAATGAATTTGGTGCCTGGAATATTAATTTGAGTAATTACAATGGCTTGGCCTGGCTTAAGAACAACAACTATGAGTATACTATTTCCTATAATGGAAGGCAAATCATCGGTTATAGTAAAGATGCTTACATCGGCTCAGTGTGGCTGGAAGGCACTTTTGGCATAGCGGCTGCTTATCAAGCCTTAGGCGATAACACAAAAGCAACTGAGCTGATAAATTCTTTAATGCAAGCACAGGATGCTGCAAAAGGCGCCTTCCCGCACATCATCGCCGATCCGCAATCGCCTCATTATAACGAGAGTTGGCCGTTTAACTTCCCATATGCCGCAGTCGATGCAACTACTACATTTATCTTCGTTACTAAGGTAGAAAATGGCGGTAAATATTATTATGCAAGGTTATTGAATAAATCTAGCGCCTCAAGTTCGCCGGTGGAAGGAAAATTTAGTTACTTTTTGAGGCGGATGAGGAATTCCCTGGGAGAAAGGATGTTAAATTGTGCCGATTCCTTTAGGACAAGGATATCTTTATCCAGGCTTACTAATGGTGTTTTAGTTTCTACGCTTAAGGAAAGAATAAAATTATCGTTGGGGTCTCTACAAACATTCAACTTAAGGCAAGGTTCGAATTTATGGCCCTTATCGTCAATTAAAGCGATAAATTCTCTTGCGTCGTTGGCGGGGATAAGCCTTTTAATTTTTGGTTCACTCAGGGTATCATTAAGTTCTTTGAGCAATTTATTTGATATAACGGGAGTGAATTCCGCGTTAATAAATGCATTTAAGATGGGCCTTGTCAACGAGCTGTTCATCAGCGCGCTTATCCAGATATTTGTATCAATAACAGCCTTAAGCATGTTGGGCGCGTTTTCTTACATTCTTTACGATATGTACAATCTCTTTATCGGAGAGAGTATGCTTGTTCTTAAGCCGGCTGTCAATCCTGGAGAGAAGTTTCCTGAATCGCAATTGCCAGGTCTGCAAATTCAGCCGCCGGATAATAGCAAGCTTGTCTTCCAGAGGAAGTTCTTCCACGAGATTCTCGACCTGTTTAGTATCAAGTTCAAGAGTTACTTTAGACATATAAAACACCCCCTTTTCTTGGCAGACTATAACACAAAATCAAACCCGTGTCAAGTAGCCTTCTCCAGCTCGCCGGTGGAAAAAGACGGAGACAGGGAAGAGCCATATAGCATCTCTATTCCCACGCCTGAAAGAAAGGCAGTAAGCCAGGCAGGAAAACATATTGAGATTTGGCCATCAATACTGGATGTCCAGGAAAAAGTCCTCGTAGCCAGGTATTTTGATATCGTAAGTGCCAGGGCTGACGGCATACATATTGATGTTATTCACCCGAGTTTCGTAAAAGACGGTAAATTCGTTGATTTGATGCCGAAGATAAAGGCGATTAAGACACTCAGAGACAGCGCGCAAATTCCCTTGCACACCCATCTTATGACCAGGGATTTAAGCCCGGACGCATTGCTGCCTTATGTAATGGAGACAGATTCCATAACTTTTCATATTGAAGCTACTGACGAACCACTTGCGGTTATCAGGCGCATAAAGGATCTGGCCGCGGCAAACGCAAGGCGGGATATGAAGGTGGGAATCGCCGTAAACCCCGAGACGCCGGTAGAAACCGTATACGGTCTCTTAGAACATATTGATCTGGTGATTATTATGACAGTAAGGCCCGGTAAAGGCGGCCAGGAATTTATGCGTAGTGTCCTTATGAAAATAAAAGGGCTCCGCAAAGAAATTATTAAGAACAGGCTTGGTGTGGATATTGTGGCGGACGGCGGGATTAACTGGTATTACGGGAAAATCGCGGTTGAATTCGGGGCAAATATTTTAGTCGCCGGCGGGGCGATATTCGGCCAAATAGCAGAAACCGGGGCAACTGTCCAGGATGCCATCAGCGCTATGCGTAATGCCGTAAGAAGTTACTTGAGGCCACTTACATTGTTCCAGAGTAAAAAGATTGTTGAGGCAGTAATTAAAGGCGCCGAGCAGTATTTATCGGCTAATCCCAGGGGAGAGCTTGTTCACGAATATAACAACATATTAGCGCGTTATCAGACTTACCTTGCTATGGTTAAAAACTACCAGAGGCCGCCCTTGCCTAAATATTATCATGGCCTTTGTACCGTTCCTCATTATGGCAAGGCTGCCGGTTTAAACAATGAGCAGATTGAGCGTATGGCAGATTATCTTGATTATACTTTTGCCAGGAAGGCGATATTGCCTACGGAGACGATAGATGTGGGGAATATGGGCGTAAGCACTCTGCGCGACCGGATATTTACCCATGATTTATTAGAGAGGCTGCCCGGGTATTTCAAGAAATTCTACGGCGTATACATTGCCTTCCCCTCAGATATAGAGTTACAGATGAGGTTGTTAATGGCGGAAAACGAGGGAATCAGCTTGGGCGAAGACATAGGTAACCGTTATGTGGTCATTGAACCCATACTAATGCACCCTTGCAAAATAAGTTCAATTATAGTTCAGGTGGAGAGTAAGGATTTTTCTTTGGCAAGATTAAGGCAGGCTGTCAGTGAGATTGAATGTTTTAGGAGATGCACTATTCCGGTTATTACCGCTAAAGAGGCAATGCTGGAAAATGAGCTTTTAATCAAGGCAAGGAGGGTTTATGACCGGGCCAATCTTATTAAGGAAGGATATTTTGATATCGTGGGGCTTAAATTTGATGAAAGCGAAAAGAACGCCTTATATAAATACAATAAACTCAGGGAAGGCGATATTGTTAAAGTCAGTACATTTGGCAGAGATTATTTAGGCTACATTACGTTCTCTAACGGAGACAGGTTTGTAAACTACATAGACACGCAAATTCAGTCGAAGGGTTACTTAGTAAGGGCAGACCTGGTTAGCAAAAAAATAATCATTGCCCACGCCAATACCGATTCTGCCGTAACCGATGGCTATCACCCGAATATGATTTCAATCCAGAGGATCCAGGGGACAAACGGCAATATCCCTCTGGCAACAATTGAAGAAACAGGATTTTTGATAGCCTTGGGCAGGTATAAAATAAAAGAGCCGGCGCAGTCCAGCTCGCCAGTTTCCTTAAAAGAATTATCTGACTATTTAGCAGAGCGTAAGAATGTCGGTGAGATAACCGAACAGGAAGCCGAAGATACCTTAACTAGAGTAAACAACTGGCTTACTAATAAGGCCTATCCGCAAAAATTGGTGGCTAAGCTTAAAGAGTTGATAGAGAATATGGCGTGGCCAACAATTACCGAGGCCTTCTTCAGGATTCTTGATTTTGGCACAGCCGGAAAACGGGGAAGACAAGTTGATGAAAAAGGCGATGTGCTTCCTGGGACTAATGTCATAAATGACTATACGGTTGCAGAATATACCTTAGGCCTCGGCCGCTATCTTAAGAATACCGGACAGGAAATGCGCGGCGTTGTCTTAGGAGGAGATACAAGAATTAAGTCAATCCTGCCTTATAGGGATGAAGTTTCTTATACTGAACTTGAGGCAAAGATACTAAGGAGAATGGGGATTAAGATTTATCGTTTTCTCGGCCCGCGTTCTATTGCAGAAGCTGCCTGGGCAACAGTTAAATTTGACGCTGCCTCTATGGAATATAACTCAGCCAGCCATAATCTATGGCATGATAACGGCGTCAAGGCCTCTAATGAGTTTAGCGCCCAGTTATTTGCTGATGAACGCAAGGGAATACTGGCAGAGATTGAAAATGTTAAGCCCGAGGATATTGCCGAACTTGACTTAGATGGCTTTGGCTTAGAAGAGGACAGAAAAAATAATCCTGAGATGCATATTTTATTAGGGAGCAAAGAAGACTACGAAGAAGACCAGTCTATTATAGATATTGACTCAGAATATATAAAGGTAAATCAAAGCTATGTGGTGAATAAAGAGCTTATCCACAGATATTCAACTCAGGTCTATTCCTTGTTTACGCCAATTCAGGGCTCAGGCATATATACAATACCCCAGACTTTAAATGATGGCAAAGAGTTTAAGTTTAATGTATTTGTCTATAAAGCTCAGGCCGAGCAAGACAAGGAGAGTCGTTTTAACACCACAGAAAAACCCGACCCTAACTATATTAACCAGAAAACCGGCAGACGCACAATGGATAAGGCAATAGAAGAGGCAGAAAGGTTCGAAGAAGAAAAGAAGATTAATTTTGACTTTGTCTTTGGCACAGACCCTGATGCCGACAGGTCTTCTTATGCGCTAAGGGATAGAGAAGGAAGATGGGTAATCTTGCGGGCAAATGATGTCTGGTCGCTCTTTGCCTGGTATATGCTGAGTCAGCGGCCGCTTAAACAGGGATCT
>SBBM01000025.1 GCA_005239725.1 Planctomycetales bacterium | reverse complement strand
TTGGATTTATCGGTTTCAACCTGGGAGAGCTTCTGGGAATGCTGGGTAAGTTGCTTTTCTTTTTCTTCAAGCTTAGCGGTTAACTCCTGCTTCTGCCTGACAAGGTCTTTTTCCAGAGACTCCTTCTGGGACTGGAGCTCCGCCTTGAGCTGGCTAAACTGTTCGGCAAGTTTATTGTACTCTGATTGAAGAATCTGGTTTTTTTGGCTTACAACCTGGTTTTGTTTTTCGCTGTCGGATTTTTGCCTTTCTAACTCTTTAACTTGAAGGGAGATAAGGGATATCTGCTCTTCTTTTCTGTCCTTAAGGTCGGTAAGCGCTTCTTGATAGAGATTAAGTTTGCTGCTTAAATCCTCCTTTTCTTTCTTCAGCCGGCTGACTTCATCCTGGAGTTGTTTATTGGATTCCCCGGACTTAGATGCCTGCTCGCCTATCTCTTTTAATTGCTGTTGGAGGGCCTGGAGTTGGCTGGTTAAATTCTGTTTTTCTTTGCCGAGGCTTAAAGCCTGTTTCTGTGTATTATCAAGCGACTGAGAGAGCCTTTCGTATTTTGAATTCAGGTCATCATATTTTTTCTTCAGGTCTTCATTCTTATTTTCGGCATCGGATAATTTCTTTTCCGTATCTTTTATTTGCTTTGCAAGCGCCTTCTTTTCTTTTAGAGAACCGTACAAATCCTGGTTTTGCTTTTCCAGCTCAGATTTTTGCGCCTCCAGGTCTTTAACCTGATAGGAAAGCGCAGCATACCTAGATGATAATGATTCCTTTTCCTGAAGCCCTTTTTCCGCTTGAGACAACTTTGCATTCAGGTTTGCGATTTCGAATTCCTTTTCCGACTTAGTCTGGCTAAGGACCTTCTCTTTCTCTTCGAGTCTGGCGGACAACTCCTGCCTTTGTTTGATAAGATTTTGAAATTCCGATTGGAAAGAAAAGTTTGTTTCATTTACATCCTTGATGTCTTTTTCAAGTTTAGACAACTTTGTGTTGAGGACTGTGATTTCGGCTTCTTTTTGAGATTTGACCTGATTAAGCTGTTCGGTGAGCCTGGCAACATCGGAGTCTTTCTGGGACTTAAGTTGGGTAATCTGTCCGCTAAGATTGGCAATTTCGGATTCCTTCTGCGATTTAAGCTGGGCAAGGGCCTCTTCTACTTTTGCCCTGGATTCCTCGGCATGAGAAAGCTTGCCGCGCAATTCTTCCAGCTCCTTCTGCCGGAATTGCAGCTGCCCGACCGCATCCTGGGAAATGCGCTCTGCCTGGGAGAGCCTGGCGTATTCTCCCTGAAGATAAACATATTTTTGATTTAGGGCCTGGTTTTCTTTTTCGAGCGACGTTTTTTGCGCAGCAAGCGAATCTAAGGCCCCGCTCATTTTATTGTACTTTGCCTTAAGTTCCAAAAACTGCGTATTTACCGTCTCATTGTCCTGTTTGGTCTGTATTAATTCTTCCTGGACCCTCTTGCCGAATTCTTTAAGTTTATTCTGTGTCTCCTGTGACCTAGATAAATCCTGGAGCACCTGCTGCAACGAATCGCTCAATTGCTCATTCTGTTTATCTAAATCATTTATTCTGCTAAGCAAATTATCGGCTGGTTCATTAACCCCTGTTTGCAGCTTAGCCAACTCCTGCCTGGTTAAATCAAGCTGCCTGCGGCTTGAATCCAGTTCAGAAGCTAAATCTTGTTTTTCTTTGCTAAGGCGGGAAATCTTATCCCGGTATTCAGCCTGCAACCCCTGCACTTCCGATAACTTCTGCTCAAAAGTTTTAAGTTTTTCTAAAAGTTCCTGCTTTTCCTTATTGTCTCCCTCAGATGGCATCTGCACCGGGAGAGCAGCCGCCTGGAGTTTTGCGGCCGCAGACTCAAGCAGCGCCTTATTCTCTTTCTCAAGCCTAAGCCTTTGATTATGAAGATTTTTTATCTGAAAAGATAATTGCTTCTGCTGTCCCTCAAGATACTCTTTCTCTTGAATAAGCTGGTGGGATAGCTCCTGGGAAGCCTTAAGGTCGCTCTCTAATTTGGTAATTCTGGAATTAAGGTCAGTGTTTTCGTTCTCTTTTTGTAATACCTGAGGCGGGGAATCGCTGTCAACCTGCGCAAAGACATTCGACGGTAAAAATATTGACAGGTTCATAAAAGCAAAGGCGCCGGATAAAACTAAAAGATAAAACCGCTTATTCTTCATAATTACCTCTTTCTTAAATAAATATTAATGCCGTATTTTCTTGACACCCTTTATCTTAAGCCCCTCTTTATCAAGCGGAACGCGCACTTCAGAAGGAAGTAGATTAACCGTTTCCCTACCTTCTGCTTCAGAATAATCTTTTGTAGACTTCAACGCATCCCTTCCGGCGCCCGTGCCATCGGCACGAGCAACCAGGACATCGCCGCTAATCATTTTTGGAGTAAGTATAATAAGCAGGTCAGTGAATTCTCTGGTCTTTGATTTCTCGCTGAATAACCGCCCTATTAAAGGTATCTTTCCCAGAATAGGTATTTGCTTATTTACATCAACATCCCGTTCCTTGCGCAATCCTCCGATAATAATGGTCGAACCTTCTTTTATCATTACGTTGGTTTCGGCAAGCGAGGTGTCAATAATCGGGATCTTATTTCCCGTAGGCGTAGTCAGGGTATCCAGGACGCTGTTCACTTCCGCCTTTACCTTCATCGTTACATAGCCGTCATAGTTTATGCTCGGGACCACATAAAGCATAACTCCTACGTCCACAAAATTTACCTGTTCTGAAATCGTATTGCCTGTGCCTCCTGAACCCGTAGTGGTAGTCGTAGTTACGTAGGCTTGCCTTTGGCCGATGTGGATTTTTGCTTCCTGGTTATTTGTTACCGCAAGTTTCGGGTCAGAGATAATCCTGGTCTCACCCAGGGTTTGCAAAAGTTTTAAAATAACGTCAAAATCATGCTTTCCTATCAGGCCCAGGTGCATCTCCTGGGTGGCGATACTTTTCCTGCCGGCAGAAGAACTGGTAGTTGTCCCGGAAAAAGGATAAGAGCCTACGCTGCCGACATTATGGAAAGTCTGTTCGCGCGAACGCCAAACATCGGTGGACGCAGCGCCTGTCCAGCTGAACGGATAAGAACCAAGGTAAGTCAGGCCCTCATTTACTGCCAGATTAAACAGGCCTTCCCATTGCGTGCTTGAGTCTAATGCATTAGAAAGCTTAATCTGCACAATCCGCGCCTCAATAAGGACTTCTTTTGTTTTTTGGTCAAGATTATGTATTAAACCCCCTATCTGGATCATTCTCTCCGGCAACGTCTGCACTATAACTTGATTGCCCTTTTCATCCGCCTTGATTAAGCCGACTTTTTTCAAATCCAACTGTGTTTTCAACGCCTCTTCAACATCTTTAGCCTTGGCGTAATTTAACCTGAATACCTGGATTATATTTTTCTCTTCAAAGCCCTGCAATGCCTTTTCCATAACTTCTATCTTATCAAGCGAATCCATAATTAAGACGCTGCCTGATTCAGGGTCAACCAATACCCTGCCCAGGTCGCTTTTTAACACATCAAGAAAACCAAACGCCTGTTCGGGTATGGAATATTTGAGCCGCAGGACTTTTACCTGGCGTATATCCGAGAATGATTTCCCGTAAAGCGCCTTATATTCCGCCTCGGTCATAACATTGTAAATATCCCCCTTTTTATCATAAGCGAGGTTATTGCTGCGCAGCATAATGTCAAATATATCCTTGGCAACGGCATTTTCTACGGAAAGGGTAACTCTTCCGCTAACCGACTTATTGGTAACGATATTTAGGCCAGTCTTCATGGAGAGGTATTTCAGGGAATCAACAATATCAATATTGCGCAGGTCAAGCGAAATCCTGCCCTCCATGCCTCCGGGGAGGCGGGCAATCGAGGCTTGAGCCGGAGAATCTTCGGCATACAAAGCCGATACGCCTGAAATAAATAAAACCGGGAATATGAATAAAACTTTTTTAATCATCTCAATTCCACTTCTTCGGTGCCATAGCTTAAGATTACCTTATCTTTAAAAATCGCCCGGACTTTCAGGTCGCCTATTGTCTGCCCGCGCTTGATAAAAAATGTCCGCATGGCTTTAGTATCTTCAACCATGGCATCGGGGTCATCTGACCATGCTATACCTACAAGCCTGAGGTTTTGGCTTAATTCGGTTATTTTAGAAACCCCCTCTCTGGATGCCCTCTCTTCTACTCCTCTAGGCCCGGCAACACCCATCTTAAAGATATCCCTCTCTCTTACCTTTTCCAAATAATAAGAAGCAGCCCTCAAAAGCGAGGATTCTTTAAGAGGCACGGGCCTGGCTGGGCTGGGCTGCATTTTAAATCTTGCGTTGGGCGCTCTTCGCAGGTTACTTATCGAAAAAGATAAGTTGCTCAGGAAATAAAGCGTTAAAAAAATGATAGCGCAGCCTAAAATTTTATTTATTAATTTAACATTGTCCGGCTGCCGGTATTTCCCGCTTTTAAACCATTTTCCTGCCCTCTCTTTAAAAAAAGAAAACCTGCCCAGCCAGGCCCCGAATGAAAAAAGACTGTTATATTTAACCGTACTGGCCTCAAAGGCAATCGCGCTCTTTGCCTTAGGGTCCTCGATTAACTTTAATAGTTGTTTTTCTGGAGAGAGAGGTCTTTCCGGCGCCATCCCGCTTTAATCTCCTCTTCGGCCATTTCGCGGATCGCTTCTGCGTCCACTACGAATTTATTCTTCAACACCAGATTCTTCAACGCCCGGTGGCAAATCACATTTATCTGCCGGGGATAACCGCGGCTGTATTGATAAATCTCCCGGATAGCTTCGTCCAAAAATATATGCATGCCTGCCCTGTAACCCGCCTGCCTTACCCGGAATTCTATCATCTCCTTAGTCTCGTCAAAGTCAAAAGGATTGAGGGTGTATTTAAAGCTTATGCGGTCAAAGAAATTAGGCATATTGATAATTTTAGAATGCAGTTCCAGCTGCCCCAGTATGACAAGCTGCAGGAGCTTAAACTCGTTTGTCTCGTAATTTAAAAGCACCCGCAGAACTTCCAGGGAACTCTCATTTAATTTTTGTGCTTCATCAATAATAATGGTAACGGTTTTATTCTCGGTTACCCCTTTCTGGAATAAAAACCTTTCCAGGGCCTCCCTCAAATCTATTATCGTAGGGGAACTGATATCCGCTATATTAATGTCAAAATTCCGCGCCAGGGAGGTAAGGAATAAATACTCGCTGTCAAAAGAAGGGTCCAGGATTATATGGAAAATAAAATCGTCCCTTTCTTTTAATTCCCGGATAAGCTTACGGGAAAGCGTAGTCTTTCCCGTCCCGATATCTCCCAGAATAACGCTTAAACCGCGCTTCAGGCGGAGTTCAATCAGTATGTTGGTAAGGGCTGTTTCGTGCTCTCTGGACAGATAAAAAAACTCCGGGTCGGGGCTGGTAGAAAAAGGCTCTTTTTCAAATCCCAGGACCTTAAAATAACTCATTTATTTCAATCCTTTTTAGTTTCCCCTCTAACTATAAAAACCTTGATTTTGGCCTCATCCTTTAATTTTTTAATCCAGTCCTGCAGGCCCTCATATTTTTTCTTCATCTCTATCTGGCTATAATATGATTTGCGCAGTTCCGGAAACCTGGATTCTTCTGCCAGGCGCTTTTCCAATATCTTTAAAACCCCGTATTTGCCTCCATATATAGGAATAGGCGGGTATATATCGCCTATATCCTGTTTAAGCATCTTATATATCTCGTCTCTGGGAAACTTCCACATCTCCATCAGGAATTCCGCTGCCACAAACCCCGGCCGCCTGAAAAGCTTCGGGTTTTTCTTCGTTTCCCTCTCCCATAATTTAACTTTATTTTTTACCTTTTTATAGAAGCCTTCTGCCTCTTCTATTTTATCAAATTGCGCCAATTCAACGGAAAGGGTATTCCATTCGTTCAAAAACTCCTGGTACGCCTCTTCTTCTCTGACTTCAGGCTTAATGCCGTCCATAACCTGCTGGCGCAGTTTTTGTAACTGCATCATGTGGCGTAACTGATTTTCAAAAAGCTCAACCGGTTCTCCGGCCCGTTCTTTTATCCAGTCGGAATACGCCTTTTTATCATCTCTCCATTTAAACGTGACTTTTTCACTGTTGAGCATCTTCTCCAATTCATCTTCAAACTCTTTCTGCTCCACATTTATCTCTCTGCGGAAAGACTCGTAAGACAATAGTAACTGTTCCCAAATCTGCTCCTCCAGCTCTTCGCTAGTCTGGGCAGGTGCGCCCCATTTATTGCCGAATATGCCTATTGCCCCTTTTACAAAATAATAATTTTCCACAGGGACTTTAACCCCGAATGCGGAAAATTCACCGGCAAACTTCTGCTCAGCCTCCCGGGCAGGCTGTTCTTCACAGTAACCTAAAGGAAAACTTAATAATAAAAAAGAGAGCATGATAAATATCCGGCATGCCATACTTACACCCCCAATAATTTCCTGCGTATCAGACGCAAAGAATAACCTTCGCTCGCCAGTTTAGTTATAATATTTAACCTCTCCTTAACCTGCGAATCATCATAGAACCTGACATTCCCTTCTTTAAAGACTACCGGCAAGAGCCCGAAATCCGTGTAATGGTTTACGGTCTGATAAGAAATACTGTACTTAGTGGAAATTTCCTTAGCAGAAATCATTCCCTCTTTTTTAGTATTCTTGCTTGTATTTGCCATAAGATACCCTTTCTTATATTAAGTATTACTAAGTATGAAAATTATCAAAAATACCAAACTTATCATAGTTACCATAACTTTACTATATACCATAAAATTTAAAAAAGTCAATAAAAAATAGGGACGGTTCGGGCAGAGAACCGTCCCCTTTTGCATCCCCGGGATTTTAAATTGTAAAGTTTCTCCGGCTTAAATTATCTTTTAAGCTTCTTATGCGTGCGTAGCGCCGCCTCAAGCAAAGACAGGCCGTCTTTAAAATCCCCTCCCTTATAGAATACGCCCGATATGCCAAATGGCTCTATCTCCCTCATTATGGGGGATTCAATATATGCGCTGATTACAATTACAGGCAAATCCTTGTTTATTTCCCTGATTTTCTTAAGCGCCTCCGGGCCGTCCATAACCGGCATATTCAAATCTAAAAAGACAATGTCCGGGCGCTGCTCTCTGACTACGCCTACTGCCTCATTGCCGTCAGCCGCAGTCAAAACCGAATAACCTTTTGACTGAAGCCAAAATGTCATCAGTTGCCGGAAATCTCCTTCATCATCCGCCACCAGAACCTTTATTTCTTTATCCATTTCCATCCTCCGGGCTTCCTGCCCCTTTATTTAACGGCAATGCGAATGTAAATTTTGTCCCCTTGCCCTTCTGGCTTTCCACCCATATCTTTCCGCCGTGCAATTCCACAATTTCCCTGGCAATCGATAATCCTATCCCTGTGCCGCGCACTTCCGTCTGGATTTTTTCGCCCACCTGGTAAAATTTGTCAAAAATTTTTTCCAGGCTCTCCTTTGTCATTCCTACGCCGTTATCTTCAACGCTGATTTCAAGCGTCCGGCTTTGCGGATTTAAATTAGCAGCGACTAAAATTTTCCCCTTCTCGAAGGTAAACTTAAGCGCATTGCTTATAAGGTTATTTAAAACCTGGATTATCCTGTTCGGGTCCATAAAAACCTCCGGCAGGCCCGCCTGGACATTTTTTTCGATATTGATAAGCTTCGTTTTGGCCCATGTATTAAATGTCTCTACCGATTCATTAATGATTTTCTCTACCGGCGAATTTTCAAAACTAAGCTGCATTTTGCCGGCCTCAAGCTTAGAAAGGTCAAGCAGGTCATTAATCAGAAGGGTCAGTCTCTTCAAATTACGCTGCGCTATAGCAAGGAATTGATTCTGGGTCTCCGGGATTTCTCCTGCGGCTTTACTCAAGATAAGAGATATGGATTTTTCAATCGCCACAAGAGGAGTGCGTAATTCATGGGAGACATTGGCCAAAAACATATCTTTCAAGTTCTCCATTTCTTTTTGCTTGGTAATGTCATTTAATATCGTAACCATGCCGACAGTATTTCCGTTATTATCCTCGATTACCGCGGAACTCGTGCGCAGGACCTTTTTTGTTGATTCATTCGGGCTGAATAATTCGATATCTTTCTGAACTGGCGCCTCTTTGTCGGAAGATAAATTTTTGACTAAAGTCAAAAGATGCTCCTCCGCCACTCTCTCCTTAAGCGGCTTTCCGATGTCCTGTTTTCCGATACCCAAAAGCGACTCTGCCGTGGGATTAGCCATAAGCACCCGGCCTTCTGCGTCAATAACCACAAGACCGTCCGCCATATGGTGTATTATATTGTCAATCTTCTCCCTTTCATCCGAAAGCCGTATAACCTTCCGCCTAAGCTCCCCTGCCGATAAATTATCGCTCTCGATTTGTGCCTGGAGCTGCCTAATTTTTAACCTCAAGTCTTCATTTTCCCTTTTTAAGCTTTCGGCTTCTTCCGGCAGCGGCTGTGCCTGCCTGACCGGCTTAATTCCGGGCCTTTTTGAAATTTCACCGCTCATTTTCCCTATAAGTCCGTCTACCTCGGAAGGCTGACATCCAAAATCTATAAGGGCATTTCTTAGTCTCTCCAAACTCCCCTCTTTATTTTCAGTGTGGAGGATAAATTTCTTAAATACGCTCTTCGTGGAAGCGCTCAATTTATTGTTTTCCTTAAATTCACCGGCAATAATGCCGAATAATTCTTTCTCGATGGCCTCTATTTCCCCCGCCTGGATTTTACCCAGGGAAAAATTTTTTATTTTTGATTTTAGCTCATCCCTGAAGGAAGGCCCTTGTTCAACCACCGCCATTTCTTTATCTTTTTGAACCTTAATATAAGAAAACTGGTCGGCTTTTATCTTTTTAATCCCCCGGTCGGAGAATTCTTTATTTATATCGGAAATATTTTTTATCTCTTCGGCATCAGCAATCAGTATCTTTATGAATTCTTCTAATTCTTTTTCGGCAATGCCGGAGGTAAAGGTAAGATTTTCTATATTCAATTTCTTGAAATAAGGGGCCAGGCTTACTGCCAAAGATGAACTTTCGCCGCTTAGTAGACTGTCCTCTATTAAAATCTTATTATCCGCGGAAAGGCTGACGTTTAAAGCATCCTTTGCCGAAAGTATTACTCGAAGTGTGGAATGGGCCTCTTTGATTGAAGACACAACTACGGGGTGTTTGAGTGGATAAAGAGATGTTTTACGGAGGCTGGTTACCAGGCTTGCAATAAACTTTACGTAATTGTTCTGCAGGCTGACTTCATCCATCAGGCGGCTATTGCCTCTTTGATCTTATGCAGGAATGCCTTTATGCTGTCCGTATAACTGACGATTTCCCTGAGGGCATTGGATGAAACCGGTTTAGGTTCATCAATTCCGTCGCAATCCTCTATTATCAAATTTATCATATAGACATCATTTGCGATATGGTGCGTAAACATTTCTTCTATCGCCGGGTGCAATAATGCCGTATCGCTTAAAACAGGAAAGGGGAATTTTTCTTTTATTACCAGCCTGATTTTATTAATAATGTTTCCGATATCGCTGGTACAGAAAAGAATCCTTTCCGTGTAAGAAAAGGGCATTGATTGGCCCTTAATCAAAAAATAATGGCAGATAAGCCTGATTATGTTTATATCGCCGATAACCTGATTGTAAATAATATCCCAGATCCTTGAGGCGACAGTAATTTTCTCGGACTTAATTTTTTCGCAAAGCTCTGTTTCATTGGGAAGTAGTATCGCCATCTTGCCTCTCCTCCTGGTTAAGTATAGCACATAATATT
>SBBM01000049.1 GCA_005239725.1 Planctomycetales bacterium | reverse complement strand
GCAATTAAGTAAAACGCATATTGCCAAAAATAAATTTTTAAGGTAAAATATTTTCTCTCGCGATGAGAGAATATTGGGCCATTAGCTCAATTGGTAGAGCAATTCCCTCTTAAGGAAAAGGTCGATGGTTCGACTCCATCATGGCCCACCAGATATCATAACTGCCTCCCATGAAAAACTATGCATTGCTTGAGCACACCGCTGACATTGCCGTCAGGGTAAGGGCCGGGGATTTAAAAGACTTGTTTGGGAATACAGCCCTGGCAATGTTCGATATCATCGCCGGGAAAATCAAAGAAAAATCCGCAAAAAAAGTAAAAATAAAAGTTAGACAAAAGGCCGATACCCTGGATGAGCTTTTCGTCAACTGGCTGAATGAATTACTTTTTTTGTCCGCCACAAAAGAACTTGTTTTTTCGGATTTTAAAATAAATAAATTAACGGAAAAAAGTTTAGAGGCAACACTGGCGGGAGAGAGCGTCAAAAACTATAAAATACACACCGAGATTAAGGCCGCCACATACCATCAGCTTAAAATAGAGAAATCCGCTAAAGGCTGGCTAGGGGAGGTGATTTTCGATGTCTGAACTCTGGGAAGGCCCTTTAGAGAAAATAGATGACTTCCGCTGGCGTATTCCGAAAACTTATAAGCCCGGGATGCGCGTTCCGGGGATAATTTACGCCGACGAGAAGTTGTTAAAAGATATCCACCATGATAAGGCCGCGGAGCAGGTGGCGAATGTCGCGTTTCTACCGGGAATTATAAACGCCTCTCTAGGTATGCCAGATTTGCACTGGGGTTTTGGTTTTGCAATTGGCGGAGTAGCTGCTACAGATATTGAAAATGGCGGAGTAGTTGCCCCCGGAGGAATTGGCTACGACATAAATTGCGGGGTGCGCCTGGTGAGGACTAACCTTAGTTTCGACGATGTAAAAGATAAACTTAGAGATTTAGTCAATGCGTTTTTTTCAAATGTGCCCAGCGGCGTGGGTTCTAAGGGTGAAATCAGGATAAGCGCTAAGGACGAACGGCAGCTTTTGATTAAAGGCGCAAAATGGGCAGTAGAAAACGGCTACGGCGTAGAGGAAGACCTGGAATCTACCGAAGAGTATGGCGCTATACAAGGGGCTGACCCTGACGCGGTATCTGAGAGAGCGTATGAAAGAGGCAAGGCCCAGTCAGGGACACTTGGCTCAGGGAATCATTTTGCCGAAATACAGGCAATTGACCAGCTTTATGATGCGAAACTTTGCGATGAATTCGGGCTGGATTTAGGCCAGGTGATGGTGATGATACATTCCGGCTCGCGGGGGTTTGGTTATCAGATTTGCGACGATTATGTAAAGAATATGGTGCATTGCCTGCAGAAATACAATATCAATGTCCCTGACAGGCAGCTTGCCTGTGCGCCGGTAAATTCACCGGAGGGAAAGCAATACCTTGCGGCAATGCGCTGCGCGGCAAATTATGCCTGGAATAACCGGCAGTGCCTGATGCACCTTGCCCGCCGAAGCTTCGAGAGGGTCTTTAATACTTCCTGGCAGAAATTAGGCATGCATCTTATTTATGATGTGGCGCATAACATCGCAAAGATAGAAAGATACGTTATTGACGGAAAAGAGAAGCTTTTATGTGTACACAGGAAAGGGGCGACGCGCGCATTCGGCCCCGGGCATCCGGCCTTACCTGAGAAATATAAAAATAGCGGTCAACCCGTAATTATCCCCGGGGATATGGGGAGGAATTCATATTTGCTGGTCGGGACTAAAAAAGCCGAAGAAGAAACTTTTGGCAGCACATGTCACGGGGCAGGGCGCATCAAATCACGCAGCGCCGCTATTAAGACCGTAAATTACAATACTTTGTTGAAACAATTGGAATCTAAAGGTATAATAGTCAGGGCTTCAGGGAAGGGAACGATTGTGGAAGAGGCGCCGGAGGCGTATAAAGACGTAAATGAGGTGGTAAATGTAGTGCACAACGCCGGGATTTCCCGGCGCGTCTGCAAGATGCGGCCAATCGGAGTAGTCAAGGGTTAAAAATGAAGGGACTGTCCCCGAAGGGGACTCTCCCTGATGATCAAAATGCTGGACATAAAATTCATAAGAGAGAACCTGGATGCGGTAAAGGAATCCCTGGGCAAGCGGGCTTCAGGAGTAGATATCAGCGAAATTATCAGGCTTGATGATTTGCGGCGTAAAGTCTTAAGCGAAGTTGAAGAATTGCGCGCCCAGAAGAATAAGGCCAATGACGAGATAAGCGCATTATTGAAGGCAGAGCAGGACGTTAAACCTAAGATTGTTTCCATGAAGGAAATCTCCGACAAGATAACTGGATTAGAGGACGAGTTGAAGGTTATCGAAACGGAATTAACCAGACAGCTCTTTAGTATTCCGAATATCGTGCATTCTTCCGTTCCTGCAGGTGGCCCGGAGAAAGCGCAGATTGTGCGCTCCTGGGGAAAGCCCCTTGAACATGGCTTTAAGCCTTTAACCCATATTGAATTATGCCAGCACCACGATATTATTGATTTTTCGCGCGCGACAAAAATCAGCGGCTCAAATTTTATACTGTATAAAGGCTGGGGCGCAAAACTGGAGAGGGCGCTGATTAATTTTATGCTGGATTTACATACAGGTAAGCATGGTTATACCGAAATATTCCCGCCGTTTCTCGTAAACCGCACCTCTATGACCGGCACAGGGCAACTTCCTAAGCTGGAAGAGGATATGTACAAATTAAAAGACGATGATTTATTTCTTATCCCTACCGCAGAGGTTCCCCTAACTAATATATTCCGCGATGAAGTGCTGGATGAGGACGTCTTGCCCAAATATTATGCTGCCTATTCCGCCTGCTTCCGCCGTGAAGCCGGTTCTTACGGCAAAGAAACCAAGGGTTTAATCCGGGTGCATCAATTCAACAAAATTGAAATGGTGAAATTCGTTAAGCCGGAAAATTCTTATGATGAATTGGAAAAATTAGTCAACGACGCCGAGGAAGTTTTACAGCTTTTAGGGCTGCCTTACAGGGTGAATTTGCTGTCCAGTCAGGATATAAGTTTTGCTGCGGCAAAGTGTTATGACCTGGAGGCCTACGCCCCCGGGCTTGATAAATGGCTGGAGGTATCCAGCTGCAGCAATTTTGAAAACTTCCAGGCCAGGCGGGCAAATATCAAGTTTAGAAGGAAGGATAACAAAAAATTGGATTTCGTACATACGCTGAACGGCTCAGGCGTTGCCCTTGCGCGCACTATGATTGCCCTCCTAGAGAAGTATCAGCAGAAGGACGGCTCAATAGAGATGCCCGAACCCTTGAGGCCATATCTCGATGGAAAAGAAAGAATTCCCTAAAAAAGAAAACGGTTTAAGTAAATTCCCCGGCGCAAAAGAACCGTCAGGCGGGGCTAAATCTAAATTGGCCGCTATTACCGGAGGGGCATTCGGCATTATCAAGCTCGTCTTAGGCCTTTGTTTGCTGCCTTTTGTTTATTCATCCACCGTTTCATTTTTTAATGAGATTAATACAATTAAACCAGGTTTTCAGGGTTGTTTCTTGTCGGGGGTAATTACCTTTGCGGTCATTTATCTTTTTGTGTGTGAGCCGGCGATAATTTACGCCAAAGGCCAGAAGATACTGGAGTTCATATTCGGTTTTTTTGCGCCCCTAGTAAAAGTCGCGCCCTATGTGCTGCCGATTTATACGGTGATAATCTTCCTGGCTTACCTCTTGTTTTCTTTGATAATGCCTTCGGATAACCTGGTGTGCTACGCGCTATTTTTATTGGGTTTCAGCATTATCCTGCACCTTGTTTTCGGCGCAAAGACACTGCGCTCCAAGCAGGGGGATACGCTCAAGGGGAATTATATTTTCGGTTTTTCTTTCGTTTATATCGTCAATCTAATTATTATCGCGCTTTGTTTCAACGCGATGTTTGCGGAATACTCGTTTGTCAGGTTTTTTAACAGCGCTTTTATATCTGCCAGGGATATTTTCTGGGCTGTCTTTAAACAGCTTTTCCTTCCGAAATAAGGATTCTTGGAGGCGTCGCATAGCGGTTGAGTGCACCGGTCTTGAAAACCGGAGTCGTCGTTCGGCGACCGAAGGTTCAAATCCTTCCGCCTCCGCCATTTCCTCTTTAGCCTATCCTGTTGACACCTGCGAAAATAATGTTATTCTGGAATGAGGGAAGGTTGGCAGAGCTATGAGTAGATTGCTACTAGAAAAGAATTCGCAAAGATATTTTTTGGATAAAATTTATAATCAGGATTCATTCAACTGGAAAAAATTGCGGATTTATGCAATGTTTCCCAACGGACGGTGCCAGACTGGCATAGGGAAAAGTTTAGAATGAAATATGAAGCCGCGCTTATATTGCATAAAAAAGCACGCATACCTATGCCGAAAATTATAGCTATTTTATCTGAACATGGGAATTCAAAAAAAGCTGCCGTAAAAGGTGCATTGAAACGGTAGGCGAAATATGGAAACCCTGGGACTTGCGAAGGAAGAAAGAGGGGTGGTTTGATTTCGCAGTCCAGATTTCGTTCAAATCCCGAGTATGCTGAAAAGATAGGGGTAAAAATTAGAAAGGAGATTAATTGTCCGCCTGAGTCTGAATTGCTGGCTGAATTTATAGGTATTTTATTAGGTGACGGCGGTATAACCGCTAATCAGGTAAAGATCGCGTTCAATAGAGATACGGACACGCCTCATTCTGTGTTTATGCAGAAATTAATTAACGAATTGTTCAGTATTTCGGCAACAATTACAAAACGTATATCGGATAAGGGTGATAATATAGTTATATCAAGCAGGAATTTGGTTGAATTCTTATTAGCCAAAGGGTTAAAAACCGGCAGTAAGGTGCGTAATAATGCAGATATTCCGGGATGGGTCTTCCGGAGAAAGAGTTACAAAATTGGCTGTTTAAGAGGGCTTATCGATACTGACGGCTCGTTTTATTTATGTAATCATAAAGTAAATAATAAACGGTATCTTAGTTTTGCAATGTGTTTTACAAATCACTCTAAGGCATTATTAAATTCAACGTATGATTTGTTAGTTTCTTTAGGTTTTAACCCCGTTAAGAGTAACAGGCGGGTTTATTTACATAAAAATATAGATATTGCCAAATACTTTGATATAATAAATTCTCATAACGCAAAACATTTAGGAAAGTATAAGAAATTTCTTGATGCTAAGAAATTAATAGGAGGCGTCGCATAGCTGGTTGAGTGCACCGGTCCCGAAAACCGGAGGAGCCGTAAGGTTCTCGAAGGTTCGAATCCTTCCGCCTCCGCCAGGCAGGATAGGAGTGGTTTTGGAATAGATTTGGAGAGGTGGCAGAGCGGTTGAATGCGTACGCTTGGAGAGCGTATGACCCAAAAGGTCCCAGGGTTCGAATCCCTGCCTCTCCGTTTCATTTTTTACGTAAGTCAATAAATCCCCTCATAAAATCCGCAGTTAGTCCGTAACCCTTACAAAATCTTATACGCATAACAG
>SBBM01000003.1 GCA_005239725.1 Planctomycetales bacterium | reverse complement strand
TTATAATAAAAATGCGATAGAAGCAGTGGCGGTCTCCAATTTAAAAGAGGCTCTGGATATTGCATTAAGGAGGTAATCTATGAATTTATTATCTGTGCGCATCCTTTTTATTATCGGTAGTATAATTGTAGGTTACTATACTGCCAACGTTGTCGGTGCCGGCGTTACGGGAGCTGTGATCGGCGTAATAGTCAGTTCGATTATTATAATATTGGAAGTTGGTATGCGCCGGGTATCTACGCGGGGACTTTCAAGCGCGGTATTCGGTCTGATATTGGGTTTAATTATGTCTAAACTTGTAAGCGATGCATTAAGTATCATGCCGATAGACCCTCAGACTCTGCCTTTGATAAGGGTAACCCTTACTTTAATCTTCTGTTATCTGGGTATGGCTATGGCCTTGCGCGGCAAAGACGAATTCAACCTGATTATCCCTTATGTCAGGTTGCGCAGGCAGGACCAGATGGAAGAGCTAGCCGTGCTTGATACAAGCGTAATAATTGACGGGAGAATACTTGATATATTTAAGACAAATTTTCTGGAAGGAAAAGTTGTCATCCCTAGGTTTGTTTTAAAGGAATTACAGCATATTGCGGATTCGACCGATCCCATAAAACGTCAGAGGGGCCGCAGGGGCTTAGAAATTTTGAATACAATGCAGAAAGAGGCAGGGGCCAATATAACTCTCCACGAAGAAGAGTTCCCCGAGACATCGGAAGTGGATGCGAAATTAGTCAAGCTTGCCAAGCTATTGGAGGCCAAAATTTTGACGGTTGACTTCAACCTTAACCGCGTGGCCAGTTTTCAGGGTGTTAAGGTATTGAATATAAACGAATTGGCAAATGCCTTAAAGCCGGTTGTCTTTCCTGGAGAGCGCATGCAGGTTAAATTGCTCAAGGAGGGCAAAGAATATAACCAGGCTGTGGGGTATTTGGATGACGGCACGATGGTTGTGGTTGAAGATGCGCGCCGGTCTATCGGCCAGGAAGTCAAGGTAGTTGTTACTTCAGTCCTTCAAACTCCTGCGGGCAGGATGATTTTTACGAAATTGGAAAAATAGGCGCGAAAATTCTATGGGTTATGTTACCGCAATAGTTGTTGCCGCAGGAAAGGGTTTACGCTTTAAATTCAGGATTCCGAAATTATTTGCCAAAATTAACTGCAAGCCGGTTGTAATTTATTCGCTCGGCGTTTTAGGCAGGCACAAAGACATTAAAGACATTATCCTTATTGTAAGTCGGAAAAATAAAGGGCGGATAAGCCGCGAAATAAGAAAATACCGCATACCGAAAGTCAGGAAAATTATTGCAGGGGGCAGGAGGCGGCAGGATTCGGTATATAACGGGCTAAAGGCAATTAACAGTCGCAGCGATTTAGTTTTAATCCAGGATGCTGCCAGGCCGTTCATCAATAACCGCATGGTTTCCGATGCATTAAAAGCGGCGGGCAAATCCGGTGGGGCGGTTGCGGGAGTTCCCGTTAAGCCGACAATAAAAAAAATCAAAAATCAAAAATCAAAAATCAAAATTGTGGAAAAAACATTAGATAGAGGCACATTGTGGGAGGCGCAGACCCCGCAGGTTTTCAAGAAGGATTTGCTGCTTAAGGCATATGCCAGGTTCGGGCACCTGGATGTCACTGATGACGCTTCTTTAGTTGAGAGGCTCGGGGTAAAGGTAAAAATGGTTTTGGGCTCATATTCCAATATTAAAATAACTACCCGCGAGGACCTGGTAATCGCGCAGGCAGTGGCAAAATATGCTTAGAATAGGGATAGGCTATGATATTCATCGTCTGGTAAGGGGCCGAAAGTTAATCATTGGCGGCGTTAAAATACCTTACGCAAAGGGCCTCCTGGGGCATTCTGACGCGGACGTGCTTTTGCACGCCGTCTGCGACGCATTATTAGGGGCTATGGGCAGCCCGGATATCGGCGAGAATTTCTCCGACAGCAGCCCAAAATATAAAGGTATTTCCAGCATAAGATTATTGAAAAAGACGGATGATATCCTGAAAAGGAAAAAATTCCAGGTGGGCAATATTGATGCAGTGATAATCGCCGAGGAGCCTAATCTCTCGGGCTTTAAGGGGCAAATGCGGGAAAAGATCGCCCGAACCTTAAAAATCAGGAAAGAGGCGATAAACATAAAGGCCAAAACTAATGAAGGATTAGACGCCGTCGGCAAAAAAAAGGCGATTGCCTGTTATGCAACGGTTTTAATAGCCAGGGAGGAATGAGATGGCTTTACTCATAAATATAATATTAATACTTGTCGCTTTATTTATTTTAAAAATTGTGCTTATTTCGCTATTTTTCCAGGCAGAGATAAAAGCAGCGCAAAGGAAGGACCCGGCAGCGAAAAGTTTCCTGGAAATCGTTTTATTTTATCAGGGCCTGCACGCCCTGGTAGCCCACCGGGTCGCGCATTTATTCTATCGGATGCGCCTGTTTATTCTGGCGCGGTTCATCAGCCAGGTTTCAAGGTTTTTTACAGGCATTGAAATTCACCCGGGCGCCGTCATCGGGAAAAGATTTTTTATTGACCATGGGATGGGGGTTGTAATCGGCGAGACCGCAATCATCGGAGACGATGTGCTTTTATACCAGGGGGTAACCTTAGGAGGCACGGGCCTGGAAAAAGGCAAGCGCCACCCTACTATCGGAAATAATGTGGTAATCGGCGGAGGGGCGAAGATATTAGGCAATATCACCGTAGGCGATAATTCATATATCGGCGCAAATGCGGTGGTGATTAAAGATGTCCCCCTTAATGCGACGGTTGTCGGTGTCCCGGGCAGGATTACCAAGCAGGACGGCAAAAAAATAGATGTGAGCCTTGACCATATGCATATACTCGACCCCATAATGCAGCAGATAGAGGAATTAGATAAACGCATCAAGAAGCTGGAAAATAAATAGCGCATGCCTATTTTTATATATAATTCCCTCACTAAAAAGAAAGAGCTTTTCGAACCCTTAACCCCGCCGAAAATAAATATCTATACCTGCGGAGTTACCGTTTATGACGAATGCCACATAGGCCATGCCCGCAGCCTTTACATTTTTGACGTAATCAAGAGTTACCTCAAGCACCGCGGATTTGACGTGAAATTTGTGCGCAACATCACCGACGTTGACGACAAGATTATTAACCGTGCCAGGGAGCTTAAAATAGGCTGGCAGGAGTTAGCCGAAAAATATATCGCCCGCTATTATGAGGATTTAGAGGATTTAGGGATCAAGAAGGCTGATTTTGAGCCGCGGGCAACCGAGAACATAATGCCCATGATAAGGCATATCGAGGCGCTGATTGAAAAGGGGTATGCCTACGTTACGCCAACAGGCGTATATTTTAACGTGCGTAAATTTAAGGATTACGGGAAACTCTCCGGGCAAGGCATTGATCAGATGCTCGTCGGGGTACGGAAAGAAGCCGACGAAACCAAAGAAGACCCTTTGGACTTTGCAGTATGGAAGGCATCCAAGTCGGATGAGCCTTCCTGGGACAGCCCCTGGGGAAAGGGCAGGCCGGGTTGGCATATTGAGTGTTCCGTAATGAGCACAAAATATTTAAAGACCGATACCCTGGATATACACGCAGGCGGTAGGGACCTGATTTTTCCCCATCATGAAAACGAGATTGCCCAGGCAGAGGCGCTTTCGGAAAAGCCCTTTGCAAAATACTGGATACACCATGGTTTGCTGACTATAAATTCTCAAAAGATGGCCAAGTCTCTGGGAAATTTTATTACCGTAAAAGATTTCCTTATGGAGTATCCTGCCGATGTGCTTAAGCTTTTCTTTTTGCATACCCACTACACCCAGACAATAGATTTTAACTGGGACACAATCAAGGAGAAACAGAAGGCGCTATACAGGATAATAACATTCCTGAAATTCGTCCGGAAAAGAGAAGATGGAGGGGCGTTCCCGCTAAAAACCGAACTTAAAGAAAAGATTTCTCCTAAGGAATTAATGAAAAGGGTTGAACTGGCGCGTCTGGACTTTGAAAAGGCAATGGATGACGACTTTAATACTGCCAATGCCGTAGCGGCCTTGTTTGAAATCGTCAGGGCCGGTGACCACGTTTTGTATGATGTAAGTTATACGGAAAAGCATTTACCTGCCTTAAAGTATGCCAAAGAGACTTTAAAAGAGTTTGGCGGTATCTTCGGATTGTCTTTTAAGGAAGAGGCCAGCGCACTGCCGGAAGATGAAATAAAAATGCTTATTGCTACGCGGGATAAGCTTAAGAAAGAAAAGCTCTTTAAAGAGGCTGATAGCATCAGAGAGCAATTAGAAACCAGGGGCATTATTTTGGAGGATACCAAAAAAGGCACAATCTGGCGTAGAAAATTATGAAAGGCATGTTTATTACCTTTGAGGGGTCGGAAGGGTGCGGGAAGAGTACGCAGTCCCGCATGCTTTACCGTTTTCTTAAGGCTAAAGGCTATGATACGGTTTACCTGCGCGAGCCAGGCGGGACTAAAATAAGCGAGAAGATAAGGAAGATTCTTTTAGATTATAAGAATGAAGGCATGACTGCGGTTTCTGAATTGTTGCTTTATATGGCCAGCCGCGCCCAGGTAGTTAGCGAGGCAATCAGACCGGCATTACAGCAAAATAAAATTGTCATCTGCGACAGATTTTTGGATTCAACCATTGCCTATCAGGGTTATGGCTTGGGGATGGACATCAATCTTATTAAATATATCGGCACTTTTGTTAGTGGCGGGATAGAACCAAATATGACCATATTTTTAGATTTGCCGGTTACTAAAGGCCTAAACGGACGCAGCCGCGTAAAAGACCGCATAGAGAGAAGAAATTTTGCCTATCACCAGCGCGTAAGGCAGGGTTATCTTAAAATTGCGGCTTTAGAGCCAAAAAGAGTAAAGATTATAAAAGTGAATAGGGATAAAGCGGTAACTCAGGGTAAAATACGAAAATCAATCTTAGAACAATGTCATTTAAAGATATAAAAGGCCAAGACAGGCCTATTCAATTGTTGCAGAGATATATTGAGAGCGGGCAATTAACAGGTTCTTATCTTTTTGCCGGGCCCGAAGGTATAGGGAAGCGCATTGCAGCCGTAACACTTGCCAGGGCCGTCAATTGCCTGAAAAATAAAGGCGATTCCTGCGATACCTGCCCTTCCTGCATTAAAATCGAGAAAGGCGCGCATCCGGATATATTCTTCCTAGGCAGCCAAGGAGGCGAAGATATAAAAATAGAATCCATCCGCCAGCTACAGAATGATATCGCTCTGAGGCCTTACGAGGCCAGGAAAAAAGTTTTTATTATTGATAATGCGCACCGCCTGACTAAGGAGGCGTCCCATGCCTTGTTAAAAACACTCGAGGAACCTCCGGAAGACAGCCTGATCATCCTTGTTAGCGAAAAACCGTCATTGCTTTTTAAGACCGTAATTTCCCGTTGTAAGATTATCAGGTTTTATCCTCTCGGGCGCAGGGAAACCGAGGAGTCTCTGAAAAGTAATTATGGTTTAAGTAATGAGGCGGCGCATTTTCTCGCCTTTTTTTCCGAAGGGAGGCTCGGCCGCGCCATTAAAATAAAAGAGGCAGGCGTATTTGAGGAAAAAAATAGAATAATCGATGAGTTTATTTTTTCAAGAAAGACCAATTTAAGTGCGTCTATATTGCGGGAGAGGGAAGGCTTACGTCTGGGGCTGAATATATTGGCAGGCTGGTTCAGGGATATTTACATGGTCAAGATAGGCATGCCTTATTGCGCCCTTATTAACCTCGACCGCAAAAATGATTTGTTAAGAGCCATGAACCGCTATTCGTTTTCCGAATTAAACGAAATATTTAACCTGCTTTCGGATTCGTTATTGTATTTGGAACAGAATGTAAACGCAAAACTCTTATTCTCTAACCTGAAAATTTCTCTGAAAGGCTAAAATATTATGGATAAACCTATTTCGGTAAGGTTAAGGGATTCCGGGCAGAGTTATTTTTATAATGCCAGCGGGCTTGATGTAAAAGAGGGGGATTATGTTATTGTCGAGCATGACCGGGGCCTGGATTACGGACAGGTCGTTTCCTTAAAGGCCGAGGAGGACCCCAAGTCAAAGCAGCCTCCTAAAAAGGTTATACGCATTGCATCCGAAGGCGACCGGAAACAAATTGAGGAAAATAGGGTTAAGTCCAGAGAGGCGTTTAATTCCTGCCTGAAGAAAATAGGAGAGCATAAGCTGGATATGAAGCTGGTAGAGGCGGAGTATTCGTTTGACCGCAGTAAAATAATATTTTATTTTACCTCCGGCGGCAGGGTGGACTTCCGTAATTTGGTAAAGGACCTGGCCAAGATTTTTAAGGCGCGTATTGAATTGCGCCAGATCGGGGTGCGCGATGAAACAAGGTTTTTCGGCGGGTTCGGCCCCTGCGGAAGGGAATTGTGCTGCGCTAAGTTCCTGAAGGACTTTGAGCCGGTGACAATAAAGATGGCAAAAGAAGAAGGACTATCTTTAAATCCTCCGAAAATATCGGGCATATGCGGCAGGCTCATGTGTTGCCTTAATTACGAATACGAGACTTATAAGATACTCGCCAGGGGCCTTCCGCGCGAGGGAGAAAAGATACATATCCCGGAAGGAAAAGGAAAGGTTATAGGCGTAAACGTATTTAAACGCACGGCAACGGTAGAGTTGGAAGACGGAAAATTTGTCGAAGTAAATTATAAATAATATTAAATTCCAAACCCGCATTGTAATTTTACTATGGCTGATAAATTCTACATAACCACGCCTTTATACTACGTAAATGCCTCTCCGCATATCGGGCATTCTTATACCAATATTGTCGCAGATACCCTGGCGCGTTATATGCGCCGTAATTTGGGAGGGGAGAATGTCTGGTTTTTGACCGGCACCGACGAGCACGGCCAGAAAATCCAGAAGGCTGCCGACTCAGCCGGCCTGACGCCTGCGGCGTTCGCGGATAATATGGTTATAAAATTTAAGAAACTCTGGGAGGACCTGGGTATCTCTTATGATGATTTTATCCGCACCACCGAAGAGCGGCACATTAAAACCGTCCAGAGAATATTGGAGATACTTTATAAGAGGAGAGATATTTACCAGGATAAATATGAAGGCTGGTACTGCACGCCCTGCGAGACGTTCTGGCCAGAGACTCAAGTTTCCAAACAGCTATGCCCGGACTGTAAAAGACCGATAGAGAAAATAAGCGAAACGAACTATTTTTTTAAATTATCGGGTTATCAGGAGTGGCTGGTTAAGCATATCGAAGGTAACCCTAAGTTTATCCTCCCGGAGATAAGGCGTAACGAAGTTTTAAGTTTCTTAAAATTAAATAAATTAAGCGACCTTTGCATTTCCCGGCCGAAAGGGCGCTTGAGCTGGGGTATTCTTTTGCCATTTAGCCCCGACCATATTACTTACGTATGGTTCGATGCCCTGATAAATTATATCAGCGCGGTGGGAGAATTCGATAAAGAGGGAAGGTATAATTCCCGCTGGTGGCCGGCGGATTTGCATTTGATAGGCAAGGATATCCTCCGCCAGCACGCCGTGTATTGGCCGATAATACTGCGCGCGCTTGGCATCGAGCCCCCTAAGACAATACTGGCGCACGGTTGGTGGATGATAGACCAGGAAAAGATGTCCAAGTCGTTGGGAAATGTAGTTTCTCCGGTTGAAGTGGCGCAAAAATTCGGCGTGGAGGTTTACCGTTATTTCCTTTTGCGCGACGTGCCTTTCGGCCTGGACGGGAATTTTTCAGAAGAAGCGATAGTCAAAAGGTTTAACAGCGACCTGGCAAATGATTTGGGGAACCTTGTTTACCGCACGCTCACGATGATTGAGAAGTATTATCATGGGATTGTTCCCGCGCAAGGTAAATTGGACGCACAGGGGAATGCCATATCGCTAAAGATAAAAGCCCTGCCCGAAGAAATGCGCTCCGCTATGGATATCCCCAATTTTGCCTTAGCCTTGGAAAATACCTGGGTTTTGATTAATATGGCTAATAAATATGTCGAAGAAACAAAGCCCTGGAGCCTAGCTAAAGAAAATAGGACCGAAGAGCTGAAAAGTTTTATCCGCTTATTGGTAGATGTTAACCGGGAGGTAGCCAGACAGCTTTATCCTTTTATGCCCAGGACCTCCGAATGCATACTTGAGCAGATAGGAAACGATTCGATTAAAAAAGGGACTCCTTTATTTCCCCGCCTGCCTGCCGGCATAGATACTGGGAAGCCCGGCAAATAAGATGCTGGTAGATACTCACTGTCATCTGGATTTTCCCGAATTTGATGCCGATAGGGATGAAGTTATAAATAGGGCCAGGGGGGCAGGCGTAGAATATATTGTTAATGTCGGCTCGAGCGTAGGGGGGTCAAAGAGGTCGGTTAGGCTTGCGCAGAAATACCCCGGCGTATATGCGGTGGTTGGGATTCATCCCCACGAAGCCGATTCGGCGGACCAAAAGGCGCTTTCTGAAATAAAGGAATTAGCCGGAGAAAAAAAGGTTGTAGCCATAGGAGAAACCGGCCTGGATTATTACCGCAATCTTTCCAGGGCAGAGAATCAAAGGGCGCTATTTTCGTCCCTGTTGAAGTTAGCTAAAGATAAAGGTTTGCCTTTAGTAATCCATAGCCGGCAGGCGGAAGCCAATACCCTGGAAATACTCCGGGAGAATTTGCCTTTTGGCGCAGTGGTGCATTGTTTTTCGGGTGATGAAAAGTTTTTAAAAAATTGCCTGGATTTAGGTTTTTATATTTCTTTTACCTGCAATGTTACCTATAAAAAAGCAGAAAAATTGCGCGACGTTGTTAATCTTACTCCTTTAGGCAGAATGATGCTAGAGACTGATGCCCCATATCTTTCGCCGGAGGGTTTGCGGGGAAAAAGAAACGAGCCGATGCAGGTGACTCTGCTTGCTCAAGAAATCGCAAAAATTAAAGGGGTTAGCGCCGCAGAGGTTTCCCGGGTCACGACGGATAACGCGAAAAGCTTTTTTAACCTGAAATAAGGCTGTGAATATAAAAAGTATAGAATGGCGCAACGGCGCAATAAAGATTATCGACCAGACAAAATTACCGGGCGTTTTTGGATATATTGATATAAAAGATTTAAAAACACTCTGCAAGGCGATAAAGGAACTAAAGGTAAGGGGCGCGCCTGCTTTGGGGGCGGCCGCCGGGTTAGGAGTATACCTGGGGATAAAAGATTCGACTGCAAAAGATTTTTCTGTTTTTAAAAAGGAGTTGAATAAAGTAATTTCTTATATCGGTTCATCGCGGCCGACGGCAAAAAACCTTTTTTACGGCCTGGAGAGGATGCGCAAGGCCGCGGAAAGCAATAAAGAGAAACCCGTATCTTTGGTAAAGAAGATTCTTCTTTCGGAAGCCAGGGAGATTATTGAAGAAGACAGAGCTTCCTGCCGCAGGATAGGTTCTTACGGCCAGAAGTTCATACATAGCGGGGATACCATCCTGACAATTTGTAATGCCGGTATCCTGGCAACGGTTGATTACGGCACGGCATTGGGCGTACTTTACAGCGCCTGCGAAAAAGGAAAAAAAATAAAGGTCTATTCCTGTGAGACAAGGCCTCTCCTTCAGGGCGCGCGCTTGACTTGCTGGGAATTAAATAGAAAGGGCATAGACGTTACGCTTATCTGCGACAATATGGCGGCAACATTGATGCGACAAGGTAAAATCGACAAAGTTATTGCGGGGGCAGACCGCATTGCCGCAAACGGAGACACCGCCAATAAAATCGGGACTTATAATTTGGCGGTTTTAGCCAGGTTCCACAAGATTCCGTTTTATATCGCAGCGCCGGCTTCGACATTTGATTTGCGCATTCACAGCGGCAAAGAGATTCCCATTGAAGAGCGTAAAAAAGAAGAATCCACGGAGTTATTTTTCGCTAAGCCTATTGCGCCGAAAGGAGTAAAAGTCTTTAGCCCGGCCTTTGACGTGACGCCCGATAATTTGATCAGTGCGATTATCACCGATAAAGGCGTTATTAGGCCTCCGTATATAAAGAATATTAGAAAAATACTGGAAAGATAATTATGCTGTTAAGTAAAATAGGCGAATTTGGCTTAATCAACAGGATAAAAAAAGCCATAAAGCTGGATTCTTCGGTTATTAAAGGCACAGGCGATGACTGCGCGGTTCTAAAATATTCCAGGGACAAATACCAGCTTTTTACCTGCGATATGCTGGTTGAGGGAGTGGATTTTCGCCGGGGCGAAAATCCTTATTTTATCGGAAGGAAGGCCCTGGCGGTATCGATAAGCGATATCGCGGCCTGCGCAGGCTTGCCTAGCCATTGCGTGGTGGCATTAGGTTTGCCAGAACGAGCAACTGTCGAATTTGTGGCTAGGTTACTTAAGGGCATGCTGGATTTGGCTAAAAAATATAAGATAAACCTGGTGGGGGGAGATTTGAGCCGGGCGGATAAAGTATTGATTGATGTCAGCATGCTGGGATTAGTCGAAAAAAAGAATTTGGTTTTACGGGGCGGCGCTAAGAGCGGCGACATTATATTTGTAAGCGGCGAGTTGGGGGGCTCCATTTTTGGCAAGCACCTTAGATTTACCCCCCGCCTGAAGGAGGCCCGTTTTTTAACCGGTAATTTTAAAGTCAATGCAATGATTGATATCTCCGACGGGTTAGCCCAGGATTTATGGCATATACTTGATGAGAGTAGCGTCGGCGCAATAATTTACGAAGACCTCTTACCTCTTAGCGAAAAGGCGCGTAATTTAGATGATGCCCTTTATAGGGGGGAAGATTTCGAGTTGCTTTTTACTATGCCTAGAACTGAGGCAAAAAAACTTTTAGTAAGGAAGATGGATATTTTTAAGCCCGTAGGGGAAATTACGCATAAGAAATGTGGTTTAAAACTGATAGATAGAAAAGGAAAGGAAAAAGCGCTTCCAGCTAGAGGATTCCGCCACTTTTAACAATAGCAATAGGGGACGTTTCCCTTTATTCCAACCTATTATAAAGCAACAAGTTATAAATAGGCAAACTAGAATTATAAATTTATTTTTCAAAAAACCGATTCGGGTGCTTGTAACATCTTTAGCGGTAAGGAATTATAAAGAGGGGAAACGTCCCCTAATTCGATGGAGATAATTTCGCAATCAGTAAAGGAAACAGTTAGGATAGGAAAGGCCATTGCAAAAAATCTGAGAGAAGGAGATATTATTTGCCTCTTTGGCAAGTTAGGTTCAGGCAAAACCGTTTTAACCAAGGGGATAGCCGCAGGGCTTGGCGTTAAAAGTGATGAGGTGCTCAGCCCCACATTTATCTTGCTGCGCCAGTACCATAATCTTAAAATTCCCCTTTATCATTTTGACCTTTACCGTTTGGCCGGCTGGCAGGATTTGTTGGTTTTGGGATACGAGGAATATTTTTACAATGAAGCGGCAACGGTTATCGAGTGGGCGGATAAGCTAGGATGCCTTATGCCTAAAGAATATCTAAAGGTAGAATTAGCCATTAAGGCAGATAGAAAGAGATTGATAAGGTTTACGCCGGTCGGCAGACGGTATAAAGAATTAGAGGGCAAAATTCGTGAGAATATTGGGAATTGACACCTCGACAAAATTCTTGTGTTTTGGAGTATACGATAGCGGAAAAATTTGTGAGTATAACCTGGAAGCAGGAACAAGGCTTTCTGATTTGCTTGTGCCTACCATAAAAAGAATACTGGATAACCTGGATTGGCGCGCGCGGGATATTGACTATTTTGCCTGCGGCTTAGGCCCCGGTTCCTTTACAGGATTGCGCCTGGGTATGTCGGCGGTAAAAGGCATGGCCTGGTCGGTAAAAAAACCAGTTATAGGCGTGCCTACGCTGGATATCATTGCGAATAATGCCTTAAGCAAAGACGGTGTAATTGTCCCTATCATAGATGCCAAAAGAGGCCTTGTTTATAGCGCCATATACAAGGTTAAATCTAGAATTGCAAAAAGAATTACTCCATACATTCTTCTTAGCATTGATGAATTGGTGAAAAAAATCAAGGCCAAAATTTCCGGCGCACGAATAAGCGCTATCCTTATCTGCGGCGATGGGCTGGATTTATACAAAGAAAAAATATTACGCAATATTCCCGGGGCATCAATAGAGGATAAAGACTGTTGGTATCCTAGGGGGCATAATATAATCGAATCGGCTTTGGAAAAGATAAAAGAGGGAAAAATTAATAATGCCTTTGACATTGGGCCGATTTACCTTTATCCTAAGGAATGCCAGATTAGAAAATATGCAAAATAATAGTATTGGATACAGGCCGACCTGGGCTGAGGTTAATTTAAATAATTTGGCCTATAATTTCAGGCAAATTGAAAAAGGGCTTGCCCGCGGCACAAAAATCATGGTTTGCGTTAAGGCAGATGCCTACGGCCATGGCCTTGTCCCCGTAAGCAAAAGACTTGTTGCCTGCGGAGCGGATTTCTTAGGAGTTGCCTCTATTGACGAGGGGATAAAACTAAGGGAGGCAGGCATAAAAACCCCCACCCTCATCCTGGGCTTAATACTTAAACAGGATGCCCTGCCAGTCCTTAAATATAACCTCACCCCTACGGTTTGCAGCGAAGATATGGCGGTTGCTTTGAACAATCTGGCTAAAAGAAGAAATAAAAAAATAGATATCCATATTAAGGTTGATACAGGCATGGGCAGGATAGGTTTTTTATGTAAAGATGCCTTGCGCCGGATAAAAAGAATTAATAAACTTAATTTTATTAATATTGAAGGGATATTTACGCACCTTGCCTGCGCGGATACGAAAAAAGATTTTACCATGCTCCAGATAAAGATATTTGATTCATTGCTATCTCAATTAAGCCGGGAGGGGATAAAAATACCTTTGGTGCATGCGGCAAACAGTATGGGCGTAATCGGCTACCCAAAGAGCCACTTCAATATGGTCAGGCCGGGATTAATGGTTTATGGGCTTTATCCCAGAGAAAATTTAAGCATAAAATTAAGACCCGTATTAAGTTTAAAAACAAAAGTTATATATTCTAAGAGGTTGCCACAAGGTTATGGCGTAAGTTACGGCCGTAGTTACATTACTAAGCAGGATACTACTGTCGTTACTTTGCCTATCGGCTACGGCGACGGCTATCCCAGAAACCTCTCCAATAGGGCCCCGGTTTTAATTAAAGGCAGACGTTTTGAGATAAGTGGCAGGATATGCATGGATCAGCTAATGGTGGATGTAGGTAATACGCCCGTAAGAATAGGCGATAGGGTTACGCTTATCGGCTCCCAGGGTAAAAATAAAATCTCTGCCGAAGAATTGGCCTTGCTTTCGGGAACCATTTCTTATGAAATTGTCTGCGGTTTAGGTAGCCGCGTCCCCCGTATTTATACCTAATTCTGGGAAGCCCCCGCCTAAGGGAGTTTACTTATAAGATAGAGGCTGGATAAAAAGCCTAAGATGTGGATTAAAGATGCGGAAAGAAAAGGCGTAAGCATGCCGGATTTACCTAAGGCGATACTTATGGCATTCAGCACAAAATAGAGAAATCCCACCATAATTGATACCCCCAGCGATGAGAGGCCAGTGGCGCGTTTTTTCATCTTTAGAGAAAAAGGTATTCCCAGGAGGATAATGATTGCGCTGGTCAATGGAAAAGCAAACCTTTGATAAAGGTCAACTTTCAGGTTTCTCACTACGGCGGTAGCTCCGCTTGCCGATAATTTCCATATATAATTATTCAACTGGGCAATGTTCATAAAATCCGGCTGCTGCTTTTGAGTCAAGAAATCCCTCGGCGTTTCGGTTATGGTCATTATTTCCTCGGCGTTGTATTGCGGCTCCCCTATAATCTGGCCGTTTTCATCGAAGGTGTAGGTAACGCTGTTATAAAACCGCCAGACCCCGTCCGCATAAATCCCCTTATCCGCCACTATTTTTTTATCCAGGTTTTGCTTTTTGTCGTGCTCCAGGATAATTATGTCCTCCATGGTATTCGTTGCGACAATAAATTTATTGATAGAAAAGAGCCTGTTTTTCAGGCCGTACATATAAAGGTCCGTGATGACTTCTTCTTTTTCTTTTAATTTCCGGGCGCCACTCTCCATATTTTCCCTGATTTTCTTGGTCAAGGTAAGCGATTGAGGCACCAGGTTGTCGTTTGTCCAAAATACAAGACCGCTCATAATAATACCGAAAATGATTACGGCTCGGGTTATCTGGGGTATACTCAAACCCGAAGCGCGCATGGCAACGATTTCGTTATCGCGGTTAAACTTGGAGAATGTGTATAATGTGCTCAGCAGACAGGAGATGGGGGTTACCTGGACGAAGATAATAGGCAAGTATGAGAGGTAATACTGTAAGAGTGCCTCAAGGTCCACGCCTTGCTTTAATATTTCGTCTAAATGCGAGAATACGTCTACTATTATATACAGGAAAAGAAACGTGAATAGGCAGCTGAAAAACATGCCCAGGACAGATTTTAAGATATAACGGTCTAAGATGCGCATAGCCTGTGAGTTAAATAGGCGCCGATTATACCGAAAATGATGTTGGGTAGCCACATGGAGAGGCCGGGCGGGACAAACCCCTGGAGGCTTAAAGTTTCAGAGCCTATAAGTAAGAGGTAATATATCAGCACAATGATTACCGCGATCCCGAAATTAATAGATTTTTCCCGCCTGCGGGTTATTATAGCAAGCGGCATGCCTAAAAGCGTGAATACAAAGCAGGAGAAGGCCAGGGCAATCTTTTTATTTATTTCGGTATATAACGGTGCAGGGTCAATTTTTTGTTTTTTTAAGTTTTCAACCTCATTTTTCAGCTCTTTTATAGTCATGTCTTTGGGTTTCTTTTCGACAGCATCTTTGTCTTGCGCATGGGCAAGGTTCAAGGACATATAATAGGTCCTAAAATTTAATTTATAGAAATTACTCGGGTTGTCCGGGTCTGGCTCATCTGCTGTCCCGTCCATGAGCTTTAGTTTTATCATATTCTTCTCGGGGATAGCAATGAATTCCCCTTTTTTTGCCACAATGATACGCGTAGGCTTGCCCGCGCCTTGCGGCTCATATACGCGCACATTGCTGAGCTTATTCTGGTCTATCGCATATATAAACAAGACGTAGTTCTGGAATGAATTAATAAATACCCCCGGCTCTAAGGCGGCGGTGGGATTTTTTATGCCTATCTCGGTAAGGGTCTTGCGGGAGGCGTAATGCGCGTAAGGTATAAAGCGGTCGTTAAAAATTACCAAAATAAGGCTTAATATCAAGCTGATGGTAAGTAAAGGTAATGCTACCAGGAATGCGTTAATGCCGCTTGCCCGTATTGCGATTATTTCATTATCCCCCGAGAGTCTTCCCAGCGAGAGGAGCACGGCAATCAGCGTCGCTATCGGCAGGGTGTATGTAATTAAGTACGGCGTCATAAAGAAGAATAATTTTGCCACGCTGTAAAAATCAACGCCTTTCTTGATTATTAATTCCGCAAGTTTCACCAGGTTGCCAAGTATCATGACAAATGTAAGAACCCCTAAGGATAAAAATAAAGGCCCCGTGTATTCTCTTAAGACATAGTTTCTGAGTATTTTCATAGATTTAATTAGCCAGGGTCAGGACAAACACGATATTTGCCCCGGATTCTTTAAGCGCAAAAGCCGCTTCGGAAGACGTGGCCTGGGTAGTGGATACGTCGTCAACAAGCAGTATATTCTTATTCTTTATTATTTCCGGTTTTTGTACCAAGAAAGAATCTTTGACGTTTGCGATGCGTTCATCAGGGGTTAACTCCGTCTGCGTCCTTGTATAACGGTGGCGTATAAGGCTGTCGTTCGACATCTCTTTATTGAATTCTTTCGCAATATGCCTGGATAGAATTTCTGCCTGGTTAAATTCCCGTTCACGCAGGCGTGTTTTATGAAGCGGCAGCGGCACTATTAAATCCAGGAATTCCATGGGCACGTTATATTCTTTTATAAATTCTATCATCAGCCTGCTTAATGTAGCGCCCAGGTGTTCTTTGTTTTTATATTTAAACTCGTGGATTAATTCTTTGATTGTGCCTTCATAGACGCAGGGACTGAATGCGCGGTCAAAATGAGGTGGTTTTTTAACGCAAGCCACGCAGATATTTTTAACGGATTTATTCCTGTGTAAATTCCTGCCGCAGCGAAGGCAGAACGGAGGAAGATTCTTTTTTACCTTCCTCCAGCATTCCGCGCAGATGACATTATCTATAGAACCGCGCCCCTTTATTTTCTTTTTGCAGATAACGCAGGTTTTAGGATAAACAATATCCAGTAAACCATTTATCATGCGCGGAATCATGGCAATATGATAGCAATTAAATTTAGTTTTGTCAATTGACAGATACAGCGAGGGATAGTAGAATAATTAATATGAAAGAAAATACAAAAGAATTAAAATCAAAGCTGCTTGACCTTCTTAAGAAGAGGGCCTTTAAAAAAGGGAAATTTATCCTTTCTTCGGGCAAAGAAAGTGCCTATTACCTTGACGGGAGGATAATTACACTTACGCCGGAAGGCGCTTATCTTGTGGCAAGCATTATCCTGAATATGCTTGAGGGCAGGCGCATTGATGCCGTCGGCGGCCCGACTTTGGGCGCAGACCCCATTGTGGGTGCGCTCGGGGTGTTAAGCCATATCCGAGGGGTTCCCTTAAAGACATTTATAGTACGAAAGGCCGCTAAAGAACACGGCATGCAAAGGCAGATTGAAGGCCCTGCGTTAAAGGAAAATGACCGGGCAATCCTGGTTGATGATGTGGCTACCACTGGTAAGTCGCTGGTCGAGGCAAAAGAGGCACTGAATAAGTTAGGCGTCAAGGTTGGTGAGGTGATGGTAATTGTGGACAGGAATGAAGGCGCAAAAGAGAATCTCGCCAAGGCAGGCTGCAGGCTAAAATCCATATTTACTATAAAGGATTTAGGCGTTTAAGCGCTAAGTGGACACAAAAAATATAGTCGTAATCGGCGCAGGCCCTGCCGGTATGATGGCGGCAATCCGGGCCGGTGAACTTCACCAGAAGACAATCCTTATCGAAAAAAATCCCACCCTGGGAAGGAAGTTGCTTTTAAGCGGCAAGGGCCGCTGCAACCTTACCAACGTTTGTGGCCTGGATTCATTCATCGAAAGGTTTTCCGGTAGGGGCCAATTCTTAAGGGATGCCTTCAAGAAATTTTTTAACGCGGATTTAATGCGTTTTTTTGAGGAGAGGGGCGTAAAATTAAAGGTTGAAAGGCAACTGCGCGTTTTTCCGGAAAGCAATAAATCCGATACTATCCTGAAGGTCTTGAGTCAGGAACTCCAAAAAAATAAAGTCCGGGTTGTCTGTAAAAATCCCGCGAAAGACATTCTTATCGAAGGAGACAGGGTTAAAGGAGTTTTGCTAAAGAACGGAAAAATTATTCCGGCTGATAGAGTGATACTCGCTACCGGAGGGGTTTCTTTTAGCTTTACCGGTTCAAGCGGAGAGGGTATCGGGATAGCAAAAAAATTAGGCCATCGCATTGTCTCTCTTAGGGCCGGGCTTGTGCCGTTAGAAACAAAAGAAACATATGTTAAACTTTTGGAAGGATTGACCTTGAAGAATATCCGTCTGAAATTTTCCAGTGGCAAAAAGGAGCTCCTTTCTGAAATTGGGGAATTATTGTTTACAAGTTCTGGCATTTCAGGGCCCTTGGTGCTTTCTTTAAGCGGGAAAGTAGTGGATTGGCTGGAAGAGCATAAAAGCGCCTGTGTTGATATTGATTTAAAGCCGGCATTAAGCCCTGAGCAGCTTGATAACCGTCTGTTGAGAGAATTTAAGTTAAGTTCCGGGAAAAGTATTAAAGGCATATTAAAGAGTTTGCTCACTCGGCGGATGGTGGGAGTATTTACGGATATTTTAAAAATAAACCCGGATAAAAAAGTAAGCCAGATTACTCAGATGGAGCGTAAAAGTATTATTTCTTTGCTCAAGAATTTCCGTTTGGATATTTTACGACCGAAACCCATAGAAGATGGTATGGTTACCAGGGGCGGCGTGTCTCTTCGAGATATCAACCCGCGCACTATGGAGTCGCGCATTATAAAAGGGTTGTATTTTGCCGGGGAAATTATGGATATTGACGCGGACACCGGCGGCTTTAACCTGCAGGCGGCATTTTCCACGGGTTATCTTGCCGGCGACACCGCGGCAATAACATAGGGGACGTTTCCCTTCGTCGCAACTTATTATGCAACAATTAGTTCGAAATAGGGTAAATTAAATATTAGGCTGCCATTCTTTTGTAAAAATCGATTTGTGCCAGTTGTAACATTTTGTATGTCAAGCGGTTATAACTAAGGGAAACGTCCCCTAGGGGGAATATGATATATTTGGCTTCGGGGTCAAAGGCAAGGAAGGAAATCTTAAATATACTGGGTTTGAAATTTAAAGTTTTTCCCAGTACGGTTAAAGAAGTTATCCGCACAGGAAGATTATCTTACGCGGCGCTGGTTAAGAAGAACGCCTTGGCTAAGGCCGTAGATGTGGCAAAAAGGGTAAAGGGAGGGGTTATTATCGGCGCGGATACTATTGTTGTGCAGGGTCGAAAAATATTCGGAAAGCCCCGGGATTTAAAAGATGCGCATAAAATGCTTAAAAAATTATCTGAAAAACCACAATGGATTTACACGGGAATTGCCATTATCCACAAAGATAAGGGCAGGGCAATAATCGATTTTGAAAAGACAAAGGTTATTATGGATAAATTAAGCGAGAGGGAAATAGGTGCCTATTTTCGGCAAGTTTCCCCTTTGGATAAAGCGGGAAGTTTTGATATACAAGGTAAAGGCGCATTCTTTATCCGGCGCATCGAAGGGTGTTTCTATAATGTTGTCGGCCTGCCGTTGCGAAAACTTTATCAGATGTTAAAAAGGCTCGATATACGAATATTTTTTGTTTGCCTGTTTGCCTGTTTGCCTGTCTGCCTGTCGTTATGTGGCTGTTCTACCGAATACAATATCGTCACCGGTAAACAGGAGACTTATTTTTATAGCACGGATAGAGAGGTGCTCATGGGCCGGGCCATAACTAAACACGTGGAAAAAGAGTATAAGCCCGCCGAGGACCCTTTGATACAAGCGCACCTGGATAACATCGGCAAAAAAATATCCTCCGTCTGCGACAGGAAAGAAATCGCTTATCATTTTAGGGCATTGGAGGATGAGGAAGTAAACGCCTTTGCCCTTCCGGGCGGATTTATTTATGTCAACAAAGGGCTGATTGACAAGGTTTCTAATGACGACGAGCTGGCGGCAGTACTTGCGCATGAGGTGGGCCACATCGTTGCCCGGCACAGCATTAAAAAACTTCAGGCGATGATGGGTTATTCTATCCTGAGGATATTGTTTACTCAAGTGCCCGGCAGCGGCGAAGTCGGCGCTGCTGCTGACGCCGCTTTTACGGAAATACTATTAGGTTATTCCCGGGATGATGAATTGCTTGCCGATAAACTTGGCGCGCGTTATTCAAGGCTGGCCGGCTATAACCCCAGAGCCATGGTTTCTTTTTTAGAGAAACTCCAAGAGATTAACCGCAGGAAACCCCCTGCGCCAAAATCATATTTTAAAACCCACCCTTATGTGCCGGACAGGATCCGCACGGTAAAAGAGGAGGTGGGAGAAAAGATCACCTTTAACGATTATATAAACATCGAGGAAAAGAAAGGTGAATAAGAAAACAGGCCTGCTTGTTTTGTTACTTTTGTTTATTTTTTCTTTCACGGCCTGTGCCCAGGAGGATAACATTAACAGTCCGTTCGGCGTATTGGAATTCCTGCATTGGAACCACCGGTGGAATAATTACAAATATTCTGGCGGACAGGATTTGCAGAAAGTCATATCCTTAATGAAGGAAGCAGGCGTAGGCTGGGTGAGGATGGATTTTGTCTGGGATGATATTGAGCCTGCTCAAGGGAATTTTGATTTTGCCAAGTATGATACAATTGTAGAGCTCGTAACTAAAAATGGCATCAATATATTGGGCATACTTGATTATACCGCTGGTTGGGCTTCTTCCTGCGGCCAGTGGAATTGCCCGCCCAGTGATAATGCCTTATTTGTTAATTATGCGGTTAAGGTGATCGGAAGGTATAAAGACAAAATAAAATATTGGGAGGTCTGGAATGAGCCTGACTCGCGCACATATTGGAGCGAGCAAGACGGCCTTAAAAGTTATTGCCTTTTGTTGAAAGACGTTTATAAGGCGGCAAAAATGGTTGACCCGGATTGTAAAATTTTAAACGGCGGTTTTGCCAAAGGTAATACGAGCGTTAACCATCTTTATGACAACGGCGCCAAGGATTATTTCGACATTATGAATATACATATTTTTGAATCTCCTTTTAATTCTGGTTCTGATAAGAGGATAGTTGCCATTCCAAAGCTGACCTACAAGATAATGAAACGTAATGGCGACGGACATAAGCCGATCTGGATTACCGAAATCGGATGCCCGGGCGTGAAGAGGGGGACGAAGGTCGACGGTTGGTGGATAGGCAGAAATCCGAATGAAAGGCAGCAGGCAAAGTGGCTGAAAAAAGTATATCCAGCATTAATCGGCCAAGACAATATTGATAAAATCTTCTGGGCGTTTTTCCGCGATTGCCGGTATTTCTGGAATAACGGCACGGATTATTTCGGCATAATCCGCTGGGATTTTTCTAAAAAACCCGCCTTTAATTCTTATAAGAAATGCGTCAAGAAGTGGAGGGAATCCCGATAATGTATATGCTTAAAAGTATCCCGCCTTTGAACCATCCCTATATATTTCTTTTGCCTCCGGTATAGTTTGCATAATCCTGGGTTTATTCGTTTTTATCAAAAATTCCAGGTCGAAATTAAACCGGATGTATTTTGTGATGACATTTTATTTCTTGTGGTGGTTTGCAGGCAATGCCCTGAGCATGTTTTATTATTCGAATTTTAAGGCCGCATTATTGTGGTGGATGACAGGCTATACGCTTTCGCCGTTATTCGGGATTGTGTCCTATCATTTTTATCTGGTTCTAACCAGCCGCAAGAGCCGGCTTCTTTATTTGTTTTATGCTGCTGCGTTGGCGGAAATGGCTTATTTATGGCTGGATAAAAGTATCACCACCGGCTTGTATTTTCTCCCCAATGTCGGAGGGGTGTGGGATAAGGTGTCCCCTTTTACTTATTATCTTGCCTTTGGGATGATTAAGTTTGTTATCCTGACATTTTCATCGGCTATCCTGCTTTGGGTTGCGGCGAGGAAAGAAACTCAAATATTCAAAAAAAGGCAGTTGAAGTTTTTTGCCATTCTTTTCTGTATGCTGGGCATGGGTTTTATCGAGTGGCTGCCCACTTTTGGCATTGCCCTGCATATCGCCTGGCTTCTTTTGCCTCCTTTTTTGCTGGTAACCGGTTACGCCATCATCCGCTACCGGTTTATGGAGATTGATACGGCTATCCACCATACCCTGCTTTGGGTGCTTACCTCCGGGTTAATGCTTATCCCCACAGCTGTATTGTTCTATTTTATGCATCCCTGGCTTTCTAAATTTAACTTTATTCAATACACATTTTTTGTAGCTGGTTTTTCTTATGTCTACCTCTATTATTACAAAAAAATACAGCCTAAGATAGATTACCTTTTTCGCCGCAAGAAATATGATTATCATCAGGCGCTGGGCCTGATTGCCTCTCGCATAAGCGCTGAGGTCCAGATAAACTGAATAATCAGCAACCTGTTCAGGGAATTGAAGGAGATCCTGTATATCCGTAACGGTTTATTGCTGGTTAAGCCTCCCGGCAAAGACGATTATGAGGAAATATTCAATATCGGCTATGAAAATTTAGAGAGGCTGGGTTTATTGCAGAAGAAAAAGAATATCTTTAAGGCCGGTTCCGGGTTATCGGCCTGGTTTAACAGTTATCTTAAGGCTATTGAAAGAGGAGAGATGGAGTTAAGTCCAGTGTACGAGGATATCAGGGAAGAGATAGGGGTATTTTTTAAGGAAAATGCCCTGGAAGTCTTGGTGCCGATACTCCTGGAAGGCAAAAGTAAAGGCCTGCTGGCGTTAGGAAAAAAAGAAAATCTCCGGAGGTATACTTTGGAGGATATCCGGATCCTCGAAACGCTGGGTAGGCAATTGGGCGTCATCCTGGATAATGCCCTGCGCCACGGCGACCTGGTAAAAAAAGAATTATTGGACAGGATAACCGATGGCGTTGATGAGGGCATCATGCTTATCGACAGAAATTATAAAATATTATGGGCAAACAGCCGGGCGAAGGAATTTTCTTCGGCCAAAGAAATAAGCGGAGAACATTGTTATCAGATAACTCATAAATTCGAAGGGCCGTGTTCAAGCAAGGGGCATTTCTGCCCTCTGGATGAGTCGGCTAGGACCGGCATGCCGGCAACGGCCCTGCATACGCATCAGGGAAAAGCCGGCAATAAAATTTATGTAGAGGTTTCCACGCACCCTCTTCCGGACCATGAGGGCCGGGTGAACGAATATATACACATAACCCGCGATGTCACCAAAAAAATCGAACTCGAGCAGAGCCTGAAAGAGAATGTTATCAGCCTGGAACAGGCGAAGGCGGAACTACAGAAGAAAATAAAGGAATTGGAGATTTTTAATAAGATAGCCGTAGACCGGGAATTGAAGATGGTGGAGCTAAAGGAAAAAATTATGGCTCTGGAAGAGAAAATTTCCAGGAAGGACGAAAAACCGCCTGTCCTATAGGGCAAGAGGCTTCGGGGAAATACTGCTAAATGGTGCGGAGGGAGGGAGTTGAACCCTCAAGGGTTACCCCATACGCTTCTGAGACGTACGCGTATGCCAGTTCCGCCACCTCCGCAAAGAGCCAACATTTCAAGTATATTCCAGCCGGATAAATCTGTCAAACTAAAAAATTGCAGGCAGTTTGTTTTGTTGCTATAATATATTACTTTAACATTGGCTTGGCCCGGCCGGGCAAGCGAGAGGAAAAGTATGTTTTTAGAATCTTTTAAGGTTACCGGCATAGCGGTTTTTCAGATTTTTATCCTGGGGGCAATAGGGTATTATCTGGTAAAAAAAGACATAATAAGTCAGGAGGGCTTGAGCGGATTAACGCGCCTCCTCGTCCAGGTTACCCTGCCGGTTTTAATGTTTTGCGAATTAACCCGGAATTTCACCTTCAGTCTTTATCCGCATTGGTGGGTGTTCCCTTTAATCAGCATAGCTATTACCGGAATCGGATTTGGGTTAGGGTTTTTAGCCCAATGGTTTATAAAGGACCATAAGACGCAATTTTTAAGCCTGATTACTTTTCAGAACTCAGGATACTTGCCTTTAATTCTGGTTGCGACGCTTTTGCCCAAATATGAAATAGGCTCAATGTTCATTTATATTTTCTTGTTTTTATTAGGTTTTAATCTTACCATCTGGTCAGTAGGAGTGCATATGTTGACTTCTGCCAGGGCAAAAAGGCCGGAATTAGCCAGCTTGTTTAATCCCCCGGTTATCGCAACGCTCTTTAGCCTTTTTTTTATCGCCTTGGAACTGAACAGGTTTACTCCCCATGCCATAGTGAAGCCTATGCGTATGGTCGGCGATTGCACTTTGCCGCTGGCGATGTTCGTTGTTGGCGGAAATTTAGCTTCGATAGAATTAGGGAAAATTGATAAAAAGACATTAATCCTAGTATCTCTATTGAAATTAATAGTTTTGCCGTTCATCGGATTATTGTTCGTGCTGGCATTCCGGATTGAAAAACTTGTCGGCCTCCTGGTTGTTATGCAGCTTGCCATGCCTCCGGCTACGACTCTGTCGGTAATTATGCGCCACTACAACAAAAAAGACGCACTCATCAGCCAGGGGATATTCTTCGGCCATATTTTAAGCCTGATCACCATACCGGTTTTTTTAAGTTTATATTTTGCGTTAGTTGTGGTAAAATGAATAAAATTGCCGCTACCAACCGAAAGGCATACCGGGATTATAACATCTTAGAGAATATTGAATGCGGTATAGAATTGAAGGGCAGCGAGGTGAAGTCCCTGCGCGACGGGAGGGTAAACCTGAATGATAGTTTCGCGCGCATTGATGGTAACGAGGTTATCTTATATAACACGCATATAAGCCCTTATGCGCAAGCCAGTTATCTGAATGTCGAATCAACGCGGCCGAGAAGGCTCCTTCTTCACAAAAAACAAATACTCAGGTTAATCGGGCAATTGACTCAGAAGGGGCTTACGCTTGTCCCTTTGAAAGTATATTTTAATGACCGCGGTTTTGCCAAGGTAGAGCTTGGGCTCTGCCGGGGCAAGAAACTTTATGACCGCAGGCAAGATATCAAGCGCCGGGAAGCGGAGAGGCAGATGCGCCAGGCGCTAAAACATAGAAGGAACAGGGGGTGAAAGGGCTCGACTTAAGGGATTCGGGTAAAAGCAGCATGCCGCGGACGCATGGTTGGCCGCGTTATCAATCCGTGCACAATATAAACGCAAACTACAATCCAGTAGTAACAGCTTTAAGGCCCTCCTTCGGGATGGTCCCGGCTGGCGTTCAAGTCCCACTCTTTAATTAAAGAGTGGGCCTCTCTCCGGGAGCGCCTGTGACCTGGATGAGTGAACTAACAGGATAGTCTCTTATCCTGCCTTAGGTTAAGAGATGATGCGGTTTAAAGGCTGCGTCTTGCTGAATCCTGTCTACCGGAGTCAGCGGGATTAAGCCTAAAAGAGAGACTAAGCATGTAGCGGCTTTTATTCAGTTTCTTAGGGACCGGGGTTCGAATCCCCGCACCTCCACCAATTATGAAAAGTAAAAATTTGCTTTTAACTTTTTATTTTCTACTTTTGATTTTCTCAGGCTGCGTCACTGTACCCCGGAGAGAAGCGCTGCTGGAGTATGACATTAACGGAACAGCCTATCTGCCCTTGATCACTTATTGCGAGCGCCAGGGTATAAACTGGGATTACGACATAGTTACCCGGACAATTATTTTAAATAAGGGCGTGCATAAAGTTAACATGCGCGCAGGCGATACCCTGGTGCTTATTGACGGGAGGCCCCAGAAACTAAGTTTGCCAGTTGATATTTATCAAGGGACAATAGTTGTGCCTTATAAATTTAAAGAGCAGGTTTTGGATAATTTATTTGTGAGGGCCACCCCTGCTTACGGAAAACCGGCATTAGATTTGCGCAGGATTAAAAAAGTTGTCGTTGACGCCGGGCACGGCGGAGAGGACGCCGGAGCAAAAGGGAAAACCGGTTTACGCGAGAAAGTGGTTAATTTAGATATCGCAAAAAGGCTGGCCAGCCTCTTAAAGGAGGACGGGATTGAAGTGGTGATGACGCGCACCGCGGATAGATTTATTACCCTGCAGGGGAGGGTGGATATAGCCAATAAATCCGGGGGGGACTTGTTTGTGAGCATCCATAGCAATGCCCACCGCTCGCGCAGCGTAAACGGCTTTGAAGTTTATTATATTTCTCCGAAAGTAAGCGACACAAAACGCGCATTATATGCTTCCCGGAACGGCGCGCCCCTGAATATTGACCCGAAATGTTTTGCCGGTCAGTCGGAAAATATAAAGACAATACTCTGGGATATGATTTATACGAATTGCCGCGCCGAATCCATAGAGCTGGCGCGTTCTATATGCAAACAAGTAGGCAACGGCGGTTTAAATATCAAAATGCTAGGGGTGAAGAACGCCAATTTCCAGGTCTTAAGGGGGGCGCGCATCCCCGCGGTATTGGTGGAAGTAGGTTATTTGACTAACCGGACGGAGGAAAACTACCTTAAGAATAGTTATTACCGCCAGAAGATAGCGGAGGAGATAAGACAGGGCATAGAGAGTTATGCGAGCGGGCTTATATTTGCCCAGGGAGATAAAAGGTAAAATGAAACCAATCGGTGTTTTTGATTCAGGCGTTGGCGGGCTTACCGTAGTTAAGGAATTGATTTCGCAGCTACCCGGAGAAGATATAGTATATTTCGGCGATACGGCGCGCGTGCCCTACGGCATAAAATCCAGAGAAACGGTTATCCGTTTTTCGATTGAAAATATACTCTTATTGCTTAAAGAGGACGTAAAATTAATCTGCGTCGCCTGCAATACCGTTTCGAGCGTAGCATTGCCTGTGATAAAAAATCATTTCCGTGTCCCTATTGTCGGCGTGCTTACCCCGGCGGTAAGGGAGGCTGTGTATGCTACGCAAAATAAGCGCATCGGCGTAATTGGCACGCCCAGCACCATAAAGAGCCGTAGTTATGAAATCCAGATAAGAGAACTTGACCCGGCGATTAAGGTATTCACCATGGCAACGCCTTTATTTGTGCCTTTTGTGGAAGAAGGGTGGCTGATGGGGAAAGTGGTTTTGGAAGTAGCGCGTACCTACCTTAGGCCCTTAAAGGATGCCCGGGTAGATACGCTTATCCTGGGTTGCACTCATTATCCGTTATTGCGGCCGGTAATCCAGGAGGTGCTGGGTAAACAGGTTAACTTGATTGATTCGGCCAAACAGGTAGGGATGGAAGTAAAAAAGATACTTTCCGCCGAAGGTTTGCTGAATAAAAATGGCAAGAAAGGGAAAGCCAAATTTTACGTAAGCGATAACCCGGAATGGTTCCGCAATCTGGCCAACAGGTTTCTCGGCCGTTCCGTAAAAGACGTAAGCAGGGTGAGCAATGTATAGCGTAAAGGTTGAGGGGGGATTTTCTTCCGCGCATAACCTCCGAGGGTATAAAGGCAAGTGCGAGGAGCTGCATGGGCATAACTGGAAAGTGGAGATTACCGCCTCAAAGTCCGGGTTGGACAAAATAGGTTTTGTTTTGGATTTTAAATATTTAAAAATGAAACTGAATAAGGTGCTGGAAAAATTAGACCATACGTATTTGAATAAAATCCCCTATTTTAAAAAAGCCAACCCTACCTCGGAAAATATCGCCAAGTATATTTATAGCCGCCTTAAGCCCGGAATTCCGGTTCTTGAATCGGTGACTGTGTGGGAAAATAATACCAGTTCGGCCACGTATGAGGAATGAGAGAGTCCTGCCCGCGGGAAAGCGGGCGATTGTTTTATTATCTGGCGGCCTGGATTCGGCAGTAACTTTATATATAGCCAAAAGTAAGGGCTTCGAATGTTTCTGCCTTATTTTTGATTACGGCCAGCGCCACAAAAGAGAGATTCGGGCGGCAAAAAAAGTCGCCGGGGCAACAGGGTGTAAATACGAAGTTATAAAAATTACTCTACCCTGCAAAGGTTCAAGCCTCTTAGATAAGAAAATAAATATTCCCGAACGGGCGAACGGGCAAACGGGCAAACGGGCAACAAAAATACCCTCCACCTACGTCCCGGGGCGCAATATTATTTTTTTAAGTTTTGCCTTATCGTATGCAGAGGCGATAAACGCGCGGGCGATATTTATCGGCGCGCATGCCCAGGATTATTCCGGCTATCCGGACTGCCGTCCGGAATTTTACCGCGCGTTTAATGAAGTGGCTGCGGAGGGGACAAAGTCTGGCGTTGAAAATAGAGATATTAAAATCGAGGCCCCTCTGATAAATGATACGAAAGCCCGGATCATCCTTAAAGGCGCGAAATTAAACGTCCCTTTTCGGTTTACCTGGTCGTGTTATCGCGGAGGAAGGGTTCCTTGCGGAAAATGTGACAGCTGTTATTACCGGGCAAAAGGCTTTAAAGAAGCGGGGATAGATGAAAGGTAAAATTTCGGAAGTTTTTGTGAGTCTCCAGGGCGAAGGACTTTATTTTGGCGAGCAGCAGTTATTTATACGTTTTTTTGGCTGTAACCTGGCGTGCAAGTTTTGCGACACAAGGCTGAATTCTTTCAGGGAATACAGCCCGCAGGAATTATTCGGAGAACTAGAATCGCAGCCAAGAGGTTATCATACCGTCGCATTCACAGGCGGAGAGCCGCTTCTGCAGAAAGATTTTTTAAAAGAAGTGCTTAAAGAGACCCATAAGAGAAATCTTAGGAATTACCTTGAGACTAACGGGACACTGCCGGGAGCGCTCAGAGAGGTTATAGATTACGTTGATGTCGTGGCAATGGATTTTAAACTTCCTACTTCAACCATGGCAGGCGATTATTGGCAGGCGCATCGAAAGTTTCTGGAGTTAAGTTCGCAAAAAGAGTTTTTCTTAAAGACAGTTATCTGCGAGTCTACGGAAGAAGAAGATTTGCATGAAGGCATAAGTTTGATAAAGGAGGTCAACGATTCTGCAATTTTGGTTTTACAGCCGAATAGCTTTGAAGAGTATAATCGCCTGAAAGATAAGCTTGAAAATTTCAAACAGACTTGTATTAAGAATAACGTTGCCACATTTGTCATACCGCAGATGCATAAAATAGCGGGGGTAAGATGAGACACAAAACTTTATCTTCCTATGAAGGATTGCAGAGAAACATAAGGAGTCTTAAAACGCCGAAGATTGAAGCCTGGAAGAATCAGTATCCGGATAAAGAATATACGATTTGCCTTGAGGTGCCCGAATTTACCTGCATTTGCCCTAAAACCGGGCTGCCGGATTTTGCGGTAATAAATATTGAGTATTCGCCGGATAAATACTGTATTGAGTTAAAGTCTTTTAAAATGTACACTATATTTTTCCGCAACATCGGCATATTCCACGAGCACCTGGTCAATAAAATGCTCGATGATTTCGTTGCGGCTTGTAATCCGCGCCGGGCAAAGATTACGGGCAGGTTTAATTCCCGCGGCGGAATAGCCACAACGGTAACCAGAGAATATAAGAGAGATGAGAATTATATCAGCGGATAAAATCAGAAAGGCAGTTTCGGATTTGTGCATTAAGGCAAACCTTATTTTAAGAGAAGACGCCCTTTTTGCATTAAAACAGGCAGCCACAAAAGAGACAAATAAAAAGGCAAAAAAAATATTAAGGGCAATTATAGATAACGCCTCCATCGCCGAAAGCGAAAAACTGGCTATTTGCCAGGATACCGGGATGCCTGTGGTTTTCTTAGAAATCGGCCAGGATGTGAAGATAACCGGAAATTTAATTCAGGCAATAAATAGAGGCGTTGAGTCAGGATACGCAAAGGGGTATTTGAGAAGTTCAATTGTTAAAGATCCTCTTTTCCGAGGGAAGCCGGGGTATACTCCGGCGGTTGTCCATAGGGATATAGTCGAAGGTAGTAAATTAAAAATTACGGTTTTTCCAAAAGGTTTTGGCTGCGAAAATAAAACGCAGCTTAAAATGTTTAAGCCTGTGGCTAATATTGCCGAAATAAAAAAATTTATTATTGATGCGGTAAAAGCCGCAGGCCCGGATGCCTGCCCGCCTTATGTCGTGGGAGTGGGTATTGGCGGCACCGCGGATTACGCATGTTTACTGGCGAAGAAGGCGCTGCTTAGAAAAATACAGAAGGGACTCTCCCCGAAGGGGGCTCTCCCTGAACTTGAGCGAGAACTATTATCCGAAATAAATAAATTAGGTATCGGGCCCATGGGTTTAGGCGGAAAGACTACAGCTCTGGGGGTAAATATTGAAACCTATCCTACGCATATCGCAGGTATGCCGGTTTGCCTAAATATCAGCTGCCATGCCCTGCGCAGCGCCACAGTAATTTTATGATTCCAAATTCCGAAAAATTAAAAGCCGGGGATGAGGTTTTATTTAGCGGCACAATTTATACAGCCCGCGACCAGGCGCATAAACGCCTCGCCAAGGCAATCGCGAATAAGAAAAAACTCCCCATAAACCTAAAAGGAGCGATTATTTATTACTGCGGCCCCACGGCAACGCCTAAAGGGAAAGTTATCGGTTCCTGCGGCCCGACCACAAGTTCGCGTATGGATGAATTTACGCCGCTTCTGCTTAAGGCAGGCTTAAAGGCCATGATCGGCAAAGGCAGCCGCGCAGCCGAAGTATCCAGGGCGATTAAAAAATACAAAGGGGTTTATTTTCTGACTTATGCCGGATGCGGGGCGCTCCTTTCAAAATACGTTAAGCGCGCAAAATTAGTCGCCTACCCGGATTTAGGGCCGGAGGCAATTTATAAACTGGAAGTAAAATATTTTCCGCTGATTGTGGGAATAGATTCAAAAGGCAGAAGTATATACGAAAAATAGCTTCGCCTCCGGCGGAGTTTCGCTAAACCAAAACTTAACGCCGAACGTATATGAGCGTTCGGCGTAAACCACTGTTTAAGGAGCTCAAATGGCGCGTTCAGACGGTAGGGATTTTGATAAATTAAGAAAAGTCAGCATAACCAGGGGTTACATCAAATACGCCGAAGGCTCATGCCTGATAGAGCTTGGCAATACCAAGGTTATCTGCACGGCAACGGTTGAGGAAAATGTCCCCCCCTTTTTAAAAGGTTCAGGCAATGGCTGGGTTACCGCCGAGTATGGCATGCTCCCGCGTTCCTGCCAGTCGCGTATCCCCAGGGGAAAAGATTCTGGCAGGACCTATGAGATACAGCGTCTAGTAGGCAGGTCTTTACGCGCAGTTACGGAAATGAAAAAAATGGGAGAGCGCAGTATCTGGATTGACTGCGATGTTATCCAGGGCGACGGCGGCACGCGCACCGCCTCGATTACCGGGAGTTTCATCTCTCTGGTTGACGCCCTGAATAAAATAAAAAGAAGTGGGCTTATTCAGGATATACCAATTAGGGAATTTGTCGCCGCAACCAGCGTCGGTATCCTTAAAGGAATTCCTATACTGGACTTGAATTACGACGAGGACTCTCAGGCAGAAGTGGATATGAACGTGGTGATGACGGAAAAAGGCGAATTCATCGAGATACAGGGGAGCGCGGAGCGCAAGACTTTCAATAAAGACGAAATGGATAAATTATTAACCCTTGCCAAAAAAGGCATTGATGAGTTGATAGCTACCCAAAGGAATCTCCTGAAAGACGTAATATGAAACAGGAATTGGTTGTGGCCACAAAGAACAAGAAGAAACTCGAAGAAATAAAAGATATTCTTAAGGGCCTGAACTTAAGAATTACCTCGCTTGCGGATTATCCCGCTGCCCCGCGCATTGTTGAAAACGGAAAGACCTTCAAGGAAAACGCCGCAAAAAAAGCCGTAAAAATCGCAAAATTCACCAAAAGACTGACTATGGGTGAAGATTCCGGACTTTGCGTTGATGCTTTAGGAGGCGCGCCGGGAATTTATTCTTCCAGGTTTTCCGGCAAAGACAAAGACGACCTAAAGAATAATTTAAAACTACTTAAACTTTTAGGGAGCCTTCCGCTTAAAAAAAGAAAGGCGCATTATGTTTGCGCTGTGGCCCTGGCGGATAAAGGCGGATTAATCGGCGCTGTCGAAGGCGCGTGTAACGGCATAATCGGCTACGAAATGAAGGGTAACACCGGATTCGGCTATGACCCCTTGTTTATTATTCCGGAATATAAAAAAACTTTTGCCGAGTTGGGCCCCAGGATAAAACACAAGATGAGTCACCGTTTCCGCGGGCTTTCCAAGGCCAAAAAAATGCTTTTAAATTACCTGCGGCGGTGTTATACTTAACGGAATATAGGCGAATTTAATATGAAAAAACAAAACTCCAATAACTTTAATCTGTTGCGGGACAACCTGTTATTAAGGCACACCATTGCGGAATACAAATGGCGCTCGGATTTATTGTCCGAGATATCCCAGGCTATGGATTCCATTGTTAGCGAAGACGAACTGGCTGTCTTTTTTGTAGGCAAACTCAGCGAATTATTTAAGGCGGGCAAGGTTTCGTTTATGCTCCTTGACGAATCAAAAGGCGAACTTTTTATAAGGGCATCCCAGGGTTTAAGGCCGGAAATAGCGCAGGTGCGGGCAAAATTGGATGATGGCTTCAGCGGCCAGGTTGTGAGAAAAGGCACGCCATTATTGGTTAAGGATATCGAGGCGGAATTTCCTTTGCAGTTTTCAAAAAACAGGCTTTCGCGCTATCTGACAAAGTCATTTCTTATCGTGCCGGTAAAAATGCATAATAATATCATTGGCGTAGTCAGCCTTACCGACAGAAAAGACGAAAATACATTCAGCGACCTGGATTTGAAGATGCTTAACCTGGTTACCCAGTATTTTGCCTGGCATATTGAGAATATAAGGTTGCTGGAAAGGAATAAGAACCTGGCAATTTCCGACCCCCTGACCGGTTTGTATAACCATCGTTATTTCCACGAGCAATTACTCGAGGAGATATATCGCACCGAGCGTTACAACCGCGCATTGAGCATTATAATTCTCGATATTGATAAGTTTTCCGCTTACAACCAGGAACACGGCTATTCCGCCGGGGATAATGTCTTGCAGCAGATCGGAAAGATCATTAAAGATAATACACGCCAGATTGATTTTGCCAGCCGTTACGGCTCGGAGGAATTCGCGATAATCCTGCCTGAAACCAGACTTAAAGACGCAATTTTCGTCGGAGAAAAAATAAGGGAGCGCATAGCTGGTGCGGTATTTACGGATGACGCCCAGAAAAGATCTCCTTTAGGCATGTCCAGGCTTACGGTCAGCGTCGGCGTGGCTGAACACAGAGTAGGTTTGACTAAGGAAGAATTAATCCAGCGGGTGCAGAGCGCCCTGTCAGAGGCAAAGAAAAAAGGCAAGAATCGCGTCCTGGCCTTTAAATAACCGAATAAATGCGGGGCGTGGTCATCCTTCTGCAGAGAATTTCGCCACGCGCAAGCGACATACGGGGCGTGGCTCAGTTTGGCTAGAGCGTGTGGTTTGGGACCACAAGGTCACAGGTTCGAGTCCTGTCGCCCCGACCAGATTTGACTTTGGCGTTTTTCTTCCCTGTCGGGCTCCCGTGTTTCCCGAGCTCCGTTTTGGCTTTGCTGGGGCAAAGCCGAAACCGGGCCACTCCCTGACATTTTTGATTTTTTGTTCTTTCTTTTGCGGCAAAATTTTGCCTCGCCACCTGAAAATTTTGCCTGTTGGCTTGGAGGCACTGCGCGGGAGAGGCGATGCGTCTTGCCGTTTGAGAGAATTTTTTAGCGTGTGTTAAGTGAGTGGACCAGCGAACGCCGAAGGAGCCACCGCTCCCAGGCGGGGCGAATGGGACGCGGGAGATGTGGGAGCCCGACAGGGCGGGGCCATAAATTAAACTTTAGTTGCTATTGTTTCAAGATAAGTTCGAGCAGCGTTTAATGGCTGCGATTGATTTGTTAACAGACAGTTTCCCGCCAATCTAATTTATAGCAGGCGGGATCCCGCTGGCAGAACCAAGATGATATAGCGGGACAAGCCTGTCCGCCCTGACCTGGGCAGAAAATTTTTTGAATTGCGCCTGTAGCTCAAATGGATAGAGCATCTGCCTTCTAAGCCGAGGGTTGGCCGTTCGATTCGGCCCAGGCGCACCAGAAAACTATGGGAAAGTTTATAAAAATAGGCACAGTTGTCTTTTTGATATTTGTAGTTATTTTTGCAATCGCTTATGCCCTTGTCCTTATCAAAGGTAAAGCTATAGCCATTGCCGAAATTGAGAAAGCTACTAATAAAAAAGTAACCATCGCTTACCTCGGTTTAGTCCCTCCGGCAAATATCCAGATAATTAAGCTAGACATCGAAGGCTTGTTTAAGGCAGATTCTATTTATGTGTCGCCGAGTATTCTGGGTTTTCTTAGCGGCAATACTACCTTTAATAAAATCAAAATAAAGAACCCGGAATTTTCTTATGCATTGGCTCCGCCTGAACCTCAAACAACCAATGTCATGTCCGCGGAGGGGGTCGCGGTCTCTATCCCCGTCATGCCTGCGCCAACGCCAAAATCCGAAGCGCCGAAGCCGGAGCAAAAAATACCTTTACGCCTGGCAGCTAAATATATAAACATAAAAGGGGGGGAAATAAATTTTATTGACCGCGTTACTACTAAGGAAGGCATAAAATTGACTCTTAAAAATATAAACTTTACCCTGCACAACCTGTATCTATTTCCGACGCGGGCAGCCACCAATTTTGATTTAAAAGCCAGAATCCCCTGGGGGGGAGGCGCAAAGGAAGGAAAGGTTGAGTTGGAAGGCTGGGTTAATTTATTTAAGAAGGATATCCGGGCAACTCTTAAGATCCAGGATATCGACGGGGTTTATCTTTATCCGTACTACGACACATGGGTGGATTTGGAAGGGGCGCGTATCCAGAGCGCGACCCTTAATTTTAGCAGCGATATCCACGGGTTGAATAATGACGTTACTGCCGAGTGCCATCTAGAATTAGCCAATATAGTGCGCAGGCCGCGCGCTCCTGATGAAGAAGAGGAGAAAGCAGCCAGGATTACGGACGCGGTTTTGGATATTTTCAGGGCATTAAACGGAGGGAAGATTGATCTTAATTTTACGGTTAAGACAAAATTAGACAAGCCGGCATTCGGTTTCAGCAATATCAGGATGGCTTTCGAAGAAAAACTTATGCAGGGGAGAAAGGCAAACGGAGGCAGCCTTGCCCAGGATGTAATTATGTTCCCGGGCAAATTAATCGAAGGTACGGTAAAAGGCGCAACCGATATCACAAAATCGGTAATCAGCGGGACTGTTGAGGTCGGGAAAGAGTTAAAGAGAGCAGTAGGAGAGACTTTCACGAGACAACCTGCTTCCAAAAAGCAAAAACCCGCGGAGGCCAAAGAAACTATTTCTGAGCCTTAAGGTGAACAAGCGGCAAACAATATTGAAAGGAGGAAGAAGAATGAAAACCACAACATTTATTCTGGCCGGTATATTCGCTGTTTCGATGTTGGGCTGCCAGTCTACAAAAACCAGGGCAGTTGAAGGCGGAGTCATCGGAGGCGCTATCGGCGCTGTCGCCGGAGGTATTATTGGGCATCAGAGTCATTCCGGGGCAGAAGGCGCATTGATCGGCGGCGCTATCGGCGCTGCAACCGGCGCATTGATCGGCGCTCAGATCGAAAAGCCTGAAGCAGAAACAACACAATCTACGACGCAAACAACTGATACATCGGCAGCGGCAGGTAAATAGATAAAGTTTATGGTGGCTATAGCTCAATCGGCTAGAGCGTCTGACTGTGGCTCAGAAGGTTTGCGGGTTCGACCCCCGTTAGCCACCCCATAGATTTTTTGGGCGATTTTCGACGAGAAACGAATAAGGTAAATTATAGGAAAATAATAATTTAGCGTCCGAGAGACGAAAGTTCGAGCCAATCTTTTTCAAAAACTGGCGCTTTTCTTCCAGAGAGCCGCGGTGCGCTATGTAACTGGCTTGGCCAGCAGAAGTTACGAAGGAATGAGCTAGTTCGAGCCAAATTTTACCTTTGCCTTCAAGACCGGCTAATTTTTCCTTCAATTTCAACCTCTCATTGAGCAATTCTGACTTTTTCAATTTGTATTCTTCTTCACTAATAACCTCATTAATATAACTATCCAAAAGTAAGTTTAGTTTTCTTTCAATTTTATTAAGTTTGTTATTAATGGTTAGAGAAGGCAAGGCATCGCTTTGGCTCGTTGCCGATTCAGTCTCTAATTTTCTAAACAGAAATTCCTTGAGCTCTTTGCCAATCGCTACTTTGGCAATAGCTTCGTTTATTTGATTAACGAGCGCCTCCTCACGGATAAATGGTTGCCCGCATTCGCTACGTTTTTTAGTACAACGATAATAAATATATCTTTGTTTCTGGATTTCAGAAGTAATCATACATCCACACTCGTCACATCTTATAAAACCACGAAAGACATGATAATGTGGTGCGTTTGTGCGTGGTTTGCTCCGTAAGGAAAATGCAGCTTGCGCTCTATCAAAAAGTTCTTTTGTAATTATTGGCGGATGAGTTCCTTCGTAGAGTTCACCATTGAATTGAAAGGCACCATAATAAAAAGGATTTTTGAGGAGGCGCTCAATATTACTATTACTTAGATTTCCTTTTTTTCTTCTGCTGGCCAAGCCAGAGGCAGTCGCCAATTTTCTGATTTCGTCTATTGAGTAACTACCAGTAGCGTATAACTCAAAAAGTTCTCTAATTTTCTGTGCGTATTCCGGCACAACCTCTATTGTGTGGGTAAGAGTATTGTTTTTATAACCAAGTGGCGCAAAGCCTGGATATTCACCCCGCCTAAGTTTTTGCCTAAAGCCACGCTTAACATTTTCCGAGAGGTTATCGACAAAATATTTTGACTGGCCGAAGATAATGGAAAGCATAAACTTACCTTGGGCAGTATTCTCAAAATTGTAAGTAGGAAACCGCAAATCCACCAGCTTACCTGTGTCAGTAAGATAAATAATTTTTCCGCCATCCATCGAGTTTCTTGCTAAACGGTCAGGATGCCAGGCAAGTATGGCGTTGGCTTCGCCTCGCTCGACTCTCTTTATCATCTCGTTAAAAACCAAACGTCCAGGTTGCTTAGCAGTCTTTGCTTCAAGGAACTCTTCCTTTATAAACAAATTTTCTTT
>SBBM01000024.1 GCA_005239725.1 Planctomycetales bacterium | reverse complement strand
CTTTTGCCTTCACCTCCTTTTGTGCCTGGATTAAAGTCATCTCCAATGGTATAACCTAGTTTATGCCCTTTTTAGCACATAACCCATTATTTGTCAAGTCTTTTATGAAAATTTTACTATTTTACCGGTTCTTTTGAGGTTTTCCGGTAAACTTGCGATTTTGGGCCTAAAGAAACAGTTATGGTGATATTATTGCCTTTGGGAAGAAGATTCACAATGCAAGATTCCCCCTCCCGGTCAAAATTCAAGAGCCGTTGGCCATATTCTACGACATTTAAAAGGTTCCAGTTATACATTGCCATCTGGGTTTTATAGAAATTAACCACCTGGTCAGGGCTTGCCTTGCCCTGGTATCTTAAGACTGCTACGCGCACGCCTGAACTCTCAAAAGTATAGGAATCAAGCGGCTGCAGCTTAAAACCGGAAGGCACCGGCACATCCATGAATTTCACCATTGCCGAAGGCTCTAGGGCAGTTTCTTCTTTAGAAAATGTATCTCTTTTCTGGCTTGACGCACAACCGGCCAAACTTAAAATGCATAAAATAAAAACCAATACCTTCTTCATTCTACCTCCTTCTTCTTTAGAAACCTTTCGGTGTCCCGGTAAATTTTATCGATTTCTCTTTTATTCAAGCCTGCTTTTAATGCCGTTTTAATTACCCGGGAAGGGGCTATAATATCTCCCGGGGCATGGCTATCCGTATTTAAAATTAATTTCGCCCCCAGCCTTAAAGCGCGTTTCACTACCTGCGGGTTTGTCAAGCAATGGCCGCGCCGGGTGGTAACCTCCAGGAATATCCCCTTTTTCCTGGCCAATCGTATTTCTTCATCGCTGATTAAGCCGGGATGCGCCAAAATATCAATATCGGCATTTAAAGCAGCCAAGTTTGTGCCCTTTATCACGGGTTCAACCGGGGTTTGGCCGTGGGCCACGATTATTTTTATGCCCTGTTTACGGGCGTATTTAGCTAACGGGGCAAATTGTGAAAGCGGTAGATGAGTTAATTCAATACCAGGCAGGACATCGATGGGAAGTTTATGTTTGGACCAATGGCGGGTAAATTCCAATATTGATTCAACAGTTGATTTAATATTTGAATAATCAACGTGGTCAGTAATCGCAATCGCTCTATACCCTAATGATAAATAGCGCACAGCGATTTCAGAAGGAAGCAATACCCCGTCGCTTAATAAGGAATGGCAATGCAGGTTATACATAAAATCCCAGGGACAGTCCCCTTCCCTTCGACTGCGTTCAGGGCAAGCGGGGACAGTCCCTAATATGTGCCCCTGGCAGGAATCGAACCTGCCACCCACAGTTTAGGAAACTGCTGCTCTATCCTTATGAGCTACAGGGGCATCATTTTAGAAATCTTCCCCTGTCCCCGGAGGGGAGAGGGGCATTTTTTAATATTTTATCAAAGAATAAACCGGATAACCTTTTAGATTATCCCTGCCTTTTAAATCGCACAACTCAATCAAAAAGGCAATACCTATTATTTTGCCCTGTAATTGCCTGACTAAATCCGTTACCGCCTTTACCGTCCCGCCGGTTGCCAGGAGGTCATCCACGATCAGGACTTTATCGCCCGGTTTAATGGCATCCTGATGGATTTCCAGGGTGTCAGTTCCGTATTCCAGACTGTAAGTTACAAAACGGGTGGTAGCGGGAAGCTTACCCTTTTTGCGCACCGGCACAAACCCCGCAGACAATGCGTGGGCGATGACAGCGCCGAATATAAATCCCCTTGATTCCGCGGCGACTACAAGATCTATTTTTTTATTCCGGTATTTAGTCACCAGGCCCGCTATCGCATACTTAAAGGCCTTTTTATCTTTCAATAACGTGGTAATGTCCCGGAATAAGATTCCCGGCTTTGGAAAATCCAGAATATTCCTGATGTACTTTTTTAAGTCCATCTTTTTCATCTCTTCTCCTGTTCTTTAACGAATTTTCTCAGTTTTTTCAAGGCCCCCTCTTCAATCTGACGTATCCTTTCCCGGGAGACGCCTAATTTATCGCCGACTTCGGCCAGGGTGTGGGGCTTACCGTCAATTAACCCGAAGCGCATATCGAGGATCTCCCTCTCCCGCTCAGTCATCATCTCAAGAAGATTATCTACCCTTTCCTTCTCAAGTTCCCTCTCAACATCCACATTAGGAGCGACCGCATTCTTATCTTCAATTAAATCCATAATCTGGCTCTCGCCTTCATCGTCAAGCCGGGCCTCCAGGGAAGATGTTTTTGACGTAAGCCAGAAGTTTATCTCCTCTATCTTATCTTTCTGCAGATGCATCTTTTTAGCAATCTCCTCATCCTGAGGGGCGCGTTTTAACTTTTGCGTCAACTGCTCTTTTGTCTTTCTCCATTTGGTAATTAACTCATTCATGTAAACAGGCAGACGGACCATTTTGCCCTGCTGGGCTATGGAGCGTATAATACTCTGCCTGATCCACCAGGCGGCGTAAGTTGAAAAACGGAAACCCTTTTGCGGGTTGAATTTTTCTACCGCTTTCATTAACCCTAAGTTACCTTCTTCTATGAGATCAAGAAAAGGCGTGCCTAAATTCGCGTACCGTTTGGCGATATTAACCACAAGCCTCAGATTTGCGCGTATCATCTTCTTGCGCGCCTGTTCATCTCCGGCCTTTATCCCTTTACTCAAATCAACTTCTTCTTCGGCAGTGAGAAGCGGAACCGCCTTTATTTCTTTTAGATAAACTTTTAAAGCTTCCATTATTTTTTCTTTTCTTTCAATGCTGCCTGGGCCGCCGCAAGCCTGGCGATAGGCACCCGGAAAGGCGAACAGCTCACGTAATCCATCCCTGCCTGGTGGCAGAATTCCACTGACCTGGGCTCGCCGCCATGCTCGCCGCAAATACCCACTTCTAAATCTTGGCGAACGTTTCTCCCTTTCTTAATGCCGATTTTTATTATTTCTCCGATACCCTCCTGGTCAATGGTCTGAAAGGGGTCTTCCGGCAATATGCCCTTCTTAAGGTAATCCGGCAGGAACCCTCCGATATCGTCGCGTGAAAACCCGAACCCCATCTGGGTCATATCATTGGTGCCGTAAGAGAAGAATTCGGCTATGCCCGCCAATTTATCCGCGACAAAAGCAGCCCTGGGTATTTCAATCATTGTCCCGAACATATATTTGATCTTCTTTAAGTTATATTTTTTCAGGACATCTTTATAAATGACGTCAACCAGGACCTTCTGGTCATCTAATTCTTTTACCTCGCAGACAACCGGCACCATTATCTCCGGATAAGGTTTTTTACCGTCCTTGAGCAATTCGGCGGCGGCCTCAAATATAGCCCTGACCTGCATCTGGGTAATTTCAGGATAGGTAACTCCCAGGCGCACTCCTCTATGTCCCATCATCGGGTTAGATTCATGCAATCCTGCAGCCCGCTTAGAAAGCTCATCCAGGGTTATATTCAAGTCTTTGGCTAATTCTTCAAGTTTTGCTGCCTCACGCGGCACAAATTCATGAAGAGGCGGGTCAAGCAAACGAATGACCACCGGAAATCCGTCCATTGCTTGCAATGTCGCTTTGATATCATTTTTTACGTAAGGAAAGAGTTCATCCAGGGCCTTGCGCCTCTCGGCCTCGGTCCTGGAGATAATCATTTTGCGTAAACAGAACAACGGCTCATCCGAACCCTTGCCGTAAAACATATGCTCGGTCCTGAATAATCCGATGCCTTCCGCACCGAATGATTTTGCCTTCTTAGCGTCATCCGGAGTATCAGCATTAGTGCGGATACCTAATTTCTTAAACGAATCGCAAATCTTAAGGAACTGACTTAATAATTCATTTTCTTCCGAAGTATCCATCATAGGAAGTTTGCCTTCATAAACATTACCTTTAGTGCCGTTTAAGGTAATCCAGTCGCCTTCCTTAAGTAATTTTCCGTCCACAGAGAGCGCTTTCTGGGAATATTCAATATGCAATGCTCCACAACCGACAATACAGCACTTACCCCAACCGCGGGCAACCAGCGCCGCATGGGAAGTCATACCGCCACGGGCAGTAAGGATTGCCTGTGCTGCGCGCATTCCTTCCACGTCTTCAGGATTGGTTTCTTCACGCACCAAAATCACTTTCTTACCCTGCTTCGCCCATTCCACGGCATCATGCGCGGAAAAAACTATCTGGCCGCAGGCTCCGCCGGGTCCCGCAGGCAAACCTTTTGCTAATGGTTTAATGGCGAGCTCTGCCTTGGGGTCAATTACCGGATGGAGCAATTCATCAAGCTGACCGGGCGTTACGCGCATAACCGCTTCTTCCTTTTTGATTAATTTTTCTTTTACCATATCTACAGCCATACGTACCGCAGCCGGGCCATTACGCTTTCCCACCCGGCACTGCAACATAAAAAGCCTCCCCTTTTCTATGGTAAACTCAATATCCTGCATATCCCGGTAGTGTCTTTCCAGGCGCTTCTGTATAGTAAATAATTCGTTATAAAGTTTGGGCATGCCTTTTTCAAGAGTAGTCAAATCCTTATTATGCTCTGAGGTTGAATACTCGTTAATAGGCGCGGGCGTGCGTATGCCGGCGACAACGTCTTCGCCCTGGGCATTAATAAGGTATTCCCCGTAAAATTTATTTTCTCCGTTTCCGGGATTGCGGGTAAAGGCAACGCCGGTTGCCGAATCCGTGCCCATATTCCCGAAAACCATGGCCTGGACGTTTACTGCCGTGCCCCACTCATCGGGAATCTTCTCAATCCGGCGGTAACTTATGGCGCGCTTGCCGTTCCATGATGAAAACACGGCGCCTATACCCCCCCACATTTGCTTATCCGGGTCATCGGGAAATTCTTTCTTGAGTACTTCTTTGATTTTTGCCTTAAATAAGGCGCAGAGTTTTTTCAGGTCATCGGTAGTTAAATCGGTGTCGCTCTTATAGCCTTTTTCTTCTTTCATTTCGTGCATTATTCTTTCCAGCTGTTTACGGATACCCATATCATCTTTCGGTTCAATTCCGGCTGCCTTTTCCATAACCACATCGGAATACATCATAATCAGACGGCGGTAGGCATCATAGACAAAACGCGAGTTCCCGCCGCTCTGCTTTATAAGCCCCGGTATGGTCTTTTCCGTAAGCCCGACGTTTAATACCGTTTCCATCATCCCGGGCATTGATTTGCGGGCGCCTGAGCGCACCGATAGCAAAAGCGGATTTTCTGCATCTCCAAACTCCCTACCCATTAATTTTTCAACCTTCTCCAAAGCCTTTTCTACTTCTTCTTTCAGGCCCTTAGGATAAGTTTTTTTATTTTTATAATAATATGTGCAAACCTCGGTGGTAATAGTAAAACCTGGAGGGACCGGAAGCTTTAAATCTTTACTCCCTGCCATCTCAGCCAGGTTGGCGCCCTTGCCGCCCAAGAGATTTTTCATGCTTTCGTTTCCCTCTGCCTTACCTCCCCCAAAGCTGTAAACATATTTCTTTGCCATTTCTTTTAAAACCCTCCTTTTTAGCGCATAGCGGATAGCGCATAGCGTTTAGTCTTTCTATCCGCTAAACGCTCTACGTTAAACGCTAAAACTACTTATTGAGTTTATCTGATACGTATTCCTTTAGTTTCTCAATCGCAATCCTGTCCTGTTTCATGGTGTCCCTGTCCCGGACAGTCACCTGTTTGTCTTCAAGCGACTGCACGTCAACAGTAACGCAATAAAGCGTGCCTACTTCGTCCTGCCGGCGGTAAAGTTTGCCGATTGCCGCAGTATCATCATACACCGTAATAAAGGATTTCTTTAAATCTTGTGTTAGCGCCCTTGCCATATCCACGATTTCCTGCCGGTTTTTTAAAAGCGGCAGCACTGCCACTTTAACCGGGGCCAGATCCCTGTGCAGCTTTAATACCAGGCGGGTTTCATCTTTAACCTTTTCTTCCGAATAAGCATCCACCAAAAACGCCAATACGCTCCTGTCAATCCCTCCGGACGGCTCTATGATATATGGAGTCAATCTTTCTTTTTTAACTTCGTCAAAATAAACCAGGTCTTTCCCCGACACCTTACTATGCTGCCGCAAATCAAAGTCCGTGCGGTTGGCAATCCCTTCCAATTCCGACCAGCCGAAAGGAAAACTATATTCTATGTCCGTGCATGCCCGGGCATAGTGCGCGAGCTCCTCTTTTCCGTGCGGCCTTTTGCGCAGACCTTCTTTTTTTATCCCCAGTTCCAGGTACCAATTGAAACGGTATTCTATCCACTCCTCTAATTTTTTATCCGCCTCTTCCGGCCGGACAAAATACTCTATCTCCATCTGCTCAAATTCCCGGGTGCGGAAGGTGAAATTTCCCGGAGTAATTTCGTTGCGAAAAGATTTTCCTATTTGTGCCAGGCCAAAGGGAAGCTTGGGATGACGGGAATCAAGGATGTTTAAAAAATTTACAAACATGCCCTGGGCGGTTTCAGGACGCATGTAAATTATATTTGCATCGTCTTCTATGGGCCCCTGGTGCGTCTTAAACATAAGATTAAAAGGCCGGCCTTCTGTTAATTCTCCTCCGCATTCCGGACATTTTGTTTTACCTTTTAAATCTTCGGTTTTAAAGCGTTTTTTGCAGGATTTGCAATCACTCTTTAAATCAAAGAAATTAGCGGTGTGGCCGGAGGCCTCCCAGACTTTCGGGTGCATGAGGATTGCCGCATCCATCCCTAAAATATCGCTCCGCTGATATACATTTGCCTTCCACCAGGCGCGCTTGATGTTGTTTTTCAATTCCACGCCAAAAGGTCCGTAATCCCAGGTATTGCTTAGGCCGCCGTAAATTTCCGAGGACTGAAATATAAAACCCCGGCGCTTGCAAAGTGAGACTATTTTATCCATTAAATCCATATTTTCGCCTGATATTAATTATTTGTACTTGCTGAATTCATCGGAATAAAATCCCGCGGTATGGCCGTCAATAATCCCCCACTCCAGGTATTTCCCGATGGATTCCGACATTGGATGCATTTTCTGACTGGCCCCGGTTTGAATAATTGAAGGTAGTTGTGTTAATTCATCATTACGCAATATTTTTTTAACCGCTTCGTTAACCATTAATACTTCGCTGGCTAAAATCCTTCCTTTTTTATCATTGCGCGGCAGCAACAACTGGCAGATAACGCCTCTAAGGCAATTGGCTAGCTGGGAAAGGATCTGCTTGCGGTTTTCCGTAGGGAAAAAACCCGCCAGCCTGTCTATCGCCTGAACCGTATTCGGCGAATGAAAAGAAGCAATTACCAGGTACCCTGCCTCTGCGGCTACGAGAGCAGTCTTAGCAGTCTCCGCATCGTCTAACTCTCCGATTACTATAACATTAGGGTCCTGCCTGAGCGTGCCTTTTAAGGCTATGGAAAACGAAGTTGTATCTATGCCAATCTCCCTCTGCTTAATAATACTTTTGTTGTTTAAAAAAACATACTCTATCGGCCGCTCCAGGGTTATAATCATTGCCTTTCTTTGCCGATTTATATATTCAACCATAGTTGCGATAGTAGTTGTTTTGCCGGAACCGGTCGGGCCTGTAATTAATACAAGGCCGTCTTTAAGGCTGGCCAGCTCCTTTATGACTGAAGGTATATTTAAATCTTCGAAGGAGGAAATTTTTGTGTTTATCAGCCTGAACGTCGCTTCCGTAAACCCTCTCTGTTGATGCAGGTTTACCCTGAAACGGGTCTGTATATCGTATTGTATTCCGAAATCCAGTTCTTTTTCCTGTTCAAATTTTTTTATCTGCTGCTTATTCATGATGCTATAAAGCACGTTTACGATCTCATCTCCATCAAGGCTCGGCAAATTAGAAATTTCAATTTCGCCGCTTATGCGTAAAACCGGAGGCATTCCGGTTACCAAATGCAGGTCTGAGGCATTCTTGCTAAGCGCAAGCTCAAGAAGCCTGTGAATATTCAGGCGTTCCACCAGGGTCTTTATTGCCTCTTTATCGTTATCGGTTAAATTCGTAAACATACCGCCTATGCCATAATTGCTTTCTCTATTTTCAACCCGCATTACTTTAAGCGTTGCCCGTATAGGATTAGATGTTTTAGGTAATTGAAAACTTATGTTTAGTTCCCTATTTAAGGAGATCGGTTCGTCTGAAACAAAATACAAGCCCTCGGTATTTATATCCATAATCATAAACGTCTTGGTCAAAACTCCCTTGGTTTTCTCATCGATTATATCTATAGTTACAGGGATTTCTATGTGGACGCGGTATGATCTCCTCTTTTCAGACAGGGCGCCTTTTATCACCATTTTTCCTCCGTTTATAAAAATCGTAGTATACCATATTTTTTAAAAATTTGCCAGTTTTTCTATTTTTTTGACCTCCTCAGCGCTTATATGGAAGCTGTGTTCGGGCAAGGGAAACTTATTGCCAAGGACCTCATTCTTATAGCTTTCCAGCGCCCTGGATATATGCCCGCTAAGGTCAACATACCTTTTGGCGAATTTCGGGCTAAAACCTTTAAATAATCCGAGTAAATCATAAGTTACTAAAACCTGCCCGTCGGAGTATTGGCCTGCGCCTATGCCTATTGTCGGTATTTTTATTTTCCGGGTGATTATCCTGGCGATTTCATCGGGGATACATTCCAAAACTACGGCAAAACAGCCCGCCTCCTCGAGAGCCTTCGCCTGCCGGATTAACTCCATGGCCCTATCCACATCCTTTCCCTGGACTTTAAAGCCGCCGAGCTTATCCGCTGTCTGCGGCGTAAGGCCGATGTGCCCCATTACGGGAATACCTGCTTTAATTATTTTTATTGCGGCCCCCACGCAATCATCAAACCATTCGATTTTTACGGCATCACATTTTGCCTCATTTATAAACCTTGCGGCATTTTTTACTGTTTGCGAAGAATTCAATTGGTACGATTCATAAGGCATATCCCCGACTACCAAAGAATGTTTTACTGCCCGGGTTACCGCCTTGGCATGATGAATCATCTCAAGCATGCCGACGTCTTTTGTTGATTTCAGGCCCAGGACGACATTGGCCAGCGAATCCCCTACTAAAATAATATCAATGCCTGCCCTCTCTATCAGGTAGGCTAAGGGGTAATCATAGGCAGTGAGCATGGTAATCTTGCGCCTGCCCTTCATTGCCAGAATATCTTTTACCGTAATTTTCTTTTCCTCCGTCATTCTTTGATTACCTCTACTTTAGCATCGGGAAATTTCCTTGCCAACTCCGCGCCTTTCTCTTTGCCTAAAACAAATATTGCAGTCGCGAGGGCATCCGCAGTCAAAGAGTCAGGCGCAATAACCGTAACTGAAATAATCCCGGAGGCAGCAGGATACCCGGTTTTGGGGTTCATTATATGGGAATAGCGCCTGTTGCCTTTAATAAAATACTGCTCATAATCGCCTGAGGTCGCTATTGCCATATCCTTTAATTCTAAATAATATCCACTAACCCTTTTGGCGCGCGGGTTCTTTATCGCTAGGCGCCACGGTTTCCCAAATTTATCTCCCAGGCAATATACCTGGCCTCCGGCATTGATAAGGGCGCTTTTTATACCCTGCTTCTTCAATTGATTCACCGCGCAATCTACGGCATAACCCTTGGCAATCCCGCCTAAATCTATCCTCATCCCGGGAACAGAGAATTTTGCCGTATTGTTAGTTTCGTCGAAAATAATTTTATCCATACCTACAACTTTTAAAATTTCCCGGATTCTCTCGGCCTTCGGCAGATTATATTTCTTATCCGTAAACCCCCAGAGGTCCATAAGAGGCGCTACGGTTATATCAAAGGCCCCGCCACTTGCGGCGTAGAAATCCCCAGCCCTTTTTAAAACATGAAGGGTTTCAGGGCTAACCCTTAATTCACCGCTTTGATTCAGCTTTGCCACTTCACTGTCTTTTTTATACTTGCTCAGCAAGTCTTCAATCCGCCGGATTTCAGCAAAGACAATCTTTGCCGCGCCTTTATCGGGAGAGACAACCTCCACAAAGGTACCCATTAATACCCGGGTATCCTTATATAATTGCCGGCTCTGGCAGCCGCATAATACGACAGATAGTAGGCAGTATACAACATATAGGGAAAGTTTGTTCATTTTTTTATCGTTTTCAAAAGTTTATTAAGGGGCAACGTGTTAATTACATCTTCTTTAACCAACCAGCCCCTGCGGGCAACGGAAATCCCGAATTTAATTACATCTAACTGTTCAACCTGGTGCCCGTCGGTATTTATGGCTAACTTTACTCCCATTTCTTTTGCCTTGCGCGAATTTTCGTCATTCAAATCTAACCTCTGCGGGAATGCATTTATTTCCAGCTGGGTATTTGTTTCTCTTGCCGTCTTTAAAACCTCAAACATATCAATATCGTAAGCCTCGCGCGTGCCAAAAAGCCTTCCGGTAGGATGCGCGATAATATGGACAAACTTATTCTGGCAGGCCCTGACAAGGCGCCGGGTAAGTTGTTCCCTGGGTTGCTTAAACCCTCCGTGGATTGCCGCAACTACCACATCAAAACCTTTCAGCACCTTATCGGGATAATCAATCCTGCCTTGCGAGTCTATATCAACTTCAGTCCCATATAAGACAGATAAACCCTTAATTTTTTTATTTATTCTATCGATTTCAGCTTTTTTCTTTTTCAAATCCGCAATGCTTAAACCGCGGGCAACCTTCAAACTCTGCGAATGGTCGGTAATAGCGATATATGAATAACCTCTCTCCTTTGCAGAAGACGCCATTTCCATAATGCTGTTATTTCCGTCCGACCACCGTGAATGCACATGCAGGTCCCCCTTTAAATCCTTTAGTTCTATTAAAGAGGGTAGTTTAAACTGACAGGCCAATTCTATTTCTCCGCTATCCTCCCTTAATTCCGGCGGGATATAGGCCATGCCTAAGGCCCTGAATATTTCCTCCTCGCTGCGACCGCAGACAAATTTATTCCCCCTGAAGACTCCGTATTCATTTACCTTTAGCCCCTTCTTGATAGCTAATTGCCGTATCTTAATATTAAAATTTTTTGAACCGGTAAAATATAAGAGCGCGGCGCCGAATGAGTTTTCATTCAATACCCGACAATCTATCTGCACGCCCTCTTCAGTGCGTATGGAAGATTTGGTTTTGCCTTTTGCCAAAATATCAGCCACGCCGGAAAATTTTACAAACTTATCCATTATTTCTCCGGGGCTATCCGAAATTACCAGCATATCAATATCGCGCACAGTCTCTTTCTGCCTGCGCAGGCTGCCGGCCGCAGATATCTTCTTAATCTTAGGTATCTCCTTTAAAAAGCCCGTATACTTCCGGGCAAAATCTTCAGCCTCCGAAAGAAGCATGCGCCCTCTTCCCTTCTTAACCAGCTCCAACCCCTTCCTGATATTCTGGATTGTCCTTTCCTTTATGCCGAAAATCCCCCGGAGCCTATCTTTCTTAATTGCATTTTCCAAATCCGCTATGCTCTTCACCTTCAATTGCTCATATAAAAGCCTGGCAGTCCTGGGCCCGACAGAAGGAATATTAATCAAATCCAGGACGCCTTCCGGTATTGTCTTCTTTAAATCCTCGTAAGACGCCAGTCTCCCGGTTGCGGCAATCTCCGCTATTTTTGACGCCAGGTCCTCCCCTATGCCCGGGATCTCTCTCAAGCGCCCCTCCTGGATAAAATCATTCAGTTCCGCGTTAGTTAAATTTTCAATATTCTGCGCTGCCCTTTCATAGGCGCGGACCCTAAAGGGGTTATCGCCTTTTATCTCTAAAATTTTAGCAAAATCGCGGAATATTTTTGAAATTAAAAGATTTTCCATTTAATTGGCTATCTCTTTCAAAACCTCATTCCCGGGGTCAAGCTGCTTTGCGCGGTTAAGATAAAAATTAACCTTATCTATTTGCCCCTGCATTCTGTAAGCCTGAGCCAGGCGCACATTAACAGTAGCAAAATCAGGGGCGATCTTAAATGCCGCCTCTAATTCCTGAACCGCCTTATTGACATTCCCACCGGCAAAGGCCGGTGCCAAAAGATAAAAAGTCCCCAATGCCAGGTGCCCTTCCGCCATACCCGGAGAAAGCTTTTTGGCTTTCAAAAAATAACCTTTTATCCGTGTGCCGTACCTTAGTTTATTTAAAAACCCACTCTCTCTGGCGTATTTACTGTTGATAGTGCCCAGCAATATATATGCCAGGGCGGTATCTTCTTTATCCACGTAATCCATATCCAATACCCTGTTTATCAACGAGAGCCCTTCGGAAAGCCTGCCGTCCGTATATCTTATATACGCCAGGCTAAGCAAAGACGAGACGTGCTTTTTATCGGCAGAAAGTATTGCGTTTAACAGCGCCTCCGATTCCCGGTAATTGCGCCTCCTCCTTAATACCTCCGCCTTGCCCCAGAGGGCGTCAATATTATCGGGCGCGCTATCCAAAACGGCCTGGAAATTTTTGAGGGCAGCGTTATCATCTCTTTTTTTAAGCAATGCCAGCGCATCCTTTAGCAACGTATTCTGTTCCGCAGGTTTTATACACTCTATCTTCTTCGTTAAAGTTACCTTAAATACAAAAAAAATCCATATTATGCTGATAGCAACTAAAAAAGCAAAGATACCGACAAGTAACGCCAAATATTTTTTCATATTACCGAGTTATAATTTGCCTCAATGGTCTTAACCAGGTCAACCAGCATTGAATTTACGGGGACGGGTATTCCCAGCTCCTGGCCCTGGCGGACAATTGCGCCATTAATAAAATCTATCTCCGTGCGGTTTTTTGCCAATACATCCTGCAGCATCGAAGAGACATTGGCGGAAGTCGCCTCGCAAACAGCCTCAACCTTGGCCAAGGGGTCATCGTAAAGCAGTTTTATCCGCTTCCTTTTAGCAACTCTGACCGCCTCTGTGGCCGCAAGCCGTAAAATTTTATGCGCGGGCTCAATTTCGACAAGCCTGCCGTTAGTTAATCCGGTTACCGCCGATAAGGCATTTATTCCGGCATTTATAATCAACTTTGACCATAAAACGCTTTTTATATCGCGGGATACCCTGGTTTCAAGGCCGGCCCTATTGAAAAGCTCTCTTATCCTGCGCATGCCTATAGTAATTTTGCCGTCTAATTGGCCGATGATTATCTCGCCCTTGCCGGTATATTTTACATTACCGGCATCAACCAAAGTTACCCCAAAATTTGCCGTGCCGCCGATAACTTTTTCGTTACCTACAATTTCGCCGATAATTTCAATATTGCCTATGCCGTTCTGCAAGGTAAGCACATACGTATTTTCGCCCACCAGTGTCCTGGCCTGGGTTAGTGCCAGCTTAGTATCGTAAGCCTTAACACAGATGATTAATAAGTCCGCCTGGCCGATTGCATTAATATCTGCCGTTACCTTGACAGGGACCTGCCAATTGCCTGCGAGCCCCTCCACCTTTATACCCTCCTGGGCAATTCTTCCGGCGCGCGCCACATCTTTATCCAAAAGCCAAATTGTATCTTCGGCTTCCTTGTCGGCGGATGACAACTTTGTCAAAAGCGCGGCAAGCAAACTTCCCATTGCGCCCGGCCCAACCACGGTTATCTTCATAGTGCCTCCGCAAGTTACGTTGCAGCCGTTAATTTACTTAATACCTTTTCCGACTTAAGCTCCTTTCCCAGATGGAAATTAAGAAAAGAGTTCAATACGAGTTTCAGTTCCTTCTCAATCTGGGGGTTCATGCCCAGGTTAAGGTTATTCTTAAAATCATTCTTTTCGATATGTAAAATTGTAGCGACGGTCCCCCGGAATATGCTCCTTGCGCTAAAATCCTTATTCTTGCAGCGCAAGCAAAGCAACCCGCCGAGCGCAAGGCTAAACTTCGACTCGCCTAAAATTTTATCGCTGCAGGAAACGCAGGAATCCAGGTGCGGCTTAAAACCGGAAAAATCCAACGTCTTAATCTTAAATATCGCCATGATTTTCTGCGGATTATTATTAGCCGCTAATGCCGGCAGGGTATTTAAAAGCAGGTTAAAAATATCTTCATTCCTGTCTTCCGGGGCACAGACCCCCTCTACAAGCTCCATAAGGATGCTGGCGACCCCGACTCTTGCAATATCCTGCCTCAGAGAATTAAAGTTTTCTTTAAGGTCGCACTGGCTTACCAAATGCAATGCCGAGCTCCTCTTTTTATAAAATACGATCTCGTTATACGAAAAAGGCTCTACGGGGCTTGCGAATTTTGACGGGTCGGTGCGTATGCCTTTTAAAAGGCCGCTTATCTTTCCCAGTTCCGCCGTATAAAAATTGGCTATTATCGAGGTTTCCCGGAAGTTGCGCCTGCTTAAGACTATGGCATCGGTTTTGTGGATGGACATATTTTCGAAAATATATGAGCGGTTTTGGTTTCCATTACCTTTCTCTGTTTGGCAGTCCTATCATCATAACCAAGGGCGTGGAGTATGCCGTGGATTACATATAAATTAAGTTCATATAATTTTGATGTCCGGTAAATTTTCGCGTTGCGGATAGCCGTATCGGCGGATATGGCTATGTCGGCTAAAATTTCTTTTTTGCCCGCGGAGAGGTCAAAGGCGATAACATCGGTGGGTTCATACCTGCCCAGATACAGGAGGTTCAGCTCGCGGATTTCCCTATCGCCCATAAAACAGATGGTTATCTCTCCTTTTTTTGATACGCCTTCCCGGGAAAAAATAAGCCGGGCCAAATCCCGCATTTTACCGGGGTTGACAGAAATCCTCTTCTGCAGGTTCCTTACGTGTATTTTTATTTTTTTCACGGTGCAAGGCAAACGCATAATCGCGAAAAATCGCATCAGGGTTGTCGGGAAGCGATTTTCTGGTCTGGATAGGTTACGCGTGTATGGTATATTCCGCTTAATATATGAATGAATAAGGCGGAAATTTTTTCCAGGTCTTTAAGGGTCAATTCGCATTCGTCGAGCTGACCGTCAATAAACTTATTATTAATTATTTTATGCACCAGCTCCTCAACATTTTGGGGTGCCGGATTTTTTAAGGCCCTGGCGGCCGCCTCTACGGAATCCGCAAGCAATACTATCGCCACCTCTTTGCTGTCCGGCCTTGGCCCGACGTAACGGAACCCCTCTTCCTTTATGCCTTGCTCTTCCTCCAGGGTTTCCAGTGCCCGGCGGTAAAAGTAATAAACGAGGCTCGTGCCGTGGTGCTGCTCGATAAAATCTATCAGGCGGGGGCTCAGGCGGTATTTCTTAGCCAGTTCCACCCCTTCTTTTACATGGTTCATAATAACCAGTCTGCTCATTGTGGGGGATAATGCATCATGCTTACTTTCGGCAATGCTCTCATTTTCGCTGAAATATTCCGGCTTTCCCAGCTTTCCGATATCATGGTAATATGCGCCTATCCTGGCTAAGAGGGCATTCGCCCCTACGGCGCCGCAGGCAGCCTCGGATAAATTTCCCACCACCAGGCTGTGATGATAGGTGCCCGGGGCCTCGAGCATCATGCGGTGCAGGAGCGGATGGTTAAAATCGGCTAACTCCAGTAAACTTATATTCGTTATAGTTTTAAAAAGATATTCAAATACAGGCAGGATACCTGCAACCAGAATGCCGGATAGAGCCCCGTTAACCACAATCACCAGGTATTGCCAGGGATATTTCGGCTCCATATATCCTGCAAAAAAGAATAATACCGCAGCCGTGATGCCTACGATAAATCCGGAGCGGATAATACTCGCGCGTTTACGTGCGCCAAAAACAAGAATAACGGATAGTATGTTGCTGGTTAGAAACAATATTGAAAACGCCAGGCTATTGCCTCCGAGAAAGGCTATTCCGGAAGAAGAGACCAACGCCATTAAAAAAGAAATCTCGATTTCGCTGAATAATACCGCGCAAAGCATGGGCGCCAGAAAATACGGCGTATAGAATAAATGCAGGCCCTGCTTCAGGATGAGGTAACTTGCGCAAAAAATAATTACAAAAATAAAAGTAAGGTTCAGGAGGGTATAGGTTTTAACCCTTGCGCCCCTGCGCGTAATCCGAAAATAAACAACTAACAAAAGCAGGAATACCGGCAAGAGGGGGCTTAGATACAGGATATGGCTGATAGCGAAGGCAATAAAGATACCGCAAATTAATCCGCCGTATCCCTTAAAATATCGCAACATGGCATTACTTATTGCGGCTTGCTTTATCATATGCCTCAATAATCTTCTGGACTAATTCATGCCTTACGACATCATAACCGGAAAAATGGATAATTTTTATTCCTCCGATATCGCTTAAGATATGCTGGGCCTGGAGGAGGCCGATGGGCTTGCCCCCGGGTAGGTCGCTCTGAGTAAGGTCACCCGTTATAACTGCCTTGGAATCAAAACCAAGGCGGGTAAGAAACATCTTCATCTGTTCAACCGTAGCGTTTTGGGCTTCATCCAGGATGATAAAAGCGTCGTTTAAAGTCCTGCCCCGCATATACGCCAGCGGCGCTACCTCGATAATGCCGGTTTCAATATACTTTTCGATGCGCTCTCCCTCCATCATGTCATAAAGCGCATCATAGAGGGGCCGCAAGTAAGGCGAGATTTTTTCATACATATCTCCGGGCAAAAACCCCAGGGATTCCCCCGCTTCTATCGCAGGCCGGGTAAGGATTATCCTGCGCACTTCCCCGTTTTTTAAGGATTCCACTGCCGCAGCCATAGCCAGATAAGTCTTTCCTGTCCCGGCAGGGCCTATGCCGAATACAATATCATTGTTTTTTATCGCCTGAACGTATTCCCGCTGGCCTTTTGTTTTTGGTTCAATAGGCTTTCCGCCCGATATGCGCCGGACTGCCTCGCCGGCAGTCATATTTACCCTGTTCTCGTTTTCTCCCAAGGGCACTAGCGGGTTCAACATACGCTCAATAACTCCTGATGCCCTTTTTATATTGGCTGACGCACCCTTAACCCTGAGGTAGCCGTCGCGCAACGTCAATTTGACATTTAATTCTTTTTCAACGGCCCTGATGTTTTTATCGTGAGTGCCAAAAAGCGCCCTGATATCCTTAGTGCTCTCCAGGCGGATAATTTTTTCCATTTATTTTAAATTCTCTTTTACTGGTTCGGGCTTCTGTTCTGATTTCACTCTCACTGAAGACTCTACCGGTATGCTCAGGACCTGGCCGACAGAAAGCGTGTCCGGGTTTTTCAAAATATTCCTGTTGGCCTTGTAAATTTCATTCCACTTTTTTGTCGTGCCGTAAAATTTCTCGGAAATCTTCTGCAGTGTATCGTCTTTCTGCACGGTATATTTTTCAATTACAGTCTCCGCGGGCTCAATTATTGCCGGCATTTCGCTTTCTACAATATAGCCGCGGTTACCGGCTGACACCTCCACCATCTCTTCCGGGAGAATTTCCGCTGCCCCTTTTTTTACTGGTTTTCTTTTCGTCTTCTTCTCAAATTTTATGGGCGAATGAAACTCAACCTCCATGACATTTATCGTGCGGGTGAGTTTTCTTTCTTTTTTTTCACCGGCGGGCTGTGCGCCTGCAAGGTACCCCTTATTACCCGATTCCAAGTTCTGATCAGGCCTGTCTTTTGTTACGGTATAGGTTCTTACCACGCATCCCGATAAAACAAAACCACACAGTACGGTTAGCAGCAAATAATATTTATCGCTTATCCTCATCTCTTTTCCTCCTTTTTTACTTTTACAGTTATATTCAATTCCTTAAGCTGCCCTTCGTCAACATCCGAAGGGGCCCCGGATAAGGGGCAAGATGCCGAGGCATTTTTAGGGAAAAGTATCACTTCCCGGATACTGGATTCCCCCGATAAAATTGCCATGAGCCTGTCCAGCCCGCAAGCAAATCCTCCGTGGGGCGGCGCCCCGAACTGAAAGGCTTCCAGCAAGAAGCCAAAACGTTTATGCGCCTCTTCCTTAGCTATCCCGATAATATTAAAAACCCTCTCCTGCAATTGCTGGTTGTGTATCCTTATCGAACCCGAGCCAAGCTCTACGCCGTTTAGGACCAAATCATAAGAACGCGACTTCACTTTCTCAGGGGCCTCTTCAAGGTTGTCGATGTCTTCTGCTGCAGGCGCGGTAAAAGGGTGATGCTCGCTTTCCCAACGTTTTTCCTCTTGGTTATATTTAAATAAGGGGAAATCTACAATCCAGGCAAAGGCAAACTCTGAATTCAACTCTTTCCGTAAATCCGGCTTATCGGTCGCATACTTAGCCTGCGCTTCCTGAAAAGTCATGCGTGGAAAGGGAATCTTTAAATCTATGGCTTTTGCCTCCTTAAATATTGTCTGCATCAACTGCTCGATTAACAAAAAAATATCTTCCTCGCTTACAAAAGACATCTCTAGGTCCAGTTGGGTAAATTCCGGCTGGCGGTCAGCGCGCAGGTCTTCATCCCTGAAGCATTTGGTAATCTGATAATACCTCTCAAAGCCGGCCACCATTAAAATCTGTTTGAACAGTTGCGGCGATTGCGGAAGGGCATAAAACTGGCCTGGGTTAACTCTCGACGGTACAAGATAATCCCTGGCACCTTCGGGCGTAGACTTGGTAAGTACGGGCGTCTCGCATTCAATAAAATTATTCTTGTCCAGAAATGAACGGATGATTTTATTGACATTCCTGCGCAATATAATGTTATCAAAAACGCTTTTCCTCCGCAAATCAAGATAACGGTATTTAAGCCGCATATCCTCGCTTATTTCTATACTGTCCTTTATTTCAAAAGGCGGGGTAAGGCTGGGATTAAGAATTTCTAAATCCAGGCCCAATACTTCGACCTCTCCGGTCGACAGTTTCGGGTTTATTGTCCCCTTTGGCCGCAGGCTTACCTTCCCTCTTACCTTAACTACAAATTCATCCCTTAATTCCTGGGCCTTCGTGTATATCGCCGCCGAATCCCCGGGAAGAAAAACAATCTGGGTAATACCGTAGCGGTCGCGCAAATCAATGAATATAAGCTTGCCGTGGTCCCGGCGGCTGGCCACCCATCCGCAGAGAGTTACTTTTTTATTCACATCGCTGGCATTCAGCTGACCGCAAGTATGCGTATATAGCATTTGTTATTTTCTTAACCGCAAAATTATCTCATCGGCCTTAATTTTTTCCTGTAAACCCGATGACATATCTTTTAAAGTTAATGCGTCTTTTTTCAGCTCATCTTCTCCGATAATCACAACATACCGCGCGCCCGCATCATTTGCCTTGCGCATCGCGCTTTTAAGGGATTTGGCGCCGTAATCGCTATCCGAAGAGATATTTTCTTTGCGCAGCCTATCCAGCAATTTTATCGACCGCTTCTCCGCTTCCTCTCCCAATGCAATAAGGTAAACTAATTTTTGCCCGTCTTTAGCCGGGAGAGATTTTGCAACTAATAACAGCCTCTCCACGCCGAAGGCAAAGCCTATTGCCCCCGAATCAGGCCCGCCTAAATCCCGGATGAGGGTATCGTACCTTCCGCCTGCGCCGATAGCATTCTGTTGGCTGTCTAAATCCTTATGGATTATTTCAAAAACAGTGCGGGTGTAATAATCCAGCCCGCGTACCAGGTGAGGCGAAACTTTATAATCTATTTTCAGCGCATCCAGCCCTTCCCGCACTTTATTAAAATGCGTCTTGCATCCCGGGCAAAGGCAACTCTCGTGTATATCTAACTCCTGAATGAGTTTTTTACAACCTTCATTCTTGCAGTCAATGACCCTTAATACATTAATATTGAACCGGGTTTGGCAATCAGGGCAGAATTCGCTAAGCCTTGGCCCTATGCGCTTGCGCAAGATGTCGGCCAATTCTCTCTTATCATGCGCGCAACCTAAGCTGTTTATTGTCATATGATAGCCGTCTATCGAATAAGCCTTAAGCAGCCTGCCTGCCAGAGAAATAACTTCCACATCTATATCCGCATCCTCTGCGCCCAGGACTTCGCAGCCTATATGATGAAACTGCCGGAACCTGCCCTTTTGCGGCCTCTCTTTCCGGAACATCGGGCCCATATAATAAAGTTTTAAAAAAGGGTTGGTTTTATCAAGGTTATTTTCGATAAAGGCGCGGGCTATGGAAGCTGTACCTTCTGGCCTTAAGGCATATGAATCATTATCGCTTTTTATAAGGAACATCTGCTTCTGCACAATTTCCGCAGATTTGCCGAGAGAGCGGTTAAAAAGGGCCTCTTCTTCTATTAACGGCGTGCGTATTTCCCGGTAATTGTAAATAGAAAAGATTTCCCGGCTTATTTCTTCTATTTTCTGCCATAATTCTGTCTGGCCCGGAAGGATGTCTCTTGTGCCAGGGACCCTTTTAAGCATTTTGTCAGTTAACTTATCCTTTTCTTCATTTCTAAGCCTGGTTTGAATACAACTACTTTTCTAGGCGGGACAGGCACGACCTGGCCGGTGCGGGGATTTCTTCCTGTGCGGCTTTTTCTCTGCTTTAACTTAAAGACGCCGAAATTACGCAGCTCTATCTTTTCTCCTCTGATTAATGCCTCAACTATGCAGTCAAAGGTCTCCTGCACAACTCTTTTAACATCGGTCTGCTTCAGGTTCGTGTCATCGGAAACTTTTAAAATTATGTCTTTTTTAGTCATTATCCGTCCTCCTGATTTTTACTAACTATAATGTCGCCAAAAAGTTACGGTGTGCTGCGATGGTTTAAATATAACACAAAAACCAGGCGCGGTCAATAAAAATGTGGACAAAATCCATAAAATAGGTACAATATTATGCAAACCTTTTCCTAAGTGGCAACTGTTATGCATAAAAAAATGTACCCCAAAAAACCAAAATATTACCTCAACCCAAAAGGCGAATTTGTCATTGAAAACTATAATACTGCCAAACCCTTTGCGAATTTTTTCCCGGGTATCTCCGGCAAATACGGCATACCCATGTGGACATTTTACGTAAACCGCGGCCAAGGCATATCCAGCTTCGGCAGCAAAGACAAAGACCATGCTATCCTGGAATTCCTTCCCGCGAATAAGGCCTGGCAGCTTACCTCCTTGCACGGATTCCGTACTTTTATTAAATTCAATACGGACAAGAAAAATATATTCTATGAGCCGTTTCATAATGGTTTTATAAACCTGGGTTTTGATTTAACCAATTGCATGCGCATAACTTCTTATGGGCTGGAATTGGAAGAAATTAACCGTTCTTTGGGCCTTAAAATCCACGTGGAATATTTTACCATTCCCCGGGATTCCTACGCAGCCCTGGCAAGAATCGTAACCATAACCAATATAGGCGGAAAATCAAAAAGAATGCAGCTCGTTGACGGCCTTCCGCAAATCGCCCCTTTCGGGGCAAATAACTGGTTCCTTAAAGAGATGAGCCGGACAATCGAGGCCTGGATAGTTGTGGAAAACCTGCAAAATATGGCCCCGTTTTACCGGCTTAGCGTTGACCCTGCGGACCGACCCGAAGTAATACATATAAAAGAAGGAAACTTTTACCTGGCTTACCATTTTAAGCGGGGAAAACCTGAAATTATAAAACCCATAGTTGACCCCAGGAGCATATTTGGAGAGACGGGAGATTTCTCCTGCCCGCATGAATTTTTAGCTGCAAAAAACTTTAAGCACCCCGAAAATGAAATAACCGTAAGCTTGACTCCCTCTGCCTTTTCTTTCCTGAATATAGAATTGCCCGCGCATGGAGAAAAAACGTTCTATTCAATAATAGGCTACATGCGCAGTAAGGAAATCCTTAATTCCTCTCTGGGAAAAATTGTTACCCCGGGATACCTTGAACAAAAAAAAGAAGAAAACAAATGCATCGTCGCAGATATACAACAGGACATACATACCGAAAGCAGCTCAAAAGAATTCAATCTCTACGCAAAGCAGACTTACCTGGATAATATCCTGCGCGGCGGCTATCCCGTGGTCTTCCCCGGAAAATCCGCGAAATCTGTATTCTACTTATATTCAAGAAAGCACGGCGACCTGGAAAGGGACTACAACAAGTTTCAATTGCAACCTGCTTATTTTTCCCAGGGTAACGGCAACTACCGCGATGTCAACCAGAACCGCAGGTCGGATGCCTGGTTTAACCCTGAAGTCGGAGACTCCAATGTCATTGAGTTTTTTAATTTAATACAACCCGACGGTTTCAACCCCCTTATTGTTAAAGGCGCCCTTTTTACCGCCAATAATAATGAAAATTTAAAATCCGCGCTAAAAGATTTAACCGACGAAAAGAATATCTCTGTAATTAGCAAATTCTTAAGCAGGCCATTTACTCCCGGAGATGTTATCTTCTTCCTTGAAGATAATAAAATAAGGCTTAAAAAATCTTATGATGAATTTTTAAACACCGTGCTCTCTGCTTGCGAAAAAATCCAGGAAGCCGAACACGGCGAAGGTTTCTGGACCGACCACTGGACTTATAACCTTGATTTGCTGGAAAGTTACCTTGGTGTATATCCTGAAAAACTGAATACGTTGGTTTTTCAAAAAAAGGCCTTTACATTTTACGATAATGCCGAAACCGTCCGCCCCCGCCGGGAAAAATATGTCCTGCATAACGGCCTGCCGAAACAATTGCACGCGCTTAGCCTCTGCCCGGATAAAAAGGAATTAATAAAGCACAGGTCTATACAACCGCACACCGTACGCGCGGATTACGGCAAGGGCGCAATTTACCAGACAACTCTAATCAATAAATTACTGTGCCTTTTTGTCAATAAACTCGCTTCCTTAGACCCCTCTGGCGCGGGGATTGAAATGGAGGCAGACAAGCCGAACTGGTTTGATTCGCTCAACGGCCTCCCCGCCCTTTTCGGTTCTTCTTTATGTGAAACATTTGAATTAAAAAGGCTGACCATTTTTATAAAAAAGGCCATCGAAGAAAACCTGGCAGAAAAAATATCGCTGACGAAAGAAATTCATGATTTCCTGGACAACCTCTCAACGCTCCTTAAAGAGTGGATTAATAGTAATTCCGGAGACAGGAATTTTATTTATTGGGATAAAAGTTATGCGCTTAAGGAAAATTACCGGGAAAAGACAAAGCTCGGACTTTTGGGTGCGGAAACCGAAATAAATACAGGTGAATTAACGGCAATCCTGGATAATGCCCTGGCAAAAATAAATTTCGGCATTGAAAAGGCGCGCGATAAAAAAAACAATGTTTATTATTCGTATTTTATAAATGAAGTCCTGGAATACGTGCCCTTAAACCCGCCTTTTATTAAACCCACTAAATTCGCTCAGAAAAGACTTCCTTTATTTTTAGAGGGCCAAGTGCACGCCTTAAGAACGAGTGGCGATGTTAAAACCGGGAAAAAATTATATAGTGCGGTCAGAAAAAGCAGCCTCTACGATAATGCCCTAAAAATGTATAAAGTAACGGCGGCGCTGAAAAGCATGCCTGAGGAAATCGGCAGGTGCAGGGTATTTACGCCCGGCTGGCTTGAAAACGAATCTATCTGGCTGCACATGGAGTACAAATACCTCCTTGAGTTGATAAAACAGGGGCTTGCGCAAGAATTTTACGCGGACTTCAAAAATGTGCTCATACCTTTCCAGAAACCTGACAGATACGGCCGGAGCACTCTGGAAAACTCGTCCTTCATCGTAAGCAGCGCCTTCCCGGATAAAAATCTTCGCGGGAACGGCTTTGTTGCCCGGCTTTCGGGTTCAACCGCGGAATTCATACAGATATGGCTCACAATGAATTTAGGGCAAAAACCGTTTTTCCTGGATAAAAATGGCAAGCTAAACTTATCTTTTAAACCCATCCTGGCAGGATGGCTGTTTGATAAAAAAGGCTTATACTGCTTTAACTTCTTAAGCCGGATCCTTGTAACGTACCGCAATCCCAAACGAAAAAATACCTTTGGGAAAAATGCTGCAAAAATAATGAAAGTAACCTTCAATGACAAGGACGGGAATCCTGTCGAGATTAACTCCGCTACTATCCCTTCCCCTTACGCCGAGCAAATCCGCTCCCGGCAAATCAAAAAAATCGACATATTCCTATCCTAGGGGACGTTTCCCTTCATTATAACCCATTACAAAACAATGGGTTATATATATGGAGAACAGAAAATATATATCACGTTGTTCTTCTAAAAATCTATTTTGCTTGTTTGTAACTCGTTGGATAACAAAGAGTAAGGTGTAAGGGAAACGTCCCCTGGTTACCTAAAATTTCCTAAAATTTCTTGCGGTAGAAAAGACGGAAGATGTGTTGCGTGTTTAATGTAGGGAGGCTTGAACCGAAAGGATCAACAAAAGCTGTAGCCAATGCAGTCGTGCCGGATTCGCCATACTGCATGACAAATTCGCTGTCCAGGGACGGCATATATCTAAATTCGGTGAATACGTTATGATGACCGAGGTAATAACCACTATAACCCTGCTGCATTAAGGTAAGGTCATTCCACTTGGAATATGTATATTTAAAAGCGAGCCCTATCTTCTTGGTGGGCAAATAAGAAACTTCAAGGCCAATGTGGTTAATATTGTCGTCAATTTGCCCTGCGCTTTTAAATTCATTCCGTGTATAATCTAGGTATATTTCCAGGTTTTCCATAGGGTTTACCCTCAAGCCTGTCTTAAATATATTGTAAAATTCATAAGGCGGGAGAGGGAAAAGGTCCTGGCTGTATAAGTATAGGTCTTCTGTACGGTAAACCTTACCATAATCGCGGAATGTAGAAAATGTTGTGCTGTTTAAATTACCGCGCGGAAAATTATCATAGCCAACGGTATAATCATTAGTGTGCTCCCAAATTCCGTTCAGTGCCAACCAATCAAAAAAGGCGTATTCAAGCCCTATTGAACCGGTGGTTAAAGACGGATTTGCGCCATCGGGAATCTTGCTATTGGCAATATATTCTCCCGTATCCGAATCAATTAAAAAGGGGTCAATCCCCGACCTTGTCCGCGGCATATCCTGGCGTAACCCCAACATTTTTATAGTTGCCTTATCCGTGGCCTTATAGGTAACTTCATCCCGACTTATGGTTTCAAGATATTTACCGTTGGTCCGGTGCACATTGCGTAGGTCAAAAAGATGTTCTAATCTTTTATCCCAAAGGGAGTTTTCCAGGCGAAAGCCTATCGCATCCCTGCCGATATCTATGCCGTTGCCAATCCTGTAAGGCTCAACATCTTCCCATGTCAAACTTGGAGTAGTAAGCCCGACAAAATAATATTCAAAAGGCTTTTTAAAATGAATATGCCTTGACCAAAATGCATCATCGCGGGTCTCTCGGTAATTCGATAAACTGGGGTTAAAACCCTTATCCATATGGCCCCAGAAAAAACGCGCCTTTGTAAAAAATTCTTCGCCTTTTTCCGGTTTAAGCTCATTATAACCGTAGTCCAAATCCATTATATCCTGGCTGGGAATTGAGCCTACCAAAGAAAAATAATACGCATTCCCCCGGGACTTATTTGCATATCCGGGCGAGGTCAAATCTTGCTTATTAAACGACTGTGCCCCTTCCGCAGACGCCATCAAACCATCGGCCATTTCATAACCAAAATCCAATCCCATTACATGGTTCACAATATCCTTTTTGTTGTTCTTGCCTTCGTTGAGGCCTATCCTATAAGTATAAATACTGCCGATACTGAAATTATCAGTGAGCAAATGCTTAAACCTTGTGGCCGAGGCAAAGTTATCAAAACTGTCATAATCCTGCCACAGCCCTTTCGGAGAGGCAAATGTTGTGGCAAACGAACTCATCTCCTCAGGCTCATAAACAAAAGAAAAACCCCTGAGCTCTGTCAGTCTGTTATTATCGCTATCGCGTACAACATAAGACAGGCTATCATCCCATTCGCCCTTGGTAAAATCCGGCGAACCGCCTGAATTATAAGTGCCGGGGCGCCAACGGTATAACCAGGGGCTCTCCTGCCACCAACTGCGGTTATTTGACAGCTTTAGCGGGTCATCGGATGTCAATGCCTGGTTTTCGTAAGCGAGAGGGAAAAATTTCATATTCATTCCCTCTTGTTTATAGTCAACCCATAATTCGCGCAAGGGCCAAAATTCCCTCTCAATCTTAGTCGGCGGTATTACAAAACGTTCGGCCCAGGTATTGGTAACCACGGTTTCCGGTATCTCGCCGTTTACAACCTGGATTTCCGGCAAGGCAATTGAAGCCCCGTTTCTCAAAGTATAAACTGCTTCATTAACTGTATAACCGGTATTAGACCAATATTTATATTCAATTTCCGCGGCATCTCCTGTAGGGCTTGCTGTATTATTAATGGTTATTTTCGGGCCTTTGCCGATAAAACTCCAAGGGTCTACGGTTATATTGCTGTGAAAACCAAACCCCTCTTTATTATCCGTATCCAGACTCAACCTCAACCTATCGTAAATTCGTGTATCAAAAGTATTTGCACGCCTATTATAAGCTTCAAGGGACAGGGAACGGTAATTCTCTTCGTTTAAGTCGTAATTCGCACGTTTCCAAATAACATCAGTCGGGGTAAACCCCACAGAGGCCTCGACCTTGCCCTTTATTTTTAGCTTGCCAACCCCGCCTTCATCAGCCGGGATTGCCTTCTTTTCAACTTTTTCCTGAAAGCTCTTCTTTTCGCTAGCGGATTCCTTCCTCGCCATAGGCCTACTTTCTAAGACAGGCTTTTTAACTGGGGTTTTAATAATAGGCTCGTTCGGAGTAAGGGGGACATCCTGTTTAGCTACGGGGAGTTTCTTGGCGAATTCCGCTTCTTTATCAAAGCTAATTTCTTTTTCTATAAGCTTATTAAAGGCTTCGTTGACGGCATTTTCTTTAGAAAGGCTTAACGGATTTTTTTCTTCCGTTAGCGGAGCGGGAGGATTATTTTTTGCGATGATAGTATTTATGTAGTCTCTGGCAGTTTTATTAGCCGGGTCAAGCAGCAGGGTTTTATTGAATTCGGTAAGGGCATCATCATACCTGCCCATGCGGTAATATGCCACTCCCAGGCTGCATAGGTATTCGGATGCGGCAGTGCCTGCAAAGGCAATATCCGAAATAGAAAATATCGCCGAGAAAACGGTAAAAAGTAAGGTTAAAACCAGTTTCTTGTTTAGCATAATTTAGATAATCTTAGATAATCTTGAATAACTGTATTTATACACTAAATTTTCCGAATGTCAAGCAAAATTTATTGGCTTCGTTTTTTTAAAAGACAGCCTGGGTTCCTGGCCTTTGGCCAGGCGCGTAAGGTTAGGCTTATGCCGCAGTATGACTATAAAAGAAAGGGCAAGGCTTAAGAATATTAAAAGTCTGGGCTGGTTAAATAAAACCATGTAGGCAGGAAACGATATGGCGGTTATTATCGACGAGAGAGAAACAATCCGTGAAATAATAAATATTATGAACCAGGTCAGGATCAATAAGAGTATTATCTTGTCTAGTCCTCCGATTTTCACAGCCAGGCCCAGTAAGACGCCTAAAGTCGTGGCAATGCCTTTTCCGCCCTTAAAATTTAAAAAGATTGTCCAGTTGTGACCGCATATGCAACTTACGCCGAGCAAGATATAAATTGCTTCGGTTTTTATCCCGCCGCATTTTAAAGCAACGATTGTACCCAAAAAAACTGTCGCCATGAAACCTTTGCATATATCCAGCAGCAAAACCGCAATTCCCGGACCCTTGCCTAAAACGCGCAACGCGTTTGTCGCGCCCACATTGCCGGAGCCGAATTTACGTATGTCTATGCCTTTTAATACCCTGCCGAATATGTATGCCGTAGGTATAGAGCCGATAAGATAGCTAATGGCTGTTCCTGGAATTATCCAGAGCATATAGAGTCTTAAACCCCCTCTTTATATAATCCATCCCCGATACAACCGTAAAGAATGCCGCGAGCCACCAGAATACAAATGCATATTGCCACTGCAAAAGCACAAAAATAACAGACAACATCTGAAAGGTCGTCGTAGTCTTGCCCCATTTTGTGGGAGAAATGTTTATATTCTGCTTGACAATAAATATTACCACAGAGCCCAAAAGGATGAGCGCATCTCTGGTTATAACGATTAAGATAACCCAGAGAGGAAACTTTATGCCCAGGGGAAATTTATCCACCAGGTAAAGGCAGATAAATGCGCTTACCAGAAGCATCTTATCCGCCAGGGGGTCTAAGACCATCCCGGCCTGGGATTTCTGCTTTGATTTCCTGGCAATATACCCGTCAACCCCGTCCGATATGACCGCCAGGATAAAAATAAAAAAGGCCAGAAAGCGGAGATAATCCTTTGCAGGCGTATAATAAGCGAGGCTTGCAATAAAAAAGGGGACACTGAGAATCCTGAAAATAGAAATCTTGTTCGCAAAATTCATATTTGACCTTTTCCCTGCCTGACGGCAGGGGCACAAGCCCCTTGCAGGTGGAAGGGGCGTTATTTAATAAGCCTGATACGTATAAACGGCCAATAAATTACAAGGGCCTTGCCCAGGATATTTTCCCGCGGGACGAACCCCCAGTACCTTGAATCCTGCGACGAAATAGAATTATCCCCCAGAACGAAAAAACAGTTCTGCGGCACCTTGATTTTTTCCCCTTCTTTCCCGAAATCTCCGCGGTTGTAATAATAACGCTGGCTAAATAACGGCTCCACTAAGAGATTGCCGTTGATATATATACTGCCATTTTTAATTTCGACTATGTCTCCTGGCAAGCCTATAAGCCTTTTTATATAATCTTTCTTGGGATTATCCGGATAAATGAAAACAATGACATCCCCTCTTTTCGGCTCCCGCACTTTCGGCAACCTTAATTTTGTGAAAGGCACCCTGGCTCCGTAAATAAATTTATTTACCAGGATTATGTCCCCCTCTAAAAGTGTGGGCCGCATAGAGCCGGTGGGAATCTTGAATGCCTGGATAATAAATGCGCGCACGAACAATGCCAGAACCAGGGCGATTAAGATTGATTCTATCCACTCGCGCAGAACCGATTTTATTTTTTGTTTTTCCATATTATAACTATATGCGCAATACCTCCAAAAATGCCTCTTGAGGAATTTCCACTTTTCCGAACTGTTTCAGGCGCTTCTTCCCTTTCTTCTGGCCCTCCCAGAGTTTGCGTTTGCGCGTAATATCCCCTCCGTAGCATTTGGCAGTAACATGTTTTCCCACTGGCCGCACCTTTTCCGAAACCAGAATCTGCCCTCCTACCGCCGCCTGTATTGCTACTTCAAACAATTGGCGAGGAATTAATTCCTTAAGCTTATTCACAAGGGCGCGCGCCTTATTCATAACTTTGTCTTTATGTATTAAGGAAGAAAAGGCATCGCAGACAATGCCGTTTAATAATATATCCAATTTCACGATGCACGTAGGAAGGTAATCTTTGAATTCGTAATCGAGCGAACCATATCCTTTGGTCAAAGATTTGATGCGGTCATAAAAATCCACGATTATCTCCGAAAGCGGAATATCAAAAATAATCTTTACCCGGTCAATTCCTAGATAGTCGCTGGACCTGAATGTGCCTCTGCGCGATTTCACAAATTCGCACACCGGGTCTATTGATTCCACGGGTATAATTATGAGCAAATTCACATACGGCTCTAAGCACTCCTCGATATCCTGGGATGCGGAAAACTTTGCCGGAGTATCCACTTCTATAATCTCTCCACCCCTTTTCTTTAGCCGATATACAACATTGGGCACAGTTAATATTAAATTCAAATCGTACTCGCGTTCCAGCCTCTCCTGGACGATTTCCATATGCAGGAGCCCCAAAAAACCGCAGCGGAAGCCCGAACCGAAGGACTGCGAATTTTCCGGCTCAAATACAAAAGAGGCATCCGATAATTTCAATTTATCCATGGCATCGCGCACCTCCGGAAAATCCCCCGGGTTTACCGGATAAATGCCGCAAAATACCAGAGGCTTTACTGTGCGGTAACCCGGCAGGCCCTTATCGCACGGATTTTTATTATCGGTTATAGTATCTCCGATAATAATTTCCCTGGGGTCGCGTATATTAGCGGTGAAATAACCTACTTCCCCGCAAGACAATGAATCTATTTCGACGTATCTGAGGTCCTTAAATACGCCCAGCTCTTCTATTTT
>SBBM01000041.1 GCA_005239725.1 Planctomycetales bacterium | reverse complement strand
AACGTCCCCTATAATATGACGATGTTGTCGCAGTGCATTATTTCTTTATGATACCGCATGCCTTTTATTTCCTTGAGCTGTTTCGCAGAGATATCGGCCTTGCCGCGGGCAAATTCATTGCCGTCTGCGTCATAAACGCTGACGATGTCTCCGGCGTTAAAATTACCCTCAATAGAAGTTATGCCTACGGAAAGCAGGCTTTTTTTATTCTTTAATGCATTCCTTGCCCCGTCATCAATAACAATTTTGCCTTTTGTTTTTGTGCCGAAGGCTATCCAACGCTTTCTGGCATCAAGCCCCCTTTTAGATAAAAACAGGGTCCCGGATTCTTCCGGCGCCTGGATTGCTGAAATGATTATGTCTTTCTTAAGACCATTAGCAATTACACAAGGTATCCCTGAATCCACGGCAATCTTCGCCGCTTCTAATTTTGTAATCATGCCTCCCACGCAAGCCTTTTTATCCGTCGGGCAGGCAAGGCGCTTTATTTCCGGCGTAATTTCGTCTACTAACCGTATAACCGTCTTCCTGTCTTTATCCAATAGCCCGTCGACGTCAGAGAGTATAATCAATATGTCCGCCGAAACCAGCGTTGCCACTAAAGCCGAAAGCCGGTCATTGTCCCCGAACTTAATCTCATCCGTAGAAACAGTGTCGTTCTCGTTAATTACCGGTATGCTACCCAGATTTAAAAGGGCATTCAGCGTATTCTTGGCATTCAAATAACGGCTGCGGTCATTAAAATCCTCGCGAGTAAGTAAAACCTGCGCACCATGGTACCCCCGGGCTTTAAAAAAATCGCGGTAAATATCCATCAGTTCGTTCTGGCCGACAGCCGCAGCTGCCTGCAAAAATGCCAATTCTCTTGGCCGCGATTTTAGACCCAATAAATGCATGCCCAGGGCAATTGCCCCGGAAGAAACCACAATCACATCTTTTCCGGATTTTGCCAGTTCCGCAACCTGCCCGGCGATGGCATTAAAAATATCAAAATCTATTTTCTGGGCCGATGAACAAAAAAGGCTTGAGCCGATTTTTATTACAATCCGCTTATAATTTTTCCCTGATTCCTTCAATTAATTCCTCCAGGCCTTCTTTATTTAAAGCTGAAATAGGATACACCTTTTTCTTAAGCCTTTTCTTGAACTTTTGCAAATTTACCGCGGCAGCCTCAAGGTCCATCTTATTCGCCACGATAAGCTGCGGCTTCTTACAAACTTCCGGGCTGTATTCCTTTAATTCCTTATTTATAACTTTATAATCGCTAAGCGGGTCCCTACCTTCAAAACCCGCCATATCAATAATGTGGATTAAAACCTTGGTGCGCTCAAGATGGCGCAAGAATCTATCGCCCAAGCCTCTGCCTTCGGCCGAGCCTTCGATTAATCCGGGTATCTCGGCAACCACAAATGATTCGCTACCCTTGCCTATCACTCCCAGAACCGGGTATTTTGTGGTAAAGGGGTAGGCGGCAATCTTGGGATGCGCGTTAGATATTGCGGAAATCAAGGCAGATTTCCCGGCATTGGGAAAACCGACAATGCCTACATCCGCAATAAGCTTTAAATCTAAAAGCAGGTTTTTTTCTTCCCCGGCTTCGCCATTAGTGGCTTCCCGCTTATGCCTGTTGCCTAACCCGCCTTTACCCCCGTAGGCTACGGTGAGCTCTTGTCCATCTTTATCCAGATGCCCTAATACGCAGTCTATCCCTAAATCTTTGACAATCACTCCGCAGGGGACACGGATAAAAAGCGCCGGCGCATCCTCGCCTTTTTTCTTCTTACTGGAGCCTGATTTACCGTTCTTGCCGTAAAAATGACGGTTATACTGAAAATCTAAAAGGGTGCGCAGGTTCCTGTCTGCCCTGATGATAATATCAGCACCCCTGCCTCCATCCCCTCCGTCAGGTATGCCTTCACGGGCGTATTTGTCCTTATATAAACTCTTGCACCCCCGTCCACCGTTGCCTGCTTTAACGTATATCTTGGCGCTGTCAATGAACATTATTCAAGTTAGGTAATATAGTTAAAAGAAACTTTAAGTTATTCAAGTTAAGTGATAGTGTTAAATAAAAGTTTAGTTAGAAAGTTAACTAGAGTCTCTTTTCCGGCGCGAGCTGCCGATTAAAGCATTTAACATAACCCTTATTTCCTCGCATTGTTTATATCTTCCATTGAATAAATCGGGGTTGATATACTTTAAATTATTTATTTTTATATACCAATTTTCCGTCTCAACAACCGAACGCCTCGCAATAATCAAAAAATGCTCAAAATCTTTCCCGGAATAGCATCCCGTAGCCTCCGCAATATTTGCACTTATTGAACTTGTGGAACGTAATATCTGATCGGTTATTATGTTTGCTACTCTATCTCGAGGGAATCCCTTTAGGTCGTTAAGCAAATCATAAAACAGCCTATCTGATTTTTGCCAAACAATCAAATCCCTAAAGCTTTTTATGCTAGCACTCTCACTCACCTAACTAACCTAACTCACCTAACTAACCTAACTCACCTAACTTCCTAACTTAATCTCTTTTATTTTCAGCCTTGTAAGCTGCTGACGGTGGCCCTGCTTCCAATGCGAACTCTTGCGCCTGCGGTATTTAAATGAAACTACCTTATCTGCCTTTACCTGCTTCGATAGCAGGGCATTAACTACGGCATCATGCACATGCGGCTGGCCGACCTTGATATCCTCGCCTTTTACCGCCAAAAGCACATTTTTTAAGACTAAAACCTTGCCAGCCGCGATATCCTGCTTTTCTACGTCAATAACATCGCCTTCGCTTACCTTATATTGCTTTCCTCCAACCTCAACTATTGCATACATTTGCTATCCTCCTTGAATTCAATTGTAATAGATTTCCCATACAATGGATGCCGGTTGACGCTCTTCGCCAAACAAGGCTTTTTCGTCAATAGATTAAAGCTTTATAATAGCATATTTCCCTGCCGGGTCAATATAATTTAGGATATTT
>SBBM01000017.1 GCA_005239725.1 Planctomycetales bacterium | reverse complement strand
CTCGGCTCAAACTTTCTTTTAAAAGATGTAACTCTTTTAGTTATATATAAAAAGCCCTACGATTTAGTCGCCAAAACCGTAGGGCGTTTCGCCTGGCGGGGCTGACGGGATTCGCACCCGCGATCTTCTCCGTGACAGGGAGACGCCATAAACTAGACTAGGCCACAGCCCCTATTGTCTTGAATGCTTTCCGGAATTTGTTATATTTTCGTTCTAAGTATGTATTATCTGAAACATTATTATACATAAAATTAAACAATTTACCACTATCTTTTTTTTGAATAAATAAGATGATAACCGCCGCTATTCTTTGAAATACAACCTCTTTTTAAATCGGCTGCCGATGATAATTCTCTCGATAAACTTTCTAAAAAGTTTCTTGGTCCCGAAGCAAAACGGACCATGAAAATAAAATTATTTTTATCCCTATTTTTTCTTTTATAATAACCGTAGCTAATGCCGCCATCTCCATCAAAATATCCTCTCAGGAAATGGTGTAAATATTTTTTGGGACATCCGGGAGAAACAACCTCTTTGCCTTGGTAGGCATGAGTCCCAATTTAAGTAAATCCAGGTAGGTTTTTTACTTCCAACCCGAAGAGAAAATAACTCTCCCCAATTTTTATTGGTTTTTCCTTTATGCCTATTTTATTTGCCGAATGCAATATTTTTTAATCTTAACCATTAACTCTTTATCTACCGAATAAAAAGAAATATACTTCGAACCGCGCGGGTTAGTAAACATGCTACCGTCTGCGCAAAAATAACCAAGCACATATGCCATCCGAGGAGACCAATTAGCAAAGAAATTTTCATCCATTTTTTAAAAAATTAAATGGGCGGTACAGGACTTGAACCTGTAAACCTCTTGAATGTAAGTCAAGCGCGCTAACCAATTGCGCCAACCGCCCGAAATTCTTAAAATTTGCCCAATAGGCCTAAAGTAAAAGCCATTACAAAAAGGGCAACTGTTTCAGTCATACCCAGCACTACCAAATAGTTGCCAAAACCCTTCCCAGTCTCGCCCATGGCATCGCATGCACAGGCAGCGCATTTCCCTTGCCATAATGCAGAAAGCCCGATAGCTATGCCCGCAAACAAGCCAATGCACCAGAGATATTGGCCTTTAGAGGCAATTTCGAACATTTTATTCATTACAATCATTCCGTAAATGGTCTGGGTCAACGGCGCGCCTACAAAAGCAACCAGCATAAACGAGGCAGTTTTGTTCTGAGAGTAATTTTTTTTCCAGGCGCCGATGGCGCTCATGCCGGCGATACCCGCTCCCCAGCCCGAACCTACTGCGGCAAGAGTCATTACCAGAATAGGCCCTAAATCTTTAGATTGTGCCAAAACCCCTGTCTCCATAGCAACTCCTTTTTTTGGTTAGGAACAATCCCCTCCGGAGAGAGCCCCTATAATTTATTCTTTCAGCGGCCTATACGCCAGCCCGCTCCAAGTTATGCCTGTGTGGTTCAGGCCAAACTCCAAAACATTAAGGCGTACCCCATGCACAAGTATGGCTATAGGCCCGAGCACGATATTTAACCCGTGACCGATTAAGCCAATCAGGATGCCGAAAAATATAGCTACACACCCCGTGCCAAGACCGCTAATCATAGTGTTAGTGGTATTGGCAATTGCAACTCCGGCTAAACCCACGGCAAAAAGGCGCACATAAGAAACCACATCGGTAAACGCGCTCATAAAACTCAAGCCGAAGGTAATGGAGATAAAACTGGCGCCTAAGCTGCTAAGTATATTTTTGCGCGGCTCGGTAAAAAATAAAACCAATGCTATACCAAAGAGGGCGAGTGCCAAGCCAAAATCGGGAAAGGTATTGCCCAGGATAAGCGTACCGGCAAGAAAATAGGAAATCCATAAGATCGCAATCCAGCCGATATCGGCCAGAAAAGCGGAACCGGGGAATTTTACCAATGCCCGCCAAAAATGGGCTATAGTCAATTGTAATGCCCCGAGAAAAAAACAGAAAGTTTGCATTACCTTCGGTTCATTCAAAGCCGGTAAAACCGGCTTTATGCCTTTAGCGGCCAACCACTCCTGACCGAAGAAGGTCCCGGTCAATAACCCCCATATGATAGCGCAAAAGTTTAAGACATAAAAGAGAAAGAAATATCTCCCGGTGCCCGCATGTTTCTGTGCAAACTTTCTCTGTGCCCAGACTGTAATTAAAAGGTAGATTGCCCCATATCCTGCGTCGCCGATCAGTATCCCGAAAAAAAGACTGAAAAAAATAAGGAATAACAGGCTTACATCCAGTTCGCGGTAACCGGGGATGATCTCCAGCATTTTAAAAACCGGGGCGATGATTGAGACCCATTTGGGATTACGGATTAAAGTAGGGACCTCTTCTTCACCGGACGGCTCGCCGATAACAATCCCCCATTGTCGGGACTTCGCCTCTTTTAATAATACCTCGGCTTGGTCGTCCGGTATATAACCGGTTACAAAGGCAAGCGAACCTTCTTTGCCCATGCCGCTTAATGCCTGTTGGAATTCAATTTCTTTTAACAACTTTTCTTTTTCCGCGATAAACTCGTCAAAAAACTCATAGAGCTTGCCTATCTCATCTTTTATTAAATCCATTTCTTTTTTATCCTTAATAAGACGGTTGCGCATTGCCGAAAGGCTTTGCCTTGGAAGAGGTATTTCTTTATAAGGAAACTCTGATTTCTGGCGGGAAATAACCACGCAGTGCGCAAGCCCGGCCTTGGTAAATATTTTTTCCACCACAACTCCCTCGGGGAATTCATTTATCTGTTTAAGAGGCACCTGATAAAGCCTGACGAAGATACTTTTAGAAGCCAACTCCTGAATCTTTATCGGTTCAAAATCCCCCCACCCCTCCCACTCATTTATAGAATTAATAATTGATTTTGAGTATAACTCCAGCTGGTCATAACGCTTCCAGAGGTCAACCGCGTGTTTTGCGGCAAATTTCCAATCGTGGCAGGATGTTTTTTCCAGCGCAAACTCTTTGCCAAGCAACCCGGCAAAGGAAAAAATATCCAAGGCATTGTTAACCAGAGACAGATCTTCCTGTAAAGAATTGATGTCCCTGCCCTGAGGGGGATTCTGGTGTTGCACGTGCAAAACACCGATTTTACGCAATTCCCTTATGGCCAAGGCAGAATCCTTTGCCTGCATAATTATCGCTACTTTCTTCATAGGCACAATCATACCAACGTCTCCTCTAAAAATGCCTCGCTTTCGATTTTGCCCTTTGCTATTTTAGAGCGTCCGACGGCATTCGCCATCTGGTCACCGATATAAATTTTAATCAGGCGGATCGCCTCTTTGGTCTCGGGAATCTTTACTTTTTCAAAAAGGTTAACCCGCTGTGTGGTAATGCGCAATTCGTGCCTCAAGGTAGTTATCCCCTTAGCGAGAACCCGGATTTCTTCCTGCAAAGAAACTATACTGCGAAGCATATTGATAGCGGCATCTACCCATAAAGGGGCTATAAATAAATCATATTCTGCCGCGTTAAATTCGGCTTTTTCAAAAACCGGGATATCTACTCCCGCGACATTTTTATTGCCGGTAATAATTTTTTCCGGCCTAACGTAGACTTTCAGGTTTATCCCCGGCTCGGCGAGCAACTCCGACCAGGAAGAGGCGGATTTTTTCTTTATCTCCAGGCTACGGTTTCTTTCTTCGGCAACGCTCAGCTGGGCAAGAATCTCAAGCTGCAATTGCTGTTTCTTTAATTGCAACGTGGGCAAATACCTTTCGTATTGCCTGAGCGCATCACGCTGTTTTTTTAGTTCTCCCTTGGTCAGTTTAATTTTTGCCATATTCTCTTAGCGTAGAGCGCATAACGGATAGAAAAATATTCTTACTATGCGTTGAATGCTATCCGCTATTTTTTGGCCAGTGTTTCTCAATCACCGAACGCTTAATCCCTGTTTCTTCGGGGCTGAAACATTCATGTAAAATCTCCCACCCTAAATCCAGCGCTTTTTCAAGCGGAATATTTACCTTCAACGACATCATCTTCTCTTCAAAAATCCTGCCGTAATGCAGGAGCTTCTTGTCCCAGGCGCTCATCTGAAACCCCATAGCCTGTTTTTCCACTGTTTCGCGATAATTGGCAAAAAGCTGGATCATAGTGTCCATGATGGTCCGGTGATCGTCGCGGGTCCTGCCGTTAACCTGCTGCTTAAGACGGCTCAATGAACCAAACGGCTCAACAACGCCTCCCTTTAAATAAAATTGCCCCTCGGTAATGTAGCCGGTATTATCCGGCACAGGGTGGGTTACATCATCCCCGGGCATAGTGGTCGCGGTAAGAATAGTGATAGAGCCGGCGGTGTCAAAATCTACAGCTTTTTCATATCGGCTGGCTAACTGGCTGTATAAGTCTCCGGGGTAGCCGCGGTTAGAGGGAATCTGCTCCATAGTAATGGCAATTTCTTTTAATGAATCGCAGAAATTGGTCATATCCGTAAGCAGGACAAGCACGCGTTTTCCGCCTAAAGCAAAATTCTCGGCAACTGCAAGGCTTATGTCGGGAACAAGCAGGCATTCAACCGTGGGGTCGGATGCCGTATGCACAAACATAATTGAGCGCGCAAGCGCGCCAAATCTCTCCAGGGTATCCCGAAAGAAAAGATAATCATCGTATTTAAGGCCCATGCCCCCTAAAATTATAATATCCACTTCTGCCTGAGTGGCAATGCGCGCCAGGAGCTCATTATAAGGCTCTCCGGCTATTGAAAAAACCGAAAGTTTTTGAGATTCAACCAGCGAATTAAAAACATCTATCATGGGTATGCCGGTACGGATCATCTTATTCGGGATAATCCTCTTTACCGGGTTTACCGACGGGGCACCGATTTCAATAAGGTTTTCGCTTAACTCCGGTCCGTTATCCAGAGGCAGGCCGCTTCCATTAAAAATGCGGCCCAGGAGGTTTTCTCCGCTTGCGATGCGCATTGTGTGCCCGAGGAACCTGACCTTATCTCCGGTGGAAACGCCCCGGCTACCGGCAAAGACCTGTAGAGAAACTCTCTTCCCGTCAATCCTGATTACCTGGGCAAGCGAAGCGCCCCTCTTTGTGATTACCTGGGCTATCTCCGTGTACCCCACGGACTCTGCCTCAACCGTAATAACGTCTCCGGATATCTGAATAATATTGGTGTAGGTTTTTTGCATGGCTATTCTTTATTTTTTGATACGTTCGTCCCGCCTTCGGCCGGACTGAGTATCAATCCTGAGAAGCCCCTTAAAATTTATGCCGAGGGGGGCGCCGGAGGATTGATTTTTTCGTTTAGTTTCCCGGTTATCTCAGCCTCGGTTTCTTTAAACTCTTGCGAGCCCATAACAGTGGAATTCCATCCGCGGAATTGCTGACGTAAAGCCTGGAAAAAACGTAAGGCCTCTTGCTTATCCGCGAAAACAAAATCCTGCGTGAGGATGCGGTAAATAAAATCAAATATATAAACCTGGCGGTCCTTTTCAGTGGCTTCATCAACCGGGTCAAAGGCATTCTGCTGCAAATACACAAAATCAAAAAATTCCGCCTTTAAATAATCTACGTAATTCGCTAAAGATGTGCCTTCTTCGCCGATAACCTTCATCATCTGGGCGACATCATTGCCTTTGCGCAGTATGGCATGGCCTTTTTCCACCTGTTTATCCTCGATAAAACCTTTATATTTGCTCCAGCTTATTAAAGGGTCAATGGCAGGATATCTCCTTGCGTCCGAACGTTGACGGGACAACCCATGAAATGCGCCCACAACCTTTAAGGTCGCCTGAGTAACCGGCTCTTCAAAATTGCCTCCCGCAGGGCTCACTGCCCCGCCAATAGTTACCGAGCCTAGCGAGCCGTCAGATAATTTCACCATCCCTGCCCGCTCGTAAAAAGAGGCGATGCGCGACTCTAAATACGCAGGGAATGCCTCTTCGCCGGGAATCTCCTCTAATCTCCCAGACATCTCGCGTATTGCCTGGGCCCAGCGAGAAGTAGAATCCGCCAAAAGCAAAACATGCAGGCCCATTGAGCGGTAATATTCCGCGATAGTCACGGCAGTATAGACGCTTGATTCCCTTGCCGCAACCGGCATGGAGCTGGTATTGCATATAATTACCGTACGGTCGCTTAAAGGCCTGCCTGTGCGCGGGTCAATAATTTCCGGAAAAGTTTTTAAGGTCTCGACTACCTCTCCTGCGCGCTCGCCGCAGGCAGCGATAACTACAATATCAATTTCCGCATGGCGGCTGATAAGCTGCTGCAAGACTGTTTTACCTGCGCCAAAAGGCCCGGGCACGCAATATGTCCCTCCGCGGGCAATGGGAAAGAGCGAATCAATAAGGCGCATCTTGGTAACTAACGGCTCCTGCGGCATAATCTTTTCCGCGTATGCCTTAATGGGAATCTTAACCGGCCAGGTTTGGCTTAAAAAGACTTCGGAAACCTTTCCCTCCTGGTCTTTAATTTTGGCAATCGCTTGTTTTATAGTATAACTCCCGCTTTCGGCAATCCAAGAAACTTCTACCACGTTATGATAATGAAACGGCACCATAATATAGTGTTTAAAATTTTTCTCCGGGACAAAACCTAATTTCTCTCCCGGCCTTAAAGTATCGCCGGGCTTAGCCAAAGGCGTAAAGCCCCACTGCGCATCAGCTGAGAGGGCTTCAAAATATGTCCCGCGTCTTAAAAAGAAGCCGCATTTTTCCGCCAGGACCGGTAAGGGATTTTGTAGGCCGTCAAATATCTGCCCGAGTAACCCCGGTCCTAACTCCACCGAAAGGAGTTCTCCCGTAAACTCAACCTCGTCCCCTACCTTCAAATGGCTTGTGCTCTCATACACCTGCATCTCGGCGCACTTGCCGCGCACGCGGATAATTTCGGATTTTAAACGCTCCTCTCCGTGCACGATATAAGCGACTTCGTTTTGCATGACAAAAGAGTCAAAGTTAACCCTAACCATATTCCCGTTAATCCCGGAGATGTAACCTTTTCTTATTCCGGACATATATTATTCCTCGGTAATTTTCTGCAGCGCGTTTTCAAGAAGTGCTTCTTTATCGGCAAGGCGCATCCTCTCCCAACGTTCAAGTATTAATAATTTATACGCGTACACGATTAAATAATCCAGGTCAAAATAATGCCCGGTTGCCAATTCATCCAGGAGACTCCAGCGCGCCTTGTCCAGGAACTTCTCGGCTTCTAAAATCGAGGGGTTCCGGTACGCTGCCAGGGCCAGATGCACAACATCAACCTCCAGACAATGGTCCTGGCGCAGATACTTTGTTGCGTCAATGTGTTTACGGCTGGCGCGTATCTTTACCAGTTCATTCCTTAAGGCAGTATCAAAACAAAGCCATTTATTTATAACCGGGCGGCAAACATACTCTTTTACAAATCCCTCTGTCTTAGGCAAAGTCCTAAGGACATTAAAATCATCTTCCGGTATTAGTTGCGAGCAACAATCCAAAAACCCTTGAAAAGAATACGGCGGCTTCATCCCGAAATGAAGCATTGGCAGGCTTGCGATTAAATAAGGATACAGGCTAGCCATTGAATTTTTAAACCGCCTCCTCTAAAAGTTCTTTTAGTTTCGGCTTAAGGTGCTTAGCGATATATTCTGCCAGGGCGCGATTTGTAAAATCGTAACAGGATTTTCCGGCATCAAAGCTGATAGTAAAACCTGCGCGTATCTCGTCAGACGGCCTTAAAATTATCCCTTTCTTGGTTTCCGCTTTTAGTTTATGCAGAAAACTCTTTTCCAAGGCATCGGCATCTTCCTTCTTAAGTGAAATAATAATATCTTCCTTATGAAAGCCAGTTGAGCACTTTATCAGCTCAAACAGGATTTTCCCTAATGCTTCATGCGTTAATGCCTGGTGCACATCAGAACTGATAAGACGTTCAAGCATGGTATTGATTTCTTTTCTCAAAGATAGCAACAAATCCCTGCCTGCCTGCGCAAGCAAGGCCCTCCCTTTTTCTTCGCTCTTGGCAATCCTCTCGTTTGCATCGCTAAGAATTTTATCCGCTTCTTTCTTGGCTTTCTCCAAAATATCTTTGGCTGCCCGCCTGGCGTCCGCCTCTATTTCTCTAGCCTTCTCTTCGGCCGCCTTTACGCCTTCCTGGTTTATCTTTTCAATCAGCTCTTTAATTTCCTGTGCCATAACAATTCTCCTGTATTTTTTTTATCGCGCTCTTAGGGTCTTTTGCTTCAAGGATTTGCCTGCCCATAACTAAAAAATCGCTCCCTGCCTTTACCGCCTCCCGGGGAGTGGCAACGCGCTTCTGGTCGTGGGTATTCGAACTTGCCATGCGGATGCCCGGGGTTACAATTATAAATTTCTTTTTTATTCCCTTTCTTAAAATACCGGCCTCCCTTGCCGAACAGACTACCCCGTCAAGGCCACATTTTAAACCGAACCTGGCTAACTTTAGCACATCCCCGGGTTTTGCCTCCTGGCTGGTCAGAACCGTTACGCCTACTAATAAAGGCCGCCTTATTTTGAGTTTATTAGATTCTTCTTTGGCCGCGCAAACCGCCAACTTTAACATTTCTCCTCCGCCCCGGATATGTAGAGTCAGCATCTTTACCTTAAGCCGTGCTGCCTGGCGCACGGCATTCGCAACCGTACTGGGTATATCAAAAAGTTTCAGGTCCAAAAATACACTTGCGCCTTTTTTGCGTATTAGCTTAATTGCCTGCGGCCCGGCCGCGGTAAATAACTGTAAGCCTACCTTAAAGATTCTTGCCGACGGGTAAAGCCTGTTTACAAAATACCCTGCTTTCTTAAGAGTAGCTACGTCCAGGGCTACGATTATTTCTGCTTTATTTTTCATATTTTAAGGCTGCCGATAACGCATTTTATATCACTGATTTTATTTCTTATCAAATATTCTTCAATCCCCCTGATAATTTCTACGCTTGCTTTGGGATTAATGAAATTTGCCGTGCCTACGGAAACACAGGTTGCCCCGGCAATCATAAATTCCAGGGCGTCTTTTGCATCCATAATACCGCCCATCCCTATTATGGGTACTTTTACCTGCCGGTAAACTTCGTAAACCATACGTAAGGCAATGGGCCTTATAGCAGGGCCACTTAAGCCACCGACAATATTCCCTAATTTCGGCTTCCTTGTATTGACATTAATACTCATCCCGTAGAAAGTGTTTATTAAACTTATGCCATCCGTACCCGCGCAGCGGGCTGCCCCGGCAATTTCTGCGATATCCGCAACATTAGGAGAAAGCTTGGTAATCAAAGCCTTTGCGGTAACCTTACGCACGGCTTTAACCAGTTCATAAGTAGCCTTCGGGTCTTGCGAGATTAGCGGATGGCGGATAGCGGATAGCGGATAGTTTTTATTCTCTATCTGCTCTACGCCATACGCTCTATGCTGAATATTCGGGCAGGAGATATTTAATTCTATTGCCGATACCTCTTTTATTTTATCCAGCCTCCGGACAAGCGTTAAAAACTCTTGCGGGTCTTTTTCAGAAGCGATGCTTACGATTAGAGGAACGCCGAGCTTTTTTACAAAACTCATTTTTTCTTCAATGAAAGTTTCTAACCCAGGGTTTTCTAAACCGATGGAGTTAAGCATGCCACAGGGTGTTTCGCAGGTGCGCGGGGAAAGATTCCCTTTCCTGGGGGCAAGGGTTATAGTCTTAGTTACAATCGCGCCGAGTTTCTTTAAATCTATAAAATCCTTAAATTCTTCGGCATAACCGAACGTGCCGGAAGCAACCATCACCGGATTATTTAATTTAAGCCTGCCTATATTAACTCTCAGATTGGGCTTCATTTCGCAACAATCATATTAACCGCAACAATCAAAAGAAAAACCCCGAACATTTTTTTCAATACCGGCTCGGAAATATTCTGCGCAAAATGAGCGCCGATTAACCCACCCACAAAGAACCCTATGCATATGAAACCTGCCATGCCTAACTTTACATTGCCGCTGTAATAATACCGCAGGGCCGCCAAAAGTCCAATAGGAGGGACCATTGCCGCCAAGGTCGTCCCCTGGGCCTGGTGCTGCGTCAGGCCGAAAATAAATACCAGGGCCGGGATTAAAACCGTTGCCCCGCCAATCCCGAACATCCCTCCGAACATACCGGCAAGTATGCCTAAAATGATATATAAAAATTGCATTTAACACCTCCCGCAATCAATATCCGCTCTCAAAATATATTTCAAATTTGGCAATTTTAGATACCATGCCGCCGGCAAATCCTTCTAAAGGTATTTCGAAAGTGCGGGTTTGCCTATTTCTAAACCCTCTTATCTTTATGAAACCAGACCAGATAAGCATGTTTTTATCGTATATACTCATTCTAAATATCGCGGTATTATAATCTTTCCCGGAATCATTTGTTATTTCTCCCTCGGCATAGGCAATATTGGTTGTTTGGTATCTTTTGAAAGAGACATTGGTGTACGTAAAAATGGTCCCTGGCATATACCCTTCTACCAAACTATTTTCTTTGCATCGAATACCGGGCCTTCTTTGCAAACTCGCTTAAAACCTTTTGTTGTATTAATTACACAGCCAAGGCAAGCTCCTATGCCGCAGGCCATATGTTCTTCCAGAGAAATCTGGGTAGCTATTTTATAATCCTGGGAAATGCGGCTGATTTCTTTTAACATAGGCTTCGGGCCGCAGGCGTATATCGTTGCCCGTTGGCCAGTTGGCCAGTTGGCCAGTAAATAATTCCTCAATAAATCCGCAACCCTGCCGTGGAATCCTCTTGAGCCATTATCAGTAGCTATTTTAACATCGCAACCTAAATCTTTAAACTCTTTTTCGCATAAAATATGGCGCTTTGTTTTGCCTCCGATTAATACCTTAGCGTTTAGCGGATAGCGGATAGCGGATACTTCAGATTTTTCGTTTTCCTTATACGCTCTACGCTTTACGCTACAGGCTAATCGTTCTGCTAGAAAAACCAGCGGAGCAACCCCCATTCCTCCGGCAACTAATATTAGCGGATAGCGGATAGCGGATAGCGGATAGGTAAATCCGTTCCCCAAAGGCCCGATTATATCCAGCCATTCGCCGGCCTTCTTTTCGGACAGACATTGAGTCCCCTTACCCAATACTTCATAAAGCATTTCGATTGCCTGGCCCTTTACCCTGTGAATACTAAGTGGCCTTCTTAAAAGGGGCTCGCAATTCTTAGACACCTTGATATTTATAAATTGCCCGGGTAAGGCGGCCCTGGCAATGCCTGGACAGCCTAATAATATCTTATAGTACGCCGGCGCAACCATAATATTTTTAATTACTTTTGCTTTTGTCTGAATCATTTTATCAATTATACCTTATTTCTGGCATTTGGGGCAAAAATAAGTGCCCCTGCCTCCAAGGCTGATTCTCTCTATGGGCGTCTTGCATACAAGGCAGGGTTTATTTTCCCGGCCATAAACTTTGTGATAGTTGACATACCCGCCCTGTTTGCCTGATAAACGCACGTAATCATCTACGGAAGAACCTCCGTGATGGATTGCTTCAGTAAGGACTTCCCGCATTTTTTTAAAAAGCAGTTCCTTTTCCTCAGCGGATAAACTTTGCGCCGGGCGCGCAGGATGTATTTTGGCCCTGAAGAGGGTTTCTGCGGCATAAAGATTGCCGATGCCGGATAGAAATGTCTGGTCCATTAGTAACGGCTTGATTTTCGTTTTCTTATGCGCGAGCATATCTTTAAACTTATCCGGAGTTAAATCAAACGGTTCAGGGCCTAACTCCCGGATAAATTTCAACGAACTCCAGTCATCAAGCAGTCGCAACTCCGCGAATAACCTCTGGTCATTAAAATCCAGTGCCTTGCCGTCAGACAAATGAAAACTCACCCTGGCTTTTTTGCCGCCGCCCGGGTAAACTAACTGTCCGGTCATTTTTAAATGTATAGCCAGGGATTTGCCGTTTGATAACTCCAAAAGCAAAACTTTTGCCTTACGCAAAACCTTCTTAAAGGATGCGCCGGTCAATCCTTTCTTGAATTTATCAACTGACGGCTCGCGGATTACCGCGGGATTATGTACGGATACCTCAGTAATCTTTTTGCCAATGATGATTCTTTCCAAGTCTCTTTTTATGGTTTCTACTTCCGGTAATTCAGGCATATATTATTTAATCCTTACCAGTCTTTTTTTGACTTCCTTAACAACTTCCTCTATTGTGCTGACTCTGATTGTACCCGGTATATCCCAGGATTGTAAGCTGATTACGGGGATACCAAACTGCAAGGAATGAGCTATTTCCGAAAGCGTCCCTGCCTCTCCTGGCAAAGCCACCACAACATCAGCGCTTTTTACTACAAGGATATTGCGCGCGAAACCTAACCCGCTGGGGATAACTATATCTATAAAATCATTAGCATCATCCTTGTTGTAACTTGGTATAATGCCTATAGTTAACCCCCCAGAGGCCTTGAATCCGGAACAAACTGCCTTCATTGTCCCACTTAAACCGCCACAAACAAGTATATCAACCACTTTTGCCAGTTTTTTGCCTAAATTATGGGCTAATTGTTCCACTTCCTTATGACAACTATGCCCGCCGATTACACTAACAACCTTTCTCCGCGTCATTATGCTCTTTCCAGTTCCCTTTTAAGTACCTTTCCCAATGAATTCTTAGGGAGAGTGCCTACAAACTCAATATTTTTCGGAATCTTGAAATCTGCCAAATGCCCCCGACAAAAATGCACTATTTCCTGCGCGCTAAGGTTCTGCACCCCTTCTTTAAGGACTATGAATGCCCTGGGGACCTCGCCTTTATTCTTGTCAAATGAACGCACTACCGCTGCCTCTTTTATTAAAGGATGGCTTAATAAGACATTCTCCACTTCCCTGGGGTAAACATTCAGGCCGCGCACATTAACCATATCTTTCTTGCGGTCTATAATGTAAATATAGCCTTCTTCGTCAATCCTTGCGATATCCCCGGTATAAAGCCATCCGTCGTTTATTGCTTCGGCGGTCTCCTGCGGATTATTTAAATAACCCCGCATCACATTGGGTCCCTTTACAAGGAGTTCTCCTGTCTTATCGGTTTTCACTTCTATATTCTTCAGGGCCTTTCCGACTGAACCCGGCCTCTGTTTTCCTCTTAATGGATTTAAAGAAACAACTGGGGACGCCTCGGTCAGGCCGTAACCTTCCAAAAGAGGAACTTTAAATTTCTCCTGGAATTTATTTTGGACATCCACAGGCAATGCCGCTGCCCCGGAAATACAAAATCTTAAGGGGTCAATCATTTTTAAGATTCGCTGCGTGAATACCGCTGGTATTTGCATCTGGCTTAATATATGGTAAATGGAAGGTATGCCGACAAAGATGGTAACCTTCTTCTTTATTACATTCCTTATTAATTTACGGAACGGCCTTAAGGAATCCACTATGGTTATGCTCGCGCCCAAGGTAACAGGCATAAGCACGCATACTGTCCAGGCAAAAGAATGAAACATGGGGAGGAAACAAACAACATTATCGTTGTGCGAGACTTCAATTGCCGATATGCAGGATAAGACATTGGAAATAAGGTTAGCGTTGGTAAGCATCGCGCCTTTGGGGTGTCCGGTTGTGCCTGAGGTGTAAAGGACCGCGGCAATGTCGTCTTTGGAAACGGATGGCCTTACGTCTTTAATAATGCTTCTTTCGATTAACTCGTCAAAATTTATCGTACCCGGGACAAGGGCATCGGTGAGGATTATATATTTTAAATCCCCCAATTTCTCTTTTATCGGGTTGATGTTCTTTAAAAGCGTAAGGGAAGTTACTATCGCGGAAGCCCCGGAATCTCGCAGGATAAATTCAGCCTCTTCCTGCTTAAACATCGTATTTATCGGGACAGCTACCGAACCGGCTTTATTTATGCCGAAATAAGCGACAATGAACTCCGGGGAATTCTGCAAGAAAATCGCGACTTTCTGGTTATTAACCCCTAAATTCAGAAGCCCCTGCGCAAATCGTTCGGAATAGCGGTTAAGCGATTCGTAAGTTAGCCTGTGCTCGTCAAAATAAAGGGCGGCCTTTTCGGGAAACCTTTCAGCGCTTTTCTCCAGGACTTCGCCTAGATTTTTGGGTGGATTTTCTGCTTCCATTGTATATTGGTGCGCCTGGCGGGAATCGAACCTGCACACCCAGCTCCGGAGGCTGGTGCCCTATCCATTGGGCCACAGGCGCCTTAAATTTATATTTTAATACTTAACGGGCTATATATCAATTTATAATTTTCTACCCAGCACTCACAGTCGGTCGGCTTCAGCCATTCAGGCTTCTGCTGCGCCCTGTGTGTATCTACTTTTCTCTTCTTAAAATAGGAATATCAAAAAACCACCTTTTAAAAATTTTTCCGCCGCCGAGATTAAAAAATGACTCTTTATTTATAAAAAGATTTTTGCGAGGTTGAAGACGCAAGAGTATTTGGCGCAGTTTGCCGCCCTCCGGCCGCAAACCGCTCTATTTAAAAGGGGGTCGGGATTTTTAACTTTTCTAAAGAAAAGAATTTATTTGGATGGACAATAAAAGGCTTGACAGAGGTAGTAAACGTGTTACACTTGTAACAGATAAGTTACAAGGAGAACGTATGAAATTCGGCACCTCATTAATAGATATATTAAATTCTAAGACAAAGCTGAAAATCGCTAAATTCTTACTAACTCACGAAGCCTCAATGAGCGAAAGAGAAATTGCTTCTATTTTAAAAGTATCTCATATGAGTATTAATAGAACTATGCGAAAATTATCCGAAGTAAATTTTGTTAATTTTGCCACTGTTGGCAAAGCCCATCTATGGAAAGTTAATCGCAAAAGCTATGCCTTTAAGGTATTATCCGAGTTTATTAATGGCTTCTCTCGCATAAAGGAGCCTCTTAGTGATTTAAAGGGGGTGATTTTAACAAATATACCTAAAAACTTGGTCAAGAAAGTAGTCTTATTTGGCTCCATTGCTAAAGGCGAAGAAAAAACAAATAGTGATATTGATATTTTCTTCTTAGTTAAAGATATCAAAGGCAAGAGGAGACTCGGTCCTGCTATAGAGAAATTATCAAATGCCTGCCTTGAGATCTATGGAAACAGGCTATCGCCATATATATTGACCGAACAGGAAACTAAGAAAAAAACGAGGCAGAAGTTTCTTTCTGAAATAAATAAGGGCATAGAAATATTCCCTTCTTAAAAACACAAGACATGACGCCGAAATTTAAAACCAAGGATGTAGAAAAGTCTTTATATACTAATTATCTAAAAAGAGCTGAGGAATGCTACCATGCAGCAAAAAATTCCTTTGAAACCCAAGAGTGGAATGCTGCCACTATCAGCGCTATCCATGCCTGTATTGCTGCTTCTGATGCAATG
>SBBM01000059.1 GCA_005239725.1 Planctomycetales bacterium | reverse complement strand
CGTTTTACTTAATTGCAGAACTTTATATTATTTTTCCGTAACTCCTGAATAAAATACTCCGCGATAATATCATTGCCTTTTGCGTTAGGATAAGTCCAATGCGCTATATCGGCCTTTACCAGATTTCTCCGACTGAATTCCCGCACAGGGTCAATTACAATGATATTATTGTGCTTTATATTATCAAGCATATCGTTTATGTACCAAAACGGATAACCCTGGCGAAAATCCTTAACCGGTTCGGACATTTCCGGGGCAATAAGCATAACCATCTTTATGCCTTTTGCAGCAGTTAAATCCCCCATTTCAAGGAGAGCAACCTTCGCCTGTTGCCAGGAGCCAGACTGGTAAAGATACCGGAAGTTTTCTTCCGTGCTTCCTACTTTTCTTTTTATGCGGTCCTTTTTGATTAAATATTTTTTAATCCTGTAAATAATATACCTGGCGACCATGGAGTGCTCATTGATGAAATTTTTCTTGAAATAATATTCCGGGCAATCCGGGTCGTTAAAACAATAATAAACCACCACCATATCGGGATTATACTTCAGGCCTTTTGTTTTTAATACCTCCAACTCCTGCATGCTGTTATACCCTTCTACCCCCATATTCAGCACCTCGAATTTCCTCCCGGGGCATATCCTGCTTAAAGCCAGCTCCATCCGCTCGGAGAGGGTATTTTCTGAGACATACTTTCCAAAGGCAAAAGAATCCCCTATTAATACAATGCGATAAACTCCTTTTTCTTTCTCTCTAAGATACTCTCTGCCTCTAAAACCGCCGGAGTTGACAGTTACTTCGTAGTCTTCGTATTTAATTTTGACGCCGGGCCTTAATTCATAACGGAGAATCTTATTGGGACTGACCTGGTAGATGCTCCCTTCTAAGGCGCCCATCTTCCAGAAAAACCTTAAACCCACCTCGAAGATTAAGAGCAACCCCATAAAAATCAGCGTATTAACCCCGATAATTTTCAACCATTTAAACACGTTTTCTCCTCTTGCCGCAGGCGGAATCCAGAGCGCTGCGCCTGGCAGGACTCGAACCTGCAACGCCCAGCTCCGAAGGCTGGCGCTCTATCCAATTGAGCTACAGGCGCGCTAAATTATCTCGCATTTATCCCCTATGATTTCTTTTATCTTCTCTAATTTCTCTTGAGCCGGGCCCACAATGCCGGGTTCAGCCGTGCAGCGGACCGGAATATTAAGCTGGACTCTATCCGGACATATCCTGTCGATTATCTCTTTAAACTTTTTGGCTTGTCCCAAATCGTCGTTTATACCTTTGACCAACATAATTTCCAACCAGATTTTACCCTTAAATTCCTTGCGTAAACTTATCAGACCATCTATAACCGATTCTACGCGCATTTCTTTCTGCGGGCGGCCAATCTTTTCAAAGGTTTCCTGGGTTACCGCGTTTAAAGACGGGATTATCAAATCCACGCCAAGCACATTGTTACGGACAGAGGGGAACGCCAATAAAGAACCGTTGGTTATGACTGCTACGGGAATAGACGTAATCTTCCTTATCCTGGATACCAACTCCCCTATTTTGATATTTAGGGTGGGTTCACCCGAACCGGAGAAAGTAATGTAGTTTAATTTTTTTGCCTCTGCGCTATCTTGAAACCAGGATTTTAATTCGCTGAAAACCTCTTCTATACTGACATATTCCTTGCACTCTGCTGTCAGCCTGTTCGTCCTGCCTAACTGACAGTAAACACAGTCAAAACTACATATTTTATAAGGAGTTAAGGTAATACCAAGCGATAAGCCTAACCTGCGGGATTTTAACGGACCGTATATGTATTTCATCTCTGCCTTAAAATTGATTAGGGCGCCATAAAGTGGCGCCCTTCATATTTTTTAAAAAGATAGGGTGTCTCTCGCAACGATTATTTTACTTCTATAACGCAGTTCTGGCTGCCCAGGGTGTTGGCAATACAACAGCTACAATTCGGGTCATTCATCCAGTTGCCATCTACGACAAATTTATATTCGTACCTGCCAGGCTTTAATGATACCTTTGTCGTCCAGGTGCCTTTAGCGTCTTTCTTGGCTGCGGTCTTTTTTACATCCCAATTATTGAAAGTACCCGCAATAGTTACCCTTTTTGCCTGCGGGGCATGAAACTTGAATTCCACGGGCCTAGAGCCGGTAATCCTTCCCATTGTGCCCTCCTTTTTGTTATAACCCACTTATACACAACAATTAGACTAATGTCAAGAGTTTTTGAGCACAAAAATCTTTTGTCTGGCGAAATCCCGCCGCAGGGGGATAACTTACACCGCTACAATCGCAACACCGCTTCTATCCGCAAGTCTCAGGCTTCGCTCTTTATCTATAAAAAGCGTCTTGCCGGCTTCGATGGCAAGACAGGTAGCACCGGCTCTTATGATATTCTTTATCGTATTTAAGCCTATAACGGGTACATCAAAACGCATATCCTGAGAAGGTCTGCTTACTTTAACCACTATCATGCGCCCGCGGGCGATATTTCCTGCGCGCCTGATCAGGTTATCCGTCCCTTCCAGCCCCTCAACCGCGACAATCGCCTTGTTTTTTACCGCCACTGTCTGACCTATATCCAGATGAGCAATCTGCCTTGCCAGGTTCAGGCCAAAATATATGTCTTCCCACTCGTCAAAAGCCGGCTCTCTCTTAGTAAGCGCACCTGCCTTAGGGATAAATTCCTCAAGGAATGTTATTGAATCCAGTAATTCAAGGCCGGAACCCTCTAAACGCTTTATTATCGCCGTAAATATGCTGCCTGCCTTCTTATCCGGTATACTTGACAAGAGGCCCTGCAACTCGGGATTGTCACGCACCTCTTTGCTGAATAATCTGCGCGGGCTTATTTGCCCGGCCATAATAACCTTTTTTACGCCTTCACTCTTAAAGATGCCGGCTACCCTGTTGAATTCGCCAAGGCCGAGCCAGTATATTTTGTCTACGATTTTCTTTAATTGGGGTGATGTTTCCCCTTTAATGGCTACGGCGACCACGGAGAAATTATTTTTCTTCGCGGACTCGGCGAATATAAGGGGAAATTTCCTGTTTCCGGCAATCAGGCCTATCTTATTCATAGTAGCTTTAGGGGAGAGGCCCCTTTTACTTTTGCCCGTTTTATTTTTCTATTTCTGAACGACAGGAGTGAGCTATGCCCCGGGAAGAATTCTTTATAAAATTAACCAGATACGATACCTCTTTCTCCTTCAGGAGTTCCTTATCCAGTTTTTCTAATGCGTGTGTTAGAGTTAATCCCGAATGAAACAATGTCTTAAAGGCCCGTTTCAGTGACTTTATGGAGTTTGCCGCAATACCCTTACGTCTTAAGCCTACAAGGTTTAAGCCGTAGATGCGCGCCGGATGCCCGTCGCAGGTCGAATAAGGAGGAACGTCCTGGGTGACTTTAGAGCAGCCGCCGATTATGGAAAGGTATCCTATCCTGGTAAATTGATGGATAGCGGTAAGGCCGCCAACCACCACATTGTCCTCTAAAGTAACAAAGCCGGCCAGGGTGCCGTTATTTGCGATAACGCAGTTATTCCCCACGCGGCAGTCGTGGGCAACGTGGGAATAAGCCATAAAAAGGTTGTCATTCCCCACGATTGTCCTTCCGCTCTCTTTGGTGCCGGGATTAAAGGTACAGTATTCGCGGATAATATTATTATCCCCTATCTCAAGGTAGGTCTTCTCGTCTTTATATTTTAAATCCTGCGGCCGGCTGCCGATGATTGCCCCGGCAAAAATCTCGCAACCCTTGCCGATAACGGTGTTCCCCTGGATTAGGCAATGCGGCCCGATTTTTACGCCCGCGCCTATTGTAACATTATCTTCAATGATAGTATAGGGGCCGACCCACAAATCTTTGGCCAATTTTGCCTTTTTGGAAACTATTGCCCTAGGATGTACTTGCATAAGCTTAATCTGATAATACAAACATCAAATCCGCTTCCGCTACAATTTTCCCGTTCACAAATGCCTCGCCGCGCACCTGCCCTGTTTTTGATTTCACCTTCACCGCTTCCACTTTAAATATAAGCTGGTCTCCCGGCAAAACAGTTTTCCTGAATTTCGCATTATTTATTGACATAAAATAGGCGATTTTGCCTTTGTTCTCATCCGAGGAAAGCATCATAACCCCGCCCACCTGAGCCATCGCTTCAATAACGATGACCCCGGGCATAACCGGCCTGCCGGGGAAATGGCCATTAAAAAAATAGTCATTTATGGTCACATTCTTTATCCCCACGGCGCGCTTGCCTTTTTCCAGGGAGATAATCCTGTCTACAAACAGGAATGGCTCGCGGTGCGGAAGTATCTTCATGATTTCGGTTATGTCCAATTCCTGGCCTTCCGCAGGCATGCCCCCCAAGGTTATGCCGGAAGAAACGCTTTTTTGCTTCTGCTGCTCCAGTTTTCTTATAAGCTTGAGATTTAAGGAATGCCCGCTCCTGAGGGCGATAATATGGCCTTTTAAAGGCTCTCCCAGAATATACAAATCGCCGAATAAATCCAGCATCTTATGCCGGACAAATTCATTTTCATAACGGAGTTTATTTTTTATTACGCCCTTTTTCCCGACAACCAGGGTATTATCGTAAGTTGCGCCCTTACCCAGGCCCTGGCCCCTTAATCCATTGACTTCTTCCTCTAAACAGAATGTCCGGGCGCTTGAGAGTTCCTTCCTAAAAGATTCTTCGTTAATTTCCAGCTCCAGGAAATCCGCCTTCAGTAGTGGATGGTCGTAATTTAAGGTATATGAAATTTTAAGCCCGGGGTAAGGCAAAACCATTATATTGGACTCCCCCTCTGCCACAAAGAGCGGTTCTTTTACGAGGTAATACTGGCGCTCCTTTTCTTGCTCTTTAATCCCCGCCCGGAGCAGGATCTCCGTAAAATTTAAACTGCTGCCGTCCATGGCCGGGACCTCATCGTTATCTATTTCGATAATTAAATTATCTATGCCTAGCCCGCATAACGCTGCCATAAGGTGCTCAATAGTATACACCTCATCCCCGTCTTCTTTGCCGATACAGCTACAACGCATTGCCGAAGATTTAGGCAGTATATTTTCTACGTTCGCCTTGACCACGGGTTTTCCCGGTAAATCTACGCGAATAAAATTAATCCCTGAATCCGACTGGGTAGGCTTAAAAGTTATCTTAACCGCATGCCCCGTATGTATACCTGTGCCCTTTAAACTTACCTCTTTAGCGATTGTCCTCTGGTTTTCCATAATTATTTTGCCTTCTTCTCCAGTTCTTCGATTTTTTTCTTAAGCGTATTTACCGTATTATACAGGCGGGGAAGGTTCTGGACCGAGGCATTCACGCGCTTGGCGACATTTGCCGGTTTTGCCGGATAGCCCCAGACATAAGTATCGGGGGGAATGGATTTACTCACCCCTGACTGCGCCATTACCACTGAATTATCTCCGATGGTAATATGCCCGACTATTCCGGCCTGCCCTGCCAGAACAACGCTATTACCTATTTCCGTACTCCCGGATATGCCTACCTGAGCGATAATCAGGCAATTCTTACCGATTAAAACATTGTGGGCGATGTGCACAAGATTGTCTATTTTTGTGCCGCATCCGATAACAGTCTTATCAAAACGTGCCCGGTCAATGGTAACATTAGCCCCTATCTCAACGTTATCCTCAATAATTACCGTACCGACCTGAGGTATCCGGTGATGTATGCCCTCTACCGTAACAAACCCGAACCCGTCAGAGCCGATAACTGTCCCGCTGTCAATAACTACCCTGTTGCCGATACTTACGTTCTCGCGCACGCAGACATTTGGATGTATCAGGGTACTATCCCCGATTTTACTCTGCTGGCCTATAAATGACCCGGCGTAAATTACGGTTTTATCACCTATGGATACGTTATCTTCGATAACCACATAAGCGCCCAACGCTACATCTTTACCTATAAATACGTTATTCCCCAATACCGCCGTAGGGTGTATACCTTTGGGCCGGGCAATATCCCGGGGCATGATAAAAGAAACAACCTTTGCGAATGCCAAAGAGGGGTTGTCCGTGCGAATAATGGATTTAGGGCAATCTTTTATATCTCGGGAAGTAATAATTGCCGAAGCAGCTGTTTTATCTATGTATGACAGGTACTTAGGATTGGCCAAAAATGTGATATCGCCTTCACGCGCATCCTCTATCCCTGCTATCCCCGTGATAACAACCTTCTTGTCCCCTACCACCTCGCCATTGACAAAGTCGGCTATCTCCTGCAAAGTCTTAGCCATATGGAGCACCTTAGAAACATAGTATTTAGCGACATCCCGCCGAGCCTTCCGAAGGCAGAGGCGAAAGCGGGACAATCAATCTGCAGATTATTTCTTATAATCCTTATTCAGAGCCTCGATAATCTTATCCGTAATCTCGAGCGCCTTTGATTGATAAACCAATACGCGGTCGTTAAAAATGAGCGTATAGCCTTCTTTCTCCGCGTGCTGTTTCACTACAGCCTCAATATCTTTCAGGAGCTCTTTCATTTTCTCGTCCTGTTCTTTGCGCAGGTCAGTCTGTTTTTCACGGTCATAATCCTGCAGCGCCTTGATTTTATCTTCAAGAGCGGGCTTTTTTGCTTCCTTCTCTTTATCATTCAACAGGTTCATCTTATCCTGGAGCTGTTTCACCTCGTTTACTTTCTTATCCCTCTCTGCCTCATAGGCCGCCTGCTTATCGTTCAAAACTTTGTCGTATTCCTTTGTCTTTGTATATTCGCTAAAAATCCGGCTCAAGTCAACATAGCCTAATTTGTCAGCCGCAAAGGCATTGCCCAAAAACACCATCGCGCCAAAAATTATCCCTGCCGTAACTCCGAACCTATTCCTCATTGCTTCCCTCCTTAATTAGAATCCGTGCCTCATGCTAAAGTGGAATCTTCCGCTTCCCTTTGTATCTTCTCCGGGCTCTTTATTTAAAGGTATGCCGTAATCGAGCATAAGTGGCCCTATGGGCGTCTTAAGCCTCATGCCAAGCCCTATGCCGGACTTAAAGCCTCCTGAACCAATCTCGCTTAACTTTGACCAGACGTTTCCTGCATCGTAAAAAGTAGCCAATTTTAAAAAATCAAAAATCGGATACCTGTATTCCAGGTTACCGATTAACATTGACTCGCCGCCCAGCGGGTCTTCGGAAACGCTGTCTATAGGGCCGACCTTTCTTTCATGGTAACCGCGTATAGTATAAGCGCCTCCGGCAAAAAATCTTTCGTATATCGGCACCTTAGCGGAATCGCCGTAGGCATCGGCCAGGCCTAGCTGACCCCTTGTTTCAAGGACAGAGCCGCGCCACATCGGGAAATAGTGCGATGCCTGGCTGTGTAATTTATAAAAATCTTTATCGCCCCCGAACAAACCGCCTGCCCACTCAAGGGTACCTTCTAATACATTGCCCCTGGTAGGGTCAAATACGTTATCCCGGCTGTCATAGGCAAGCCCGAAGGCAGTACTGCTGATAGTATTTTCGCCGGCCTCACTCTTTAAATCCTGCGTAGCGTTAGCGCTGACATTTGAAATCTCTATCTGGTCATTGCGGTAAGACAGGCTTGCCTTAACGTATTCGGAGAGTTCCTTTCCGAAACGTATATCCCCTCCGGTTACATCCTCATCGTAACCATAACCTATATCGGACTCCCGGCTGCGGCTACGCTTATATACGTCAAAGCCGAAGGATAGCGGATAGTCAAAAATCCAGGGGTTAGTAAAACTTAAATCGAAATTCTCGGATACCGTGCCCAGGGAGGCCCGGAATTTCAAATCCTGGCCTGCGCCGGTAAAATAGGGGAAATTCTTCCAGTCAAAATTCTTCTGCTCAATTTCAAAGAACCCCAGGAATTCATCAACCGTACTGTAACCTCCTCCGAAACTAAAAGCACCAGTCTTTGTCTCTTTTACCTCCACGATAAGGTCCTTTTTATTGCTTACGTCGGTATCCCCGGTATCATAGCTTACCTCTTCAAAGAAACCCAAATTCTGTAATCTCTCTTTCGAACGCCTTAATTTATCCCCGTCAAACCTCTCTCCGGGCTTTATCCTTAATTCCCTGCGGATTACCACGTCCCGGGTCTTTACGTTACCCCGCACCCTGATTTTATTTACGTATGAAACCTCATTTTCCGTAATATTATAAGCAATGTCTATTTTTTCGCTAAGGGGATTCAAAGATGTTGTTTCCTGTACCTGGTTGGATATATAGCCGCGGTCAAAATAGAGGCTCTGTATATTAGCCACATCTGCCTTTACGCCTTCGTGGCTAAAAACCTTTCCCGGAACGCAGTCTTTTAATTTCGCCAGTATCTCTTCTTTTGCAATATCTTTATTGCCCTCTATCGTTATATCACCCACAAGGTATTTTCTACCCTCTCTGACTTTAATGGTTATATAAAGGTGCGGCTTTTTGGGCCTCCTGCTGTCAGTCCGCGTATCATAATCAACCGCAACATCAATAAAGCCTCCTTTGTGATAGAACGATTTTATGCGTTCGATATCCTCTTCCAGAACTTCTTCCTTCAGGATGCCGGGGTTTAAAAGCCAGGCCCTCTTCGTCTTCATTACTTTCAATATACGTTTCTTCGGATAGGCCTTGTTCCCTTCAACCAGAATATCCTTGATTCTTATGCGGATACCCTCTACAGCCTTAAATTCCACGCTCGCCTTATTTGTTTCTTTGCTGACATTGACGTTGTAATCTATTTTCGCCTGACTGAACCCCTTTTTCTCGTATAACTTCTTCAGCGCCAGCACATCTTCGGCTAATGCAGGGTAATCCAGGTATTGCGTCTCTTTTGATTTCAAGACGTCTTTGAGCTTTTCCTCGTTCATGCGAAGATATTTTATGCCGGAAAAAGATATCTTTTCGATTATCGGCCGCTCTGTTACCGTAATAACAACCTTCAGGCCGTCTCTGTAATCTTCCGTATCAATCTTTATGTCGCTGAAGAAACCCAGTAGATAAAGGCGCTTTAAATCATCGCTTATGATATTCTCCTGGTAAGGCGAGCCGATTCTGGTTTTCATCTTGGATATTACCGTATTTGTGCTTATGGAAACGTTTCCTTTCACCTCCATGGCGGTAACGGTTTTGGCTGTTTCTTCTCTTACGGAGACAGGCTCTTCCTGGGCGGATAGAGAGAGGCTCGCGCACAACACAAATAAGGATGTTATGAGTATTTTCTTATACATTTCTCTCCCATAATAATATTTTTAGTATAACACAATGCCTAAAAATGTAAAGACACAAAAGTATCTACGAGCTGCGGGCTAAACTGCGTGCCCCTGGCTTTGACTATCTCCTTCATTGAATCTTCATGAGAAAAGGCGCCCTTGTAGTCCCTGCCTGTCGTAAGCGCATCAAAGACATCGGCTATGGAAATTATCTGTGCAGCCAGGGGTATGGCGTCACCCGCCAGGCCATGCGGATAGCCTTTTCCGTCCCACCTCTCATGGTGGTATAAAATCCAGGGGAGTATTTCTTTCATTTCTTTAAGCGGCTCAAGTATCCTTATGCCTATAACCTCATGTTTTTTGATAAAATCATACTCCTCATCGCTTAACCGGTCCTTCTTATGCAAGACGCTATCGGGTATGCCGATTTTGCCTATATCGTGCAGGAGGCTTGCCCTTTTAAGCTTTTCTTTTTCCTCATTCGGCCAGCCCAGTTTTTCGGCTACTTTAAGGGCGTAATTTGCAACTCTCCGGGAATGGCCTTCGGTGTAGGGGTCGCGCGCCTCAAGGGCGTTTACCAGAGAAATAATTATCTGAAAAAATGCCTCCTTGGACTTGGCGTGCTCCCTGTTTAAGTTATCTATCAACTGCAAAAGCTGCCTGTTTTTTTCTTCGATATCTTCGCTTAAAACATCCAGAAACTTGCCTCTTTCCTGCATGCCGGGATAAGTTAAGCTTGATAAATTAGGCAACTCGTCCTCCCTGAATAAAAAGGCCGCCCCGGTTGTTTTCTTTAACTCCGTGGATAAAACATGAACCAATTCTTTTAACGGGTACTTCCTGCTGAATCTTAAATACCCGATTTTTGCCTGGGATTTTATATTCCTTTCGCGCAATAAAGCCTCTAAATTATTTTTCAAGTAAGAGGCGACCTCGGCCATCCTGGCCGCATTAGCAGTCAGGCAGCCTACCAGTTCATCCGGAGAATATACGGACCAGAAGCTGGCCTTTAATGAGATAACCGGGCGCAGGCCTTGCCAGATATCCTTCACCTGCTCTAAGGGCATGCCTTCAAGTTCATCTTTTAAGGATTCAAAATAAATAAAAACAAGGAATAAATCCTTGCGCAGATAACGCTTCTTAAGCTCCAGCTCAAAACGGTAATAAAAATACCTTAGAGTGAACAGCCCCCTTAGGGGGTCAAGCGTGGCCTTGTCTTTTATCCTTAAAAGCTGGGATAAGAAATATATGTATTTGTAAAGGCTTCCGGCGCTAAAAAACAACAGCCCGAAGATAACCGTCTGGGAATAGTCAAACTTTATGCCTCTTAAACTTATCAAAACCACTAACCAGAGGTTAGCCGCAAATATACCGCAGGTTAAAAGCAGACCCTGGATAAAGCCTACATGCTGCAGGAAATAAAGTATCAATGAGAAAGAAATGACCAGAAAAGGGATTGATAGCAATCTTGACTCTCTGATGAAGCGGCCCGAAATAATATTTGCCGCTCCGTTGATATTCACCACACCCCCGGGCATATACCCGAAAGGGGTTAAAAGTATATCATGGATAACTTCAGCCTCGGGATAAACTAAAACCAGGCTTCCCTCGAGGAACCCTGAGCCGTATTCCTCCTTTAAGGCTTCCAGGTTATTCAGGACGTCATAAAAACTTACCTTTATAATATCTTTCGGTTTGAGCGCGTAATTAATAAAAAATGTCCTGTCCTTTAAGCAAGGTATGCGGCGGATTATTTTGTCGGGGTCGCGCTTTAAGAAAGCGGAAGATAACTGGACGGTGAAAGAATAGAACTTCCTATCTTCAAATTCTATTAAGGAGCGCAACCTGCGTATCTTGCCGTCTTTGTCCACCGGGGTATCCACCATTCCCACGGCGTAACTTCCTTCAATAAAATCCTTGAAAGGCAGGACAGGCAAGCCAGCCTTATAGTCGAAAATCGAGGCCAGGACTATTTTGTTTTTTACGCCTTTTAGAACGGAGGTCAGCGCCTTATCGTCTTCCTTTATATCCGATTCGCCTGCCAGGACCAGGTCCAGGCCGACAGTATCCACTCTCTCATTATCCAGCAACTTGATTAACCGGGCATAAACGCTCCTCCTCCATGGCCAGCGCTGCTGGATTTTATTCAGGGAATACTCATCAATGGTTATCCCGATAATTTTCAGGGGCCTTACGGATTTATTTAAGAAGAAATAATTAAACTGGCAAGGGATATCGTTTATGGCAGATGATACTTTGTCCGGAATAGCAAACGGCAGGAAATAAACAATTAAAACTGCGCAAATCCCGATAATTAAAAAATTTAAATATTCGGTATTTTTATTCAATTAGAAATTAATGAAATTTATATCAGTGTTTGCCGCCGTCTTTACTATGATGGCCGTGCCTCTTGCTGGATTTACCGTGTTCTTCTTCATCTTCATCCTCATCCTCATCTTCATCCTTATCCCCGGCTTCCTTATCTTTTACTCTCCCGCCATGCTCCTCTTTAATTCTCCCTTTTATATCTACTACCTGGGCATAAGTTTCCGATTGCCCCAGAATAGTAAAATGCCTGTGCCTCTCCGTTAATTCGGCAGCACTGCTAAACGTAGCATTAACGCAGTCCCCTACCATTAAGGTGCCTGCAGAAAGATTTTGATAATCCTGGCTGCTGATATTCGTCAAAGCGCTATTGACTCCGTAAGAGCCGTGCGTTGGCGAGGGGTTAGTATCCCTGGGGCAGGTAATTAATTTTGTATCGCCTCTGGCTATATCGTCCTTGAGGAATGCCGCGTAAGCCAGGCCCCTTTTATCCAGGCTTATGACAAAATGGGCTAATTTTATTTTCCATGCCCCTTTCTCCTTTAAAATACCCGCATATGCCTTTTTTATGTATTCCTGGGGGATCTGGCTGAGGCTGGCAGGCATGGTATCATGTTCCATCGCATATACGTTTAAAGAATTCTGCAGGGCTTTTAAATTCGCATCACAGACTTTTGCCTTAGAATCTTCAACGATATTCTGGTACACAGGAAACCCTAAAGTTATGAGAATACCAATAGCCACTAACGCAACCATTATTTCCATTAACACAAACGCTGCCTTTCGCATCTTGCACCTCCTTGAGCACCTGTTCTGTCTTGGTTTAGCCAAACTCCACCCCCTGCCCGAACAAGCAAGACAGGCGGAGTTATCTTCGCTATTCCACCCGGGCAATATTCTCAAACCTGGTGTATTCTTTTATGAATGATAATTTAACCGAGCCTACTGGGCCATTACGTTGCTTGGCAATTATTATCTCGGCGAGACCTTCATTTTCCGGCGTCGGGTTATAATACTCCTCTCTTAATATCAGGACAACCAAATCCGCATCCTGCTCTATTGCCCCGGATTCCCTTAAGTCGGAAAGCTGCGGCCGGTGGTCTGTGCGCGACTCTACCGCGCGGGACAACTGGGATATGGCTATTATGGGGATATTTAATTCCCTTGCCAGCGCCTTTAATGAGCGCGAGATGTCGGAGATCTCCTGCTGGCGGCTGTCAACGTTGCCTGAGCCACGCATCAACTGCAGGTAATCCAGTATAATCAACTGTATATCGTGATTAGCCTTAAGCCTGCGGGCCTTGGCGCGTAATTCCATTGCTGAGATAGCCGGGGTGTCGTCAATAAATATAGGCGCTTCGGAGAGCTTTCCTGCCGCAGCCGTAAGGTGCGGCCAGTCCGAAGGGGAAAGATAACCCGTCCTTACCTTATGCGCATCAACCCTGGCATGAGAACAAAGCAGGCGCTGGACAAACTGCTCTTTAGACATTTCCAGGCTAAAGAATGCAAGGGGTATTTTTTCTACTACCCCGGCGTGTTCAGCCATGCCGATGGCCAGGGCGCTCTTGCCCATAGAAGGCCTGCCTGCGATAACGATTAAATCCGAACGCTGCAGACCTGCGGTCCTGATATCAAAATCAACAAAGCCTGTTGGCACTCCGGTGACGTGCGCCTTTCTCTGATACAGTTTATCTATTGTCTCAATACTGTCTTTTATTATCTCTTTCAGGTGCATATAACTGCCGCGGGGCCTATTGTCGCTTACTTCAAAAACAAGCCTCTCGGCGGTATCCACCAATTCATCAATATTGCCCTCGTTCTCATGGCATAAGGAGATTATCTTCGTAGAGTTGTTTATAAGCGTCCTCAAAATCTCTTTTTCCCTTACGATAGTAACGTAATGTTTTATATTTGCGGCGGTAGGGACAGAATTGGCAAGGCCCGCAAGGTAACTTACGCCGCCGACTTCATCGAGCGTCCCTGCCCTTTTCAACTCATCGGTGAGGGTAATAAGGTCAACCGCCTTATTTGCATTATACAGGCTTGAAATTACTTCGAAGATTTTCTTGTGGGAATCTTTGTAGAAGGAGTCTTTGTTTATTGATTCGATGGCCAGGGAGACGGCCTCTTCGTCTATAAGCATGGAGCCTAATACTGCCATCTCTGCTTCCATGTTTTGTGGAGGGATTAATTCCTTCGTTATTTCGGCCATATTTAATGAGCCCCAAACTTGCGGAACGTAAGTGACGTAAGTTTGTTGGGCGAATTAACCCCACACTCAGCCAGTAATCTGCATATCTTTCTTTCTGAGTGTGGGGTAAGTTCGGACTTATAAGTTATGTCAATTAGGTTATTAATACAATTCTCCAACTTATGCCCTCACTTATTTCTTTACAACCCAAATTTTTATCCTGGCAGTTATTTCCGGATGGAGTTTAACAGGTATTTCGTATATCCCGAGCGATTTTATCGGCTCGTCAACAATAATCAGGCCCTTAGCAATATCAAAGCCTTCTTCTTTTAAAGCGCCGGAGATTTCAACAGGGGTTATGCTGCCGTAGAGATTATCTTTTTCCTGGGTTAGGACCGGCATGGTCAAAGACAGGCTTTCTAATTTCTTCTTAAGCCCCTCGGCCTCTTTCTTTGTCTTTTCTAATTGCTTGAGCTTGCTCTGTCTTTCCTGTTCTAATTTCTTGAGGTTATCGGCGGTTGCCGGAACAGCCAGGTTGCGCGGCAAGAGGTAGTTCCGGGCAAAACCGTCTTTTGCCTTTATAACAGCTCCTGCCTTTCCGATACCGCTGATATCCTGCTTTAAAATAACTTCCATTTTTTAACTTGCGTTTATGCGCGCACATAAGGCAATAACGATATAAATCTTGCCCTCTTGACTGCCTCAGTAATTTGCCTCTGGTGTTTGGCGCAATTCCCGGAGAAGCGCGCAGAAACAATCCTGCCCCTTTCTTTAACAAATGCCTCCAGGGTTTTCATATCCTTATAATCTATTCCCTTGACTTTATCCCGGCAAAAACGGCAGGCTTTCCTCCTTGCGGGCAAAGATATGCCCGTCCTCTTTCTCATCTTTGGTTTAATTTTCATTAGTCTCATTTTCATTCTCCTTAAGCCACTCTTCTTCTGTGGACAGTTCTCCCGAAGCTTCAGCGGATACATCCGCTTGACCTGCCTTAGCGCCTGTCCCTAAAAATTGCACCCGCTCAGCCCTAACTTCGATTACATTGCGCTTTTTCCCCTCGTTATCTTCCCAGGAGCGCGATTGAAGCCTGCCCTCTACGAAAAGAGGGCTCCCTTTCCGTAAATACTGATTACAGGTTTCTGCCTGCTTATCCCAGACTACCGCCGTAACAAAACAAACTTCTTCCTTCAATTCCTTATTTTTATCGCGGAACTTTCTGTTGACCGCAAGCCTTAAGCTGGCTACCGCCGTACCCTGAGGGGTATAGCGTATCTCCGGGTCCCTGGTAAGATTGCCCATCAATAACACCTTATTATAACTTGCCATATCCTCTCCTGGTTATTTTTCTACTTTTGTGATAAGGACTCTTAATATGTTCTCATTCAATTTATACGCATACCTGATCTTGATTATCGCGTCGGAGTTTACGGTAAAGTTCAAGAGGTAATACAGGCCGTCCTGGAATTTATTTATGGTGAAATTAAGCTTCCTTTTTTCTGCCCAGATGTTGGCGGACGTTACCTTGCCGTTATTGTTGGCCACCACATCATTGAGCTGGGCGAATAAATTTTTCTTCTCGTCTTCAGGTAAATCCGGCTTGATTATAAACATTGCTTCATATTTGTTCATCTTTACTCCGTTTGTTAAAAATATTCATGCACTTATGCACGCCTTCCTTAACCCATATTTCACAACAGAAGGCCGCCTTCTCTATAATATCCCGGCAGGCCTCTTTCTCCTTCCCGCTAAAAGGCGCCAGGACATATTCAGATGCGTCGGTATACTTATCATCGTCGGGCCTACCTATGCCTATGCGCAGACGCACAAATTCTCTGCTCCCTAAATTATCGATTACAGACTGCAACCCCTTATGGCCACCGCTGGCCCCGCCGGCACGAATTTTAAGCCTCCCGAATTCCAAATCCAGGTCATCGGAAACTACCAACAGCTTATTTAAATCTATTTTGTGTCTTTTGCGCAATAAATTTACGGCAGTTCCCGATAAATTCATAAAAGTAAGAGGTAATGCCAACAAGACTTCAACGTCTGCAATATTACCCCTGCCGCAAAAAACATTCCGCTCTTTTTTAAGCGCTATTCCCTGAGTTTTTGCCAGGTGTCTTACTACGGAAAAACCTATATTGTGCCTTGAATCTTTGTAAATATCACCGGGGTTACCCAACCCTACTATTAGTTTCATCAGAAATCTGTGCAATGTTAAATGTGTAAGGTGTAATGCGGATTTAATGTTTTATTGTGTAATGCGAAAATAATTTTTGTTTTTCCTTTCCGCATAGTTGCTTTACACCAACGTTACACATTACACTTTGCACATTACACAAAAATCATTTTTCTTTCTTTGTTTCCTTTCCCTCTTCCTCTTTGCCTTCTTCGGGCACTTCCTTCTTTTCCTTGATTACTTCCGGCTCTGCCTTTTCCTCGCCCTCAGCCGGCGCGGCTACCTCTTCTTTCATGGGTGCTGCCACCGAAAGGACAATCGCCTCGGAGCTGGTGAGGACCTTGACATTGGAAGGGAAAGATATATCTTTTATATGTATGGAATCACCGATCTTTAACTGGCTTACATCCACCTCGATTTCCTTGGGGATATCGGCAGGCAGACATTCGACTTCGATTTCCCAGAGGATGTGCTCTAATGACCCGCCTTCCTGTTTAACCCCGGCCGGCTCTCCCTTAGCCACGACCGGCACGCCTACCTTTATAGCCTTAGTCAGCGAAATTTCGTTAAAATCAACATGGATAATATTGTTGTTGACCGGGTCGTGCTGTATCTCTTTAATCAGGCAGGCCCTGGGCTTATTTTTCTTATCGCCCTTAATTTTTAAATTTATTACGACACCTTCGATGCGGCGTTCATATATGAGCCCCATCAATTCTTTTTGCAACACCTTTACGGCTAAAGGCTCCTTACTCTGCCCGTAAACCACTCCAGGGATAAGGCCGGACTTCCTTAAATTTTTGGCCTTGCCTTTACCTAAATCCTGCCTTAGATCCGCTTCCAAAAATATCTCTTCCATTTTTACCTTTCTTAATCAAATAATGAACTAACCGATTCCTCGTTATGGATACGTTTTATCGCCTCTCCTAAAAGCTCCGCCACAGAAAGCACCTTAATCCTGGGGTGGTTTTTATGGTTCGTCAGGGGGATGCTGTCGGTAATTACCAGTTCCTTAAGGTCCTTGCACTTATCCACCCGCGCAAGCGCCGGCCCTGATAAAACGCCGTGCGAAATCGCCGCATAGATGCTTTTACACCCGGCCTTCTTCAATGCCCTGGCGGCCTCAATCAGGGAGCTACCGGTAGCAATCAAATCATCCACAATTACCGCATTTTTGTCTTTTACCGTCCCCAGTATATGCATTGCCTCTGCCTCATCTGGTGAGATACGCCTTTTGTCGACTATGGCCAGGTCCGCGGAGAATTTCTTGGCATAGGCCCTTGCCATTTTTATGCTACCCACGTCCGGAGAAACCACCACCAGGTCGTTAAATTTCATTTTCCGGAAATAATCCATGAATACGCCTACTGCAAAAAGGTGGTCCACGGGTATATCAAAAAACCCCTGGATTTGCCCGGCGTGTAAATCCATAGTCAAAATCCTGTTCGCGCCTGCGACGGTCAAAAGGTTTGCTACTAACTTTGCGGTAATAGGCACGCGCGGCTGGTCTTTCCTGTCCTGGCGGGCATACCCGAAATAAGGCATCACTGCGGTAATACGCTTTGCCGAGGCCCTTTTTAAAGCGTCAATCATAATCAAAAGCTCCATCAGGTTGTCATTGGGAGGCGAACAGGTAGACTGCACTATAAATACGTCCTTGCCGCGGACATTCTCGTTTATCTTGACGCGTATCTCGCCCTCACTGAACCTGCCTACAAGCGCATCGGACAATTTAACTTTAAGGGACTTGCAAATATCTCTTGCCAAACCAGGATTTGCATTACCGCTAAATATCGCCAGTTTATCCATGTTTTTTTACCCTTTCCTTGCGCCTTAATAATCTTGCCGGCACCCCCACTGCAGTCGCGCCGTCCGGCAGGTTATGATGCTTGATGACTACCGTGCCTGCGCCGGTTGTTGCCCCCTTGCCGATTTTAACCGGCGCAACCAGTATGGTATCCGAGCCGATTAAAGCCTTATCCCTTATTACCGTTTCGTTCTTTTTAGTGCCGTCAAAATTTGCCGTGACAGTGCCTGCGCCGATATTTACCGATTTGCCCAGACGAGCGTCACCTATATAACCGAAATGTTTTATCAGAGTTTTATTACCTAACTTCGAGCGGGTAACCTCGACGAAATTTCCGACAGTAACATCGTCGGCAATATTTGTGCCTTCTCTTAAATGCACAAAGGGGCCCAGGAAACAACGGCTTCCAATATTAACATTCTTTTCAATAACTGTAAAGGGATAAATTACGGAATCCCTGCCTATTTTCACGCCATAACTGACGAATGCGGAATCAGGGTCAATAATATTTATACCCTTCTTCATCAATCCTTCGTTAATCCTGGCTTGCATAATTTTATTGGCCTTAGCCAATTCAAGTCTTGAATTTATACCCAGCCCCTCCTGGATATCGGCGAGGTCAGTATTCTCTATTAGAGCGCCTTTTCTATAAAGTATGCCTATTACATCGGTAAGGTAATATTCCTTTTTGCGGTTATTGGGCTTCACATCTTTAAGTGCGGAAAATAGGTTCTCTTTATTAAAACAGGCGATACCGGTATTGATTTCTTTTATATCCTTCTGGAAATCGTCGGCGTCTTTTTCTTCCACAATGCCGCAGATGCTCGAATATCTATCCCTTAAAATCCTGCCGTAACCCGAAGGCTTGTCAATTTTAGCCGTCAAAAGCGTAGCATCGGCTTTATTTTCCACGTGGCACTTAATAAGCTTTTTCAGTGTTTCTTTCTTTAACAACGGTACATCACCATACAGAATTACTACCGTGCCTTTAAAATTCTTTAATAATGGGGCAGCGGCCTTTATCGCATCCGCAGTGCCGATAAGTTTTTTCTGCACAGCCACTTTTATTCCCGGCGGAATAAACTCCCTCGTTTCCTCGTGTTTATGACCCAAGACTGTAATAACATTGCGCATGCCTAAGCTTTTCACAAGGTCAAAAACATAAGAAACCATGGGCCTGCCGCAGAGAGGGTGTAAAATTTTGGGGAGAGAGGATTTCATCCTTTCGCCCTTGCCTGCCGCCAGTATTATAACCGCGATGTCTTTTTTCATAATCACGCGGGAAACTAACTGCTCTCTCTTAACTTTTGAAAAATATTCCGGCGTTTCTTTGTGGAAGCTTTCCATATAAGTTCGTGCATCTGATACAGCCATTCCAATTTCTTTTTCGCGGATATCTTTAAAAATCGCGATAATTTCTCTTCCTGAGTCTCCCATTCTGAGATCATCCGGCCCTCTTTAATTTTTTTATCTTTTTAAGCTGCTCTATATCTAATTTATCAATGACCCGGCCGGTGCCTCTCTTCATCGCAATAAGGTTATCGATAGAAATTACAGGTAATACCATATCGCTTACCCGCACCCGCAGGATGGTATTCCGGGCTTTCTTAAAAGATACGGGAGATTTCACTATTATATCGACTTCTTTCAACTCGTCTTCTTTGTAAAAATTAAATGCCTTCATATGCTTATTATGGATCCAATCGTAGCGCGTCTTTTCATCTGCTATACCCATAGGGTCAACGGGCTGTTTTATACGATATCCTTTCTTTTTTAAAATACTCACGACTTTCTTGAGATTATGATTACTCATCTCAACAAGGATATCCATATCTGCGGTGCTCCTCAAAGAGCCGAGTAAATTAATGGCAATCCCACCCACAATCACATATTTTACTTTTTGCTTCCGGAACTCCCGGAATATTTCTTCGTAAAGAATCATTTTTTAGTTGTCATCCCCATCAATTTATCTTTAACTGCCCGATGTTGACACCAGCCGAAGTCCGCAACACCAACTTGGATAATGAGGTATCTTTTGATACAATTTTTCAAATATCTTGAGAATTCCTAAATCTTTTGCTCGTTGCTTTCGCAATCGTACTTCTTTTTCAATGCCTTCTGCGTCATTTCCTAAACTCACAACATCTCACCACTTTTATAACCTTTTTACTTTGTTTGCTAAAGCAGCAAGGTTAATTTAATAATTTATTAACCCTGAAAGCATTTTGCATATATCTTCCAGTTCGCTTTTTAGCGCCGTACTCTTATCAGTATTAATCAATCCCTTACGGCTACAAATCTCTAAGATCGGTACACACTCAAACGCTGAGCCACAAGCAATCCTGAAAAAATTTATCCTATATGAACGCCATGTCTTGAAAATAGAAAATAGAAATTTGACCGCAATCGAAAATCTGTTCTCATCTATTTTCAACTTTCGATTTTCGATTGCTCTGCACTTTTCGCCAAAGGCAAAAAGTGCGCGGGCTCCCGCTTGCCATCATATAGCTTGGCGGGGAAATTCTCGTGCCACAACTAACTGCTGCCCGGCATGGATTCGAACCATGACACTCAGACCCAAATTCTGATGTGCTGCCATTACACTACCGGGCAAAGAAGCATTATTCGCCAAAATCTGAGTCACCGGAACTAGCCGGACCATTTTTTACCTGTTCTTCGTAAGCCTCCAGAACCTTCTTTTGCAGGTAATCCCTGAAATTCTGGGTTATGGGATGCGCAATATCCTTATGTTCCGACTGCGTATTAACGGGTTCCTGGCTAGCTGAATGTGCCACGAGGGGCAACTGTGCGCCGCACTGATTGCAGTATTTGGAGCGTGCTTCATTTTTAAAGCCGCACTTAGCGCAAGGACTCTTGATCCTGCGCGAAGGCATAGCGATAAATAATCCGCTTGTACCCTGAATTACCTTTATATTCCGCACCACGAAGGCATTGTCAAAGGTTACTGTTGCATACGCCTTAAGCTTCTTATCAGGCGAATCTTTTAAGAATACCCTTACCTCGGTTATCTCCATAGCCGCCTCCTTAAAAAATTCAGACCGTCCGCACAGGAAAAACCTGCCAATGCCTATTCAGTCTCCTCATCTTCCTGCAAAACAGCCCTGCCTCTCTTCGGGAAGAAACAATAGCGAAGACCGCTGAACCGCTTCCGGACATTAATGCCGCTTTTACGCCTGAATTAAGGAGTTTTTCTTTTATACTCCTTATTCCGGGGTATAAATTAAAGGTAACCTCTTCCAGGCTATTAAACATCGATTTAGCTATCAAAGAAAGGCTCTCTGTTTTTAGCCCTAAAGTTAAAATTTTATCATCGTATTGCCGCCTTGTCAACCCTGAAAATCGCCTGTCTGCCGCCAGGCAAGCATCCCATTTATGATATATCAGAGGTGTAGAAACCTGTATTTCAGGCACGACCAGGATGTGCCAGAGGGAAAAATTATTTTTAGCCTTAAACGGTTTTATTTTATCTCCCCGCCCGCTGCCTTGGGCAAAGGCGGTGTCGTAGATAAAAAACGGCACATCGCTGCCCAGTCTTGCGGCTAACCGGGCAAGCTTATCCCGGGAAAGATTAAGGCCCCAAAGCTGATTTAAGCCTGAAAGGACGCATGCGGCATTACTGGAGCCTCCTCCCAGGCCGCTTCCGAGGGGTATGCGTTTTAAAATCTTTATGTCCACGCCTTTATTAATATTAAATTTTTTCTGCAGTAACTCGGCGCTGCGGTAGGCTAAATTTTTCGTCTTATCTTTGGGCAAACCTTCCGCCGCCGATATGATGTTTATTTTGCTATCCCTGCGCAGCTTCAAGATAATCCTGTCGGAAAGGCTTATCCGTTCGAAGATAGTCTTTATATTATGGTAACCGTCTTTGCGCTTATTTAAGACTGTTAAGGAAAGGTTTACTTTGGCGTAGGAGTTAAAAACTAGGGGACGGTTCTCCTGTCTGTAATTCATGTTATGGCAACGAGAACCGTCCCCGCTCAACTGAGACTCCTAATTTTTGACCGAAGCCCTGTTAGGAAACAACCGATAAAACCGCTTTTTCGATATCTCCGCTGGTAAGATTATATTCTTTCAAGAGTTCAGCCGGCTCTCCTGACTGGCCAAACCTGTTTCTTACGCCTACGCGCATAACTTTAGTAGGGCAGTTCTCCGCTACTATTTCATCAACGCTAGAAGCAAGGCCGCCTATAACCGCATGTTCTTCGCAAACAACAATGCCTCTGGTCTGGCGGGCGGCGTTCAATATGGCTTCTTTATCTAATGGTTTAATAGTGTGGATGTTGATGAGCCTGGGGTTTATGCCTTTATTGATGAGGTTTTTTGCTGCGGCAAGCGCTTCTCCGACCATAATACCGCAGGCAATAATCGTAACGTCATTGCCCTTGGCCAAGACTTGCGCTTTGCCGAATTTAAACTCGCCTTTATTTTCAACTGTCGGAACCTTTGCCCTTCCCAGGCGGATATAAAAAGGACCCTTGTGTTTTGCCGCAACGATTACCGCTTCGCGCGTCTGGGGTCCGTCGCAGGGGACGATTATATTCATGTTCGGTATAACGCGCATAAGCGCGATGTCTTCCAGGGCCTGGTGGCTTGAGCCATCGGGGCCGACGCTTATACCGGCATGCGTAGCAACGATTTTTATATCAAAGTTATTATAACTTATGTTATTCCTTACCTGGTCCCAGGCCCTGCCCGTAGCAAATATGGCGAAAGTAGAAACAAATACAGTCTTGCCGCAAGCTGCAAGGCCCGCGGCAGTCGCCATCATATTTTGTTCAGCCACCCCGACGTTAAAAAACCTCTCCGGGAATTCCTTGGCAAAAAGGCAGGTGCGCGTCGAACAGGACAAATCCGCGTCCATTACGACTATATCCTTGTCCTCTTTACCCAACTCAATTAATGTCTGACCATAGACATCGCGCTGGTATAAATTTTCCGCCATATTTTTTAGCGTTTAGCGGATAGCGTTTTCCCGCAATGCTATCTCTTAGCTTGCGGGATGCCGTTCTGCGGGAAGCGTATAGGATTTTGTTTCTATTGTCCGCTATACGCTCTACGCTATGCGCCCTTATTAAACTACTCTAACTCTTTTAAGGCTATTTCCGCTTCTTCTTTTGTGGGCGCGCGGCCGTGAAAATCCACCACATTCTCCATAAAAGATACGCCCTTGCCTTTTATGGTGCGGGCAATGATTATGGCAGGCTTGCCTTTTATAGCCCTTGCTTCATCGTATGCGCCCAGGATTTGCCGCATATTATGCCCGTCTATTTCTATGGTCTGCCAGCCGAATGCCTGCCATTTAGATACCAATGGCTCAAGGTTCATTATATCCCTTACCCTGCCGTCAATCTGAAAACCGTTATAATCTAATATCGCGCATAAATTATCGCACTTATAGTGACTGGCAGCCATGGCTGCCTCCCAGATATTACCTTCCTGAATTTCGCCGTCTCCCAAAAGGCAGTATACCCGGTAATCCTTCTTATCTATTTTCGCTGCCAGGCCCATCCCTACTGCCACTGATAAACCCTGGCCCAAGGAACCCGAGGCAACTTCTACGCCAGGGGTACGCCTATCCGGGTGGCCCTGAAGCATAGAGCCTAACTGCCGCAAGGTCCATAGTTCTTCCATGGGAAAATAACCGGCCTCAACTAAAACCGCATACCAGAGCGGACAGCAATGCCCTTTAGATATATGGAACCTGTCACGGTCAGGCCAATCCGGCCGTTTCGGGTCGTATCTTAATACCGCAAAATATAAAGCCGTAATCAAATCCGTGGCCGAAAGGCTTCCCCCCGGATGCCCGGAGCCCGCCCTGGCAAGCATCTGTATAATAAGCCGGCGCACCTTTTTTGCCCTTGCTTCCCATTCTTTAATTTGTCTATCGCTATATACGGTCATTTCTTCAATTTATCCAGTTTTTCCTTAACCTTGTTTTGGCTGGAGTCTAATTTCAGGGATTTCTGCCAGTTCTCCCTGGCGTTATCAATGTCCCCTGCTTTAAAATAAGCATCCCCCAGATGGTCATAAATTACAGGGTCGTCCAAAAGTGTGGTTGCCCGCTCCAATTCCTTTATTGCCTCTTTAATCTTGCCTTGCCTAAAATAAAGCCAACCCAGGCTGTCAGCGTAAGCGCCGTTGGTGTATTCCATTTCAATGGCCTTTTTTATCATAATCTCCGCCTCATCCAGGTTTTTATTTTCTTCCACATATATATAACCGAGGTAATTCAGGGCTTCGGCGTAATCCGGGTCTATCTTTAAGGTCTTCTTAAATTCTTCAATTGCCTTGGCCCGGTCTTTTAATTCTTCAAAAATAGTGCCCAGGTAAAAATGCGCCTCGCCGTCCTGAGGCGATAAATCAAGTATCAGCCGGTAAGTATTCTGCGCTTCCTGAAACCTTCTCTGCTTAATATACACTGCGCCCAGGCTCTTGTAAATATCAATGTTCCGGGGTTCGGCGGCAGAGGCATTCTTCAGCGCAGTTTCGTATTCGCTGTTTGCTTCTTTAATTTTGCCCTGAGAAAAATAAAGGAGGGCTAATATTGCGTGCGGCTCAACTGCTTCAGGCTCAAGATTTACGATAAGGTTTAATTCCCTGATTGCCTTAAGTGTTTCGTTTTTTTTTAGGTAACTGGATACCAGGCCCAGGCGAATAACCGTATTTCTATAATCGGCCCTTAAAGCCCTTTTGTATTCAGCGATAGCCGTATCTAAATCGCCGAGTGTTTCAGACATCCCGGCCATTATATAGTGGCTGACGGCGCGCGATGCCTTTTTGTCAAACGCAAAAGCATTAGAACTAATGAAAAATAAGGTTAAAAGATAAAAAACTACGCGGAGACTAGCTCTTATTCGTCGCAGCATCAGACCCCGGCCCGCCTCACATCTCGGCGGGCATGATAAACGCTGCTCCTTATTCGTCGCAGCATCAGACCCCG
>SBBM01000020.1 GCA_005239725.1 Planctomycetales bacterium | reverse complement strand
TTAATGAAATATCTTAATTAATTATATTTTTATATAAATAATTGTCCAAACTAACTAATTTATATGTCCATTCTGTAAATAAATTTAAATCAATTTATACCAAACCTTAAAGCTAAAAAATAAGTATTAAACCATTTTTTGTTCTAATATGCCAAAATAGTTAAATCGGCCCAAAATGACGAATGTTTACAATCTAGAAGCCGCCAGTCTTTCTCAAGGGTCGGTTCTCAACATATCGTTGGTCGCTCGGGATTGCGCTGTTGAACACAAGACCACGGAACAGTATTTCTCAATCCCGGAAGACCCCTTGCTGGCCTATCACTTGCTTCTCCTTTGAAACGGACAAAAGGACGATTGATCCAACGCCCCAAGTTTTATCTCCTTGATGTTGGTCTCTACAGGACCCTTCACCAAAAAAGACCATTGGGCGTCTTTAAGGAAATTGAGGGATATACCTTGAAAATTCTGCCCTTCCAATAGTACGAGGATTACCAGCATTCCCAAGAAGCTACCCTAAAGGCAAAAGTCTTCTTTCTCCCTGGAGGAAACCGCGTCGTGAGGCAAGATCCCACTGAGGTCGTGGCGATAACAACTTGTCTGCTGCGTCTTCCCGAGATTCTCATGCTGCGATAAACTGTATCTTTCCCCTTAACAAAATTATGGCGCAAATTACTCAAAAATATTCATACAAAGGGACCTCGAGAAGAGTATAATGATTTCCAGGATCGATGACAAACATAGAGACCATCTTAAGCAATTTAGCTGGCTTCATTTGGGGGCCGCCACTACTCATCCTCTTGTTTGGGACCCATCTCTTCTTATCCATTCGTCTACGATTTATCCAGCGCTACCTCATCGATGCCATTAAAATTTCCTGGGAACGCAAGAAAGAGGGTGAAGGTGATATCAGTCAGTTTGGGGCGCTCACAACTGCCCTGGCTGCCACTATCGGCACCGGCAATATCGTCGGTGTCGCAACGGCTGTTGCCTCTGGCGGTCCCGGGGCTGTCTTATGGATGTGGCTGACCGGTGTTTTTGGTATCGCGACCAAATATTCTGAAGCGCTTCTTTCCGTTAAATACCGCACAACCAACGCCCAGGGCCAAATGTCCGGTGGGCCAATGTACGTCTTGGAGCGCGGCATGAACTGCCGCTGGCTCGGTATTCTCTTTGCCTTTCTAACCGCGTTTGCCGCCTTCGGCATTGGCAATATGGTTCAGGCCAATTCCATTGCCCAACTGATGAAAGAGACCTTTCAGCTCTCTCCATGGATTACCGGGATCATCATCACCGCGCTGACTGCTGTCGTTATCCTCGGTGGGGTGCGTTCCATTGCCCGGATCTGCGAAAGACTGGTGCCGTTTATGGCAATCTTTTATGTGGTTGGATGTCTTGTCTTGCTGGCGCTCAAGATCGAAACCCTGCCGGACACCGTCACCCTTATCCTTAAGACAGCCCTCACGGGACAAGCGGCAGTCGGCGGATTTTTAGGCGCGGGGATGAAGGAGGCCATCCGTTACGGGATAGCGCGGGGGCTTTTCTCCAACGAATCAGGACTGGGGAGCGCCCCGATTGTCGCAGCGGCCGCCCAGACCAAAGATCCGGTACGCCAGGCGCTCGTTTCTTCAACAGGAACATTCTGGGACACGGTGGTCGTGTGCCTCATGACGGGATTGGTCGTCGTCAATTCCGGCGAATGGACGACAGGCTTAAACGGTGCCGCCCTGACAAAAAAAGTCTTTGAGAGTTTTCCGATTGTGGGCCCCGCGATCCTAGTCATCGGGCTCTTGACGTTCGTCTTCTCAACTATCTTGGGTTGGTCGTATTATGGCGAAAAGGCGGCGGAGTACCTGTGGGGCGCAAAAGCGATTATGATCTACCGGTATTTATGGGTAGCAGCAGTAATGGTTGGTTCAGTTGCGCAGCTTTCGATTATCTGGAATTTCGCGGATATCGCCAATGGACTGATGGCGGTCCCCAACATCATTTCCCTCTTAGTATTAAATAAGGTCCTTATCGAAGAAACCCGCCGGTATCTGTGGAACAAGGCCTAAAAATCTCCAAAGACCGCGTGGCCCCCATGCAGACATTTGCCGATGACATCCTGCGCACAATCGATTGACCCCAATACAAAATGCCTTAAATGCGAATGGGCACCAAAACGAAGGGGATCCCCTTCTGATAAAATCTCCTCTGGAGAGTAAAAACGGTATAGTTGTGCAAAAGCCGCGTCCAAAATGTCTCTTCAGGAAAGACCAGCTGACCCCCAAAGAAAACAACATTTTGAAAACGCGTCATAATATCTGCTGAAATCCTTTCGATCTCGGCAATATGGTCTGTCCCCATAAAGAAAATTCCTTCGGCATAATAACCACTATGCCGCATGTAGGCCACGTACCGCCCCACATCCTTTTGAATCCGCTCATTGAGGTTGTCAACCTCTTTAATTCCTTTAAAATTACCGGCGTCAATGACCCCGATCTCTACGAAAATGAAATTCTTGAACCCTGTGCCAAAAAGACGGATCACGTTAAGAAGGGTGTGCAACCCCAGGCCGTTGAAGCCATTGACCATGAGGACCGCCGTCTTGGCCCGGGGATCAAACCTAACGTCCTTCTTTTCTTCTTGCTGGACAACGGCCATCTCTTGAGAAACCGTTTGAACCAGGGCATTCAAGCGTCTCAGGAGTTTTGCCGTCTGGATGTAATGACGCTTGATTAAAATAGCAACGACGATGAGCATTCCTGTCAGGATCAACGTCACCCAGCCGCCGTCGTGAAATTTAAGCACAATAATGGATAAAAGGATAAACGATGTCAGCATCAACCCAAAGCCGTTAATACAAATCTTTTTGGTCCACCTAGGATCCTCCTTGCGTACTGTCCACCAATGACGGACCATACCCAGCTGTGACAAACAAAAGGTGATAAAGACATTAATGCTGTAAAGGATGACGAGCATTCCCACGGAGCCTTGCGTCAGGACAACCGTGATAATGGCCGCCATGCCCATCAAGATAATACCGTTCTGGGTAACCAGTCGGTCGCTTAAAGAGGTAAAACGAGTAGGAAACCAGCGATCGGTTGCCATGTTGGCCAATACGCGAGGTCCGTCAAGGAAACCCGCCTGGGCTGCCACAAAAAGCAGCAGGGCCTCTGCCGTAAGGGCAATCAAAACGAACAATGAACCAGAATGCCCTGGCCAATTATAGACGATATTCTCAAAAAGTACTGCGTTCAAGGTCTTCCCATATTGCGGATGCAGATTAAATAAAAGATAAGCAATCATCAAACCTGTGGCGGTGAATGCCAAGGAAAACGCCATATACCGCATTGTCTTTCTGCCCGTCTCAACCCTTGGTTCACGTAACATGGGAAGACCGTTGCTGACGGCTTCGATGCCCGTGTACGTCCCAGCGCCCATGCTATACGACTTGAGAATTAAAAGCATAATCCCAAAGACCCCGACATCCGCATGGGCCGCGGTGAAGTCGGTTTTGACCATATGGGCCACCTGCGGAAAATCACCGCTACGCAAAATCAATGAATAAATAATGACAAAAAAGTGCGTGACAATAAATGTCATGAACACAGGAACCAGCGGGATGACGGATTCCCTGACGCCGCGCATGTTCATCAACATCAAAATAAAAATCCCCAGGATGGCACAATAGATCTTCAGCGCCTCCCAGTCCAGCGGCAAGAAGCTAAATAAGGCATCAATACCGCTGGCAACAGATATGGCGATTGTCAGCACGTAATCAATCAGCAAGGCGCATCCAGAAACCATGCCCACGCTGGGGGACAGAAGTTTACTTGCCACCAGATATCCGCCACCACCGGTTGGAAAAGATTCGATAATCTGCGAATAGCTTTCACTGATCACAAAGATAGTCAAGGCCATTGCCAAGGCAACGAAAAGACTTAAAGAAGGATATTGGTGAAGCACTAAAAATGTTTGTTCAGGCCCATAACAAGATGAAGACAACCCATCCGCACCCAATCCAACCCACGCAAATAAAGCGACAAGAGAAATCTGGCGGAAGACATTCTTGTCGGTTGGGCTTTTGGCCTTCCCTATCACCGTCTCGCAGATCTTTTTTAGAAAAGATATTGTCGGCATGATCTTACGCAGGAGTCCTGCGGCGGTCAACTATTCTCTGGGCTGATTTATAAAAGAATATATCACCCAGGCCCTTTGGGGCGCAACAAAAACATAAAAACTAATCTCAACTAATGCGGGTTATATCCATTTCAACAGATATTTTCACTAATCTTTGAGATTAACTTGACCACAAGCAATTTTCAAGATTTATTTTGATAACGCGTAAAACCCCTAAAAAGGGTTAAACTGCTTATCTCAGCTTAAAAATCGAGCATTGCCTCCCCCTTAAGACCAAACAAAAGAACCTCCTCAACGGCTCCTGAGCTTGTCCGAAGGGAGGTTCTCTCTGTGTAGCCTTTAATTTAAAGGCTAATTTCTGCAAGTTCTCTTGCTTTAAAACGCTCTCTCCCTACTATTGGATCGAGGCCAGACAGATTAAAGGTCAACTCGTTTGAATGTTTCTCATTCTCATTAGCGAAGCCCAAAATCAATGGAAGATTCACAATAGGTGTAACTTGAATAATGATGGGGACAAACCCCGTTGCTTGATTCATATTTTGAATCATTTGTGGGGTCGGGACCGGAAAGCTAAATTTCCCAACATTAGCTGTTTTTAGATCAAGCGCGCTAGCATTTAGGTCGATACCACCGAGGGGGTCTGCTGCAGGCGTTGCGCCATGTTTCCTTTTATTAAATCGGTCTACGGGTCCCTGAAGCACTTTTCCGCGTTCCACAGCTACAAGCCCCTCTGAGGGTTTAGAGCCGTCTAGATATGGCAGCACTCTATCCGTAGCAACTTTTTTGCCTAATTCAACGCCCCATTGATCAAAAGAAAAAATGTTTAAAATCACGCCTTCAGCCATAATCTGATGTTCATAAATTGCAATCAAACTTCCTAAAACTTTTGGATCCATTTCATCAATCAAAATTGATGTGGTGGGTTTATTGCCTTCAAACGTTCTATGCGCTGCATGCCAATCCAAATCTTCGTCATTAACGCTACCCTTCTTAACTAGTTCCGCTTTAACCTCTGCTAATTTGGCACCGAAGGCAAGAGCAAAAGGTTGAGCGATAAAATCAGAATAAAATTTATCGTGATGGCCCTCTAAAGGATTCTGGCTTCTTGTAATTCCAATGAAATCTGCGGGAACAAGACGGGTTCCTTGATGAATTAATTGATAGAAAGAATGCTGACCATCCGTTCCTGCCTCGCCCCATATTATTTGTCCGGTTTGGTAATCAATTATCCGATTGCCATCTCGATCTGTACTTTTACCATTGCTTTCCATGAAAAACTGTTGTGCAAACTTAGGAAACAATCCTAAGTATTGATCATAAGGTAAAATAGCGGAAGTTGCTGCCCCAAGAAAATTGCTATACCAGATACCTAACAATGCCTTTAAAACCGGAATATTTTTATCAAAAGGCTGCGTTCTAAAATGCTCATCAACTTCACGAGCGCCTTCGAGCATGGCTAAAAAGTTATCAAACCCAACATACGTCGCTAAAGGCAATCCAATGGCCGACCATACAGAGTAACGACCACCCACCCAATCCCAAAAAGGAAACATATTTTCTAAATCTATACCGAATCCTTCGACTTCTCCTTTTGCCATCGAAACTGCCACAAAATGCTTTTTTATTGCATCTGCAGTACTAACATTGAGGCTTGGATTTGAAGTATAATAATTACTTACCCATTTTTTTACTGTTCTTGCATTCTGAATGGTCTCCCCAGTCGTAAATGTCTTTGATTCAACAATGACCAATGTTTCTTCAGGATCAAGCCCCCTTAAAGTTTCCTTAACTGCTGTCCCATCGATGTTGGAAATAAAATGCACCTCTATACCGGAATCTCGACCGAAAGGTTTTAAGGCTTCGGCTGCCATTTTAGGGCCCAAGTCCGATCCTCCTATCCCTATGCTGACAACATGTTTTATACGCTTTCCACTCGCCCCTTTCCATTCCCCAGATCGAACTTGCTTTGTAAACTTCTCCATTTTATTAAGGACAGCGATGACCTCGGGCATCACATCCTTACCATCGACGAAAACCGGCCCATTGGCGGCCACTAGCTCTCCCTCTTTGCCACGCCTTACGTTCCTTAAGGCGGTGTGCAACACCGCACGATTTTCTGTTTCATTGATTTTCTTACCTGTAAACATTTGCTCAATTGCCTCTTTAAGAGAAGTCTCCTCTGCAAGTTTGAGTAAAATCTCCAGCGTCTCTCCATCTATTAAGTTCTTTGAAAAATCAACTTCAAACCCATCATTTAATGCTAAGCTTAATTTTTTTGAACGGTTATCGTCAACCGCAAATAATTCTCGTAGATCATATCGTCCTCGGTCACCTACCAAGCGTTTCAATTCTAACCAGCTCTTTGTTTCCGTGGGCTTAACACGTGGCAAAACGGCAGCCACTGGGCTGCTGGCGCTGGGCGTTAGTGGTGAGGAGGTGGAGCGAGCCGGCGGTACACCCGCAAGACCATCAAGCGCGTCCTCCATTGTCGGATATTTTGCCAATACCCGAGCTTCAACGGCAGCAGATGATTCTTCACCTAATAGATTACGCAATGCTTTTGTTTCTTGATCATCTATGGGGGATAAATTCGGATCCACTTGTTTTCGGCTATGAATATAGAGAGCTGTTATGGCTTCAGCTAAAGCAACCGTATCCTCGTTAGTATCGCTTTGAACACCATAAGCCACTTTTGCTGCTGTGTTTGACCATCCCCAAAAAATGTTTCCTCTTGGAGTTGTTAAATCAAATACACCGTCAATATCAACAAGGATGAATGGCTTTCCCCCTGCAGCTGTGCGCCAGTTATCTTCATACACAAAATCTGGACGACCAGAAAAATGCCCAACTACCGCATCTTTCATGGCAAACATAACTTTAGTCTTTGCAGCATCAGTACTCAGCGTACGCTGCTCTTTTAACTGCACTGAAATCTGAAAAGCACCTTGCCCAACTAAGTGATCGATATAATCATTTAACAGTCCACTTTCAGCCCATTGATTACCAGCTTCTCGATGCCTTGCAATTAAGCTGGTATAAACCTGTAGCCAGTAAAGACCAAAATCTAAAGCATCATCAAAGGCCTGGCCTTTGCTGTCCGTTTTAAACATATGTAGAGAATATTCAGCCTGAACATCTTTATACCCCGGATAATCATCAAGGAAAGATTGAATATCGCTATACCCCTTTGACTCAGCTAATTCAAGAAGCTGCATATCCATCGTTGCCTTAACCTTAGAGTGTCCTTTAGGATGTTTTTTAGCAATACCACCAAAAAATCCTACCAGAAGCTGCACTTCTTTCCGCATCCTTGAATCAACCCAAAACGGCTGAGTCTTATGAATGTCTTTATATCGATCCAAGGTTAATAGATATTCAACAATCGGATAGAGCATACGATCACCAAGATAAAGTTCTCCACCTAAAACAATGCTGACTCTATCTGTATCCAGATCAAAGTTGATGATAAATTCATTTGGATGCTCCTTGGAATATTGAATAACATTTTCTTTTGGATGAGCTAGTGCAACGTCATCATCACGTGACGGATCAGCTAAGCCGCCATTTTCGTTGAAAGGGTCACTCGTATCACGAATAATTCTTGTAATGTTGCCACGACCGATCAACTCTTCTGCAATATCACGATAATCGACTGACGCGCCACCATTAAAATTCAAAGCAACCTTTATGCCAGATGCCTCAATGGCCTCTCGTAAGCCGCTATATTCTGCACGCAAAGAATCATAATATTTACGACGAGACAGTTCACGTGTTTCTGTAGATATATCTAAAGATCCTTTCGTATTTGCCTTTAGGTATTCGGCCTTAAGAATTTGAACCTGTAATGCTTTAAGCATATCTCCATAAAGAGTAATTCCACCAACATTCGGTTTCATCCCATTAGTGCCAATCTCAACATGACTTCGCGTGACATAAAGACCGCCTTGGGCTCCTAGGCTACGGATACTCTTGTATAATTGACCGGAAATAACCGTCTTTTCTCCTTCTTTTGAACCTCCCAAATCAATTACGTTGATACCTGCTTCTCGTAGCCCCTTAATCAAATTATCTTTCACCCATTGCGTCGAAGGCCCATTATCACCAGCGATAACAAAAGAATCTCCTGGATTAAGTCTTACTTTTCGTCCACGGTGAACAGCTGACCCAAATTCAACTGTAGCCATTGCACGTCCAATCCATTGCAACAATTCTTCATCATATTGTTGTGGGTTGGTTTTCTTATCCCCGAAGCCGTCATACCCACGAATATCATATTCTTTAATAATCTGGGTAAGAACCTCTTCCAAGGTCTGCGGTGGTACATTTGTCGTCGATTCACGAAAACGAGCAGTTGTCCATTTCAAGATACTGGGGTCAGAGACAACCCTTGCCATCGCAGCCACTGGGCTGCTGGCGCTGGGCGTTGACGATTCTGGGGAAATTTCAGTAGTAACCCGTTCAGCTTTTCCTCTTAGATTGACTGACCCTGCTTGTAACTTATTGCCTGAAGACGTTGTTAACACTTTTCCTAGGTCCTGTGCAGTTGCTCCCCCAGAGAAATATTTTCTCGGGATTACTTCTTGTGTTGTCTCATCATAATCTTCCTTTATATAGTCATAAACACCCTTTTGAAAGGCCCTAACATATCGGTCATATATTTCCTGATTGGTCAGATTTTCGCTTTGAAGACCGCTTACTTTCTTTTGGTCAGCGTAGACTTGACCAAGCAGGCTATTTTTAAGACGCTGTTTATACCAAGTGGCCAATATCATGGCATTATAGATCTGACGTAAATTGGCAAAATGCTCTCCTTCATTAACTTCTCTTTCGATCTCTGGAATTAAAATCTCCCGAACAGCTTCTGCCTCTATGCCCGTTACAACATCTAGGTCGTCTTTAGTTATATTCCCTAGTGCGTGCTTCGTGCTATTTTGATTCATTTCTAAGGCAAGATAATCCTCCTCGAGCATGACCTTCAGGCGGCTATCTACGACAAATGCTCCCTTATCATATTCATATACAGATGCCTTCTCTGGCAAGATCCAAATCTTATTAAAAGTATTCATGGGGATATCGACTCGTCCATATTTTGCCTCTGCTTGTTTATATACGCGATTCCAAAATTTCTGACCCAGCTCATCCTCTGGATACGTCAATGACGCCACTAATTGTTTTAGGATATAGTCTTGAACAAGGAGATCTCGTCCCGCTTCTGTTTGACCAAAACTTTTGGGGATAATACGATTTTCTTCATAAGGCGATAAGTTCACCCACATTTCTTCTTCAGGAACAGTTAATGCGGCCAGAAAATATTTCACCAATTTTGAAGATTCTTGACGAAATTGTTCATCGGTAAGGCTTGTATCTCCGGTATCCATAATAAAATCAAACATTAATGGATTCTTAGGATGTATCTCGATTCCTTTGATTAAGACTGGAAAGAATGCATTGCTTGGTGCCAGCATAACGCCGGGGGCAGGAAGATTTATAACTGTTGGTGTTGCCTGAGCTGACACGCTGGCGGGTGGAATAACTGAACTAAAAACAAGAGTGAACGAAACAAATGAAGAGATAATTTTGTAAAACAAATTTGGCCTTTTTTTCTCAATAAAGCTAACCATATAGGGGATATCCTATTTTCTTGATCTTTCCTGTGGCAAAGAAAGCGGTTTCTTGACAAGAATAGTGAAAGTATATACTACAATTATTACTTGTCAAGGGGACGCATTGCCTCGCATTGCCTCACATTAAATGTTACCGAGGCAAATGAAAAATTGATTCGTTGACTCATAATTGATGTTACCGAACATTAAGGAGGCAGCCTATGAGTCCACGATCCAAGAAAGAATACCTGGAAGCGATTTATCCCAGGTACAAACTTTAATGAGTCAACGGGATGTTAATAACACCAAAGCTTAGTAAAAATATTAGGCCATATAGAATTATCATCTAACCTTACTCGATGTTTTTGAAGTTGTACTGCGAATTACTTCTCCAGCTGGTTTAAGTTCAATTGTTCCCAAATCAATCACATCTGGTGATTTATCATCGATCACGACTATCCGTTTTTCTCCCTGATATTCCTGCATGTTGGGAAAAGTTTCCTCACGGCTTTCCCTGCGGTTATTGCGCCCTTGCTCTTGTTTTTTCTTTTCCTCACTGGAAAGGATTGTAAATTCATATTCACCCAAAGGCAACCCACGATAACTTTTTGTCATATAATCATAATTGACAGGCCAAGAATTAACGCCTGGTGATCTGCCTTCTTTAGTTAAAAGATTAAACGGGACATTTTGATCCTGTCTGGATCCACCCAGAGCAACAATGTCAAACTTCAAATCCGCACCCGGCTGTAAATCAATTTTTAGCTCTTGAGGTTCTTTTCCTAACTTAATATTCTGTTGAGCCCACATCGCCGATCCGGGAACAAAAATCGTGATGTAATATTCCCCGGGCGTCAAATGAGGAAATGTAATTTTTGAAGTAACCGGCAATTTAAATTCCTCACCCACTGCCTGAAAGTATACTAACCCTCCACCACCCGGGCCATTATAATGAAGTCGAATCCCCATCTGCTTGCCTTTGTAGTAATCATCCGGATGATTCAAATGAAGGCTTAAAGTTAGTGCTGATGTCTCAAGCCGAATATCAATTGGCTTATCAAAACTTTTTGGTAAATTGGCTTCAAGATTGAAAAATACATCATCTATATTTTTCATATTACGGCCAGAAGAAAGCATCAGCTTCCAGTCTTTAGTCGAATCGACCAAGTAATCTCGTTGAAAACTAAATTGACCATTTTCATTGGTATGGACAGAGCTACTCGTTGACATCTGATCATTTTGTTTCAGTGTCCACTCAACATTTTTGTTAGCTAAGGGTGCGTCGTTAATAAGTAAACGAAAATATACCGGGCCGGGATCTGGGGGAATTTCAACTTTTTCACCTAATGCTTGCAAGGCAATAACTGCGCGTTTGCGCGGTTCGGAATACGGTGATTGCAAAATCTTTTTTAGTGCATCTTTTGTCTCTGAACGACACAGTGGCGTTAAAAGATGACTGACTGTATCCATCATATGCCTATCGACATCAGTATTTATTTGCGCAGTTAAAATATCTAAAAGTTTCTTTTGTGTCTCTTGAGGAATTTCATCCTTATTTTGCCGAGTGATATCAGCGGAACTGCCTGTGCCGTAATTGCCCACTACACATCCCGGTGTAATAAAAGCGGCTACGGATCGCAAATATGTCTCTTGTGTCCAACCATCCATCGCCTGCGATCCCATCAAGCTTAAATACTGCGCTGTCTTTTGAGAACCATAGGTTCCTAAAAATCGTAAAAATTCAGCATGGCCGTCTAATACCGCTCCTACCAAAAGAGTTTCCCAATCGAAACCACACCATTCAATAAATTGCTTCTGCCAAAGAAAATCTTGATTGGCATTAAGCATCATTCTGCTCCCTTGATTCATGTAGGATAAAAGCGCGCCCAATACCAAAGGATAATTACGCTCTTTTAAGAATGCCATCCAAATAGTACGTGCCTTTGGGGAAAGCAATGTATCGCTTCCCGTCCCACACCAGCCACCCCATTCAAACTGGGTCATCTTGCCGATTGTATTATCTTCTTTGTCATGAAGGAAATCAGCAATCACTTCATAAAAAACCGGCCAACTATTTTGTGTGTATATCCATTTCTTATCTTTATAAGTTCCCAATTTAGTTTCATAAGTCGTTACGATTTCTTTATACATCATCCAGGCAAGTTTCAATTCTTCACTGGCATTGGCTAATTGCGTTGGCAATACGAGACCACTTTTGACAAACTCGACTTTCTGGGGCTTTTCTTCACTAAATACTTTCGCCAACTCTTGCTTGATCCAAAAAGCACTAAGTGCGTCTAAGAATGGCGACTGCCGACGGGATTCAGATGGAACCGTATCATAGAGGGTTAAAAGTTCTTGATAATCTTCGTTACTACCGTATTTTAAAATTGCCGAGGCCAAATACCCAGTAGCTAAGAGGCTTTCGATACTCTCATCTTTATCAGTCTGTTGTTCGATATGATCCAAAAGTCGCCAGAACTCCAACAAATGGTCAGAACATTCCTGCCATAAGCATTGAAAAGCAAACTGATTGGCTTGTCGATAAAATTCTTGCCCTTGAAGACTTAATATTTCATCAATTGATTTTTGTTGAAGTTGGGCATTAGCAGAAAAAACGAAAGCAATGAGAAAAGAAAATGCTAAAAGAGGTATTAAAAAACTTGTAGTTTTTTTACAATAGCTCATTATCAAACCTATTCAACAATCATTGGATGTGTTTTCAAATATTCTTTGGCTTTGAATTCTGCCTCGGCAATTTGCTCTTTCGTGAGAGAAGAAGATAAAATTTGCTTGCGACTATTAAAATCATACCAACCAGTTTCTGAAATCGTATACCACATGTACGCTGATTCAGGCTCTTTTGCAACACCACGTCCCTTTTCGTATAATAAACCAAGCTTATACTGCGCATCTGCTAATCCCTGATCAGCGGCTTGTCGATAAAGAGTCGCGGCTTCTTGATCATTGGTGGGATCATTGGGCCCTTGGAGCAATATATCAGCAAGTTCAATCATGGCAATTCCATCTCCGGAACCAGATGCCTTCCTGAACCATTGAGCTGCTTTTATCAAATCAGATCCGACACCAATGCCTAATTTATAAATGGATCCCAGATCCTTCATCGCCTGAACCATCCCTTGGTTCGCTGCTTTTTCATACCAACTCAGAGCAATCGAAACATCCCTAGCTACACCATATCCATTTAAATAAAATCTACCCAAATCATATTGAGCCCAAATAAAACCTTGCTCAGCAGCTTTTCTATAAAATTCGACGGCTTTGGCTTTATCCTGCAAAACACCTCGACCATTAAAATACACTGACCCCAATTCCATTTGAGCTTCGGCTAATCCTTGATCTGCTGCCTTTTGAACCCACTGAACTCCATCTGAAAAATTTTTTTCTTGGGTGTTCCCATCTTGAATAAAACAAACCCCATAAAGATATTCTTTCCCGAGTTTAAGTTGAGCTTGGGCAGCTCCTTTTTGTGCTTCCATCTGCAGTGCTGAAAGTTCTGATGCCGTCTTGTGACACACGACAGGTTCGTTAACACGCTTTGCGGGTTCAGCAAAAATCAGCTTTGAAGTAAAGTTCAAAACAAAAACGATGGCTGTAATAACAAGCCCTATCTTACTTTTCATAAATCATCTTTCTTCCATGTATAACTTCCATCCGGATGCGGTGTATCAATGGTACGGTATTTAATTTTACCATCTTGATAAGCGATGTGGACTCGTTTCGGTCGCCACTGGCCATCTTCCATGCGATAGGCCAACTCAAAATAAATATAAAGCCAAGGATTTTTGTCATAGCCAACCTCGCTACGAATCTGAGTGGAGCCCAAAAGCGGCGCTTCCAAATCAGAGTAAGCCGCTTCTGAAATTTTGATAGCCTTTCCATCTAGCCATAAATCAATCGATAAAATTTTAGTGGGTGTATCCTTGGACGGGGTAGCGCGAATCGTAACTTTTACTTCACCAAATGAGGCACCCGCATTTACTATAAGTGATACTTCATAAGGAGAGTGAATTGTCTCCTCGGAACAATGTCCAGAATGCGAGAAAGTAATCAAAAATCCGATTATCAAAAAAATAATTAGAATTCTATTGATGGATAAATTCAATGGCATCTGATTAGTTTGTATCATAATTATGACGAATAGAATTATTAATGTAATAATTGCTCTGTTCATCAACCATCTTAAAGAAATACTCCATATCAAAAGAAAATGTTGATTTACATTTTTCACGAAAGGCCTTTGCCCGTTCAGTGAGTTCCTCGTGAATATAGAAAGCATACAAATCTCTTGGCTCTGAAGAACTATGTTGGCCTGTATTTTCGAGAGCATCCAAGTATTTGTCCAGCGCGCCAGATTGAATTTTCTTTTTATCTTGATCCTGAATATTTTTAAACAAAATCTTCCAGCTCAAAAAGGCTGGGATTGTTCCTCCTCGAAAATATTTTGATTCGGACTTTTTATTGATAATCTCCGCCAATTCATCACGATAAGGTTCTGCATTTACCTGGGCAAGGGCATTAACAAAAAGCGGTCTTAAATCCGGATCATCTTTATATTTTTTGAGCAAATCGTCCACCTTGCTTGGTGCCAGAGAAAGAACACTCTCAACAGCGGCGACACCCACATTAATATCTTCATCTTTGATTAAAGGATCTAATAAATATATTGATTCGTCCATTTGACCAAGTCCAATGACGCGAGCCACTGCATATTTCACATTTGAATCTTTATCTTTTGATAGTTGTTTTAAAATTGCTGAGGTTGCTGGGCCGGGATAGTCGGATAAAAGAATAACAGCAGCTTGACGAATAATGGGTTCTGGATCGTTAATCCACTTTTGAAGGTGTTCAAAAATTTCTGATTTCTTAATAAGTCCTAACGAACGGATGGCCAGAGTACGTTTTTCAATCGAACCCGTGCCATCGGCAACGCTCACTAATTCATTCCAATATTTTTGACCAATCTCATTAACGTCACCTCTATCCCACGGCCCAATGCCCTGAGCCTTTCTACCACCGATATGGGCTAACCAAGCCTGAGCATTTTGGTCATCTAGATATGGGCTATACCACCCTAAAGCCTTTATGGCCGCCGTAGCGACCTCGTCCTTATCGCTGAAAACAAAATGATGCATTGCGGCCATAACGCGATTGCGGTCAAAGTCATCGAGTTTATCCCATCCTACGTTACGACTCATCAAGTCAAGTTGTCCAATGGCATAGACGACATTCTTTGTATCCTTACTGTTCAATAATTTGATAAACTCTTCCCAGACAATTTCATTAATGGATATATTCTTGACAATCAGCTGGTCATCTGCTGTCCAAAAAACTCCTTGGTCTTCTTTAGACTTATGATTTTTCCAGAGCTGTCGAAAGATAGCTTGTTGATCCGTTTTCTTAGCAAAAACTAAATATGATCTGCCAATTTGAAAATTATAAGATTGGGGAGAAAACATTCGTCCGCATTGATCACCCTGAGCCTCGCGGTAATGTTGGAATACCCCTTTTTTCTCAGGGATTTCACCTTTGATAACAGAAATGATCTGCATCTCGGTTGCCGAAGCATCAAAACCGCAATATTCTTCGAACCAACTATTTTTTAAAGGATTGATAGAAACAACCTGAGCTTTAAATATGACATCAGATTCTGACTCAAGCTTCTCTAATTTAAATGAGGGACCAACAAGGTAGGTGTGACCTAAAATGGAATAAAATAAAAATAAGAATAAAATAAATATAAGTGAGAATAATTTATCGAGTGATTTCATCGCGATCAAGTCCTATTTTTCCTGACCAAGTTCAAGAATTAAGTGCAACACTTAGGAAAATTGCTATCCTAAGTGTATGCCAAGACAATACATACAGATAACGCTTCAAGAAAGAGAAAAAAT
>SBBM01000061.1 GCA_005239725.1 Planctomycetales bacterium | reverse complement strand
CATGATTTCACCCCCTTCTCCTGTTACAAAAACAAGTCTTTATATAACGGCTGATTTTTAACATCTTTTCTTCTTGGAATTTGCTGAGAGTTTTTGTAACACCCTTTTTACCTGGACATAGCTAATTCGGTCTTTCTTAGGCAAATCCCGGTTATATTAATTTGCGATTTTCCTTAGGCCAAGGCTGCCTTGCTTAGCGACAGCTTTCAGCTTGCCTATATCAATATCTTTTCTTGGCCGGCCACCTTTGTATTTACCTATTTCTTTTTTATGCTTAATGCCTTCCCGGACACGAATCCCTAGCATCTTGCTGTAATTGTTAGCCATGTAAGCAAAAATCATCATGATTATCTGCCACATATCATTGTTGCTATCTATGCCTTCCTTTATGCTGATAAACCGGCATTTATACTCTTCTACGATCCTGTGAAGGTCGGAAACTATCTTTGTGGGAGTTTCCCTGGAGAACCGGTCAAGCATATAGACCATCAAAATATTGAACTCTTTAATCCGAATTCTCTCCAAGGATTCCTCAAAGACTTTTCTTTTGTTGCCCTTGTAGGCGCTTTCGTATTCTTGGAAGATCTCGTAAGGCCACCCCTGGACCTCGCAGTATCTTTTACAGGCATTAATCTGGTTCTCTACATCTTGTTTTGACTCATCAGTGCTGCATCGCGCGTATATCGCTACCATTATTTTTTCCATGTCTCAGGTCCTTAATTTTCCATAAGCGACTTTATTTTTTCCACAACCCTTTTTGCTGCTTTCCATAGGTCTTTTGTGGTAACTTTCTGGTTTTCCAGTGGTAATTCCCCAGGTAAACTATTTTACCGGGTCTTCTCGTCGGGCTTACCTGAGCTTTTTCCACTGGACTTTCCACTGGTAATTTTTAGGTCTCTGCCAGGATTTTACCGGTTTTTCCAGTGGTAATTTCCGGTATTTCCAGGGTAAATCCAGAGAACTCCAGGTAAAATTTATTTTTACCTTAGGTACAGCGTCGGACGGTTTTACCTCATTTTTCCAGGCTTTACCACTGGTAAATACCGTAAATCCGGTTCTTTCTAATGTTCCCATGGATACTTGTGCCCCACCGCAGGGCCTCCCTGATTCCCGCCTACATTTCCCTGTCGGCTCTTTATGACTTTTCCAAGAACAATACCGCTTATTACCGTAAAAACAACCCCTGCCAAGATCTTCCAAAAAGAACCATCCTTTTCTTCCTGAGGTCTTTTCTGAGCCGGATATTCTTTTTTGCCCCTTACAGTGCCATCCCTAAGATTTACTGCTCCACAGTATTCACAGTGGAAAAGTGGCTGTTTTCCTTCTCTGGCATTCTTAGGTGGTTCCTTGTAGGACCGGATTACTTCCGCGCCACATTCTTCACAGGTTAATTGCACTTGCTCTTCCATATTTTTCACCGCCTTTCTTAATGGTTAAACACTGGCCTTAAAGTTAATTCAATTATTTTGCCTACTGCCTGAGTATTTGCCTTATTTTCTTCCAAGATTTCTTTCTTGACATTGGTATTATCCGTTAACGCGCAATTAATATTTGCCAACTCTTCCCTTATTTGTCTAAGGACAACTAGTAATTCTTCCATAATCAATTACTCCTTTCTGGCAAAATAGCTCCAGGACTTTTTTAGCCAATCCGGTGGATTTGCCTTTATTTCCTTCAGGTGATTTATGGAAACATAAAAATCACTGCCTGATACTCTGGTATGCCTAATAAGCCCTGCCTTAGCATATTTTCCAATGGTGCTACCGGATAAATTTATTATTTCTGCTGCCCGGTTTCTATGGATATACCGCTCACCTTCAAAAACAATCTCTCCATCATTTCTACCTCTTTTTTTATAACTACGGCCGCTATTCCAGATTTTTACCAGGAATTCAGGCTTTTCTTTTAAGAGATTCTCCACATCGGATTTAACAAATTTCCAACCCCAACCATCATGTTCACCCTTAAGATTACCTGTCCTTAGGAAATTTTGCATGGTGCCAGTGGACACATTAAGCATTTTTGCCGCTTCAAGCATAGTTATACATTCCTTGGGCTCTTCCGGTATTTCCTCAGGTGCCCCTAAAGAATCCGGCATATTCTCAATCATTGCCTTAGTGGTAATCTGCCCTGGTATATCCAGGACATCCAGTTCTTGCATAGCCATCTGAACAAACTTCTTTTTCATTTTGTTGATGTAATCAATAAGATAACTCTTATCTACCAGGCCCTTTTTGAATATGCCCCGGGCATAAAACTTATATTTTTCAAAATCCAGGTTCTTGCCGATTATAGCAACCATGGTCTTCCGCTTAAACCAGGGTAAATTATCATTATCATCCACAAAAAAGGCCATTCTTACCGGCACCCCATCGTTCAAATAAGAGAAACTCTGATCATCCAGGCTTACCAAAAGATAATCGCAATTACTAACCGGCCTATCTTTAAGCAATTTGGCTTCCATTGCGCTTTCTTCTTTCTGGCCATATCATTACCTGTCTTTTTGGCCATCGTTTAAAACTGCCTTGCTATCTAACCACTTTTAACAAATACTATCCAAAACTACCCCGCTATCTTGCCAGTTTTAGAATCGCAACTTTTTGGCATACGTCCTGAATAATTAGGATTGCGGCCTAAACGAAAACGATGTAAAGGACAATCTTTTTCTTCACAGTTTCTAATCAAGGAATACCGTTTAGCCTGGCATTCTAGACATTTATGCCTTATAGCTTGAATTGGAGTTAATTTTTTCATTTTTGCCTAAAACTCCTTTACCCCCTAGTGATGTCTCCATTATTTTTCGCTATTTTGAGCACAAAATAATGGAGACGGCACGGTAGGGTAAACTGGAAACACCAGCATATTCCGCTAATCGAAGAGTATTGATTATCCACACATTCGCGGCATTTATGCCTTATTGCTCTTATGGGAGTTAATTTTTTCATAATGACTATACCCCCTTACCCTGGAAATCTCGGTTACATTGGTTACAATTTATAGAACTACCTGCAAAATATAGAGTTAGAGTGTAACCCAGGCTTAATTTCTCGGTTACAAATGGGTTACATTTCGGCTTCTGGGTTACAATGTAACCAACTTGTAACCCATATTTTGTAACTCGGTTACACTGTAACACATTGAAAATAAATAGTGTTACAATTTTTGTAACCGTGTAACCAATGTAACCGATGGTTGGGGATAAACTATATTTCATAATTCTTTAATCTTTCTTCAATTTTTTCCAAAGAAATATGGAATCCTTTAACGTTTTTGTCGCCAATTCTCATTTGTTTTGCGCGGCCATCAACAATGCCGGCTTTTCGTAAAATATCGCCAATCCACCGGCTTTTATAATGTTTTTTTTCATCATTTAACCATGCAAATTCATCTTCCCCGGAATCCTTAAAAAATTGTGCAAGGTCTGCGATAGGCCAAAAATTTTCCGGATGATAAGGACAAATAATAGCTGAAAGAGCCTCTTTTAATACCTTGAGAACCTTGGGAGTTAGCGTTTCTTCTAGGCGCGCCTCTTTCTTCAATTTTTGAACCTCTAACGCGTGGTTTCTCATTTCATTGTATAAATTAAATTTTCCGTCATTGTCTCTGTCTATCGTTTTAGCAATAGCTAAAATCGGTCTCCATAATTCCCATTCTCTGCCTAATATCTCTTCATCCCTTATTTGTTTATATTCAACACTTACAAGAAAATAATAAGTAAGCATAACCTGATAAAGCTTATCGCGGATTTCTTGGAAATCTTTATTGTTGCTATCTAGTTCCCGATTTTTGATTTCTTTATTCCCTGTTTTAAGCATTATGATAGGAACGCATCGTGAGCTTAAAGAGGCCTCAAGGCCCCGTATTGAAGCAAACATCTTTGGAGAATAAGCCTCAAACTTCCTAGGAATCCATTGGCCATTCCTGTCATTCTGCTCAGCCTTACCGCAATACGATCCTTTTTTATACCCTGAGTTATACATAGCTATTAAGAGTTGACTATCTTGGTCATCTGAACCTTTTAATCGTTCCGCCTCGTCAATACAGCAAGTTGAATGGTTGTGATGAATAACCCTTACAACGTACGATGAGGAAGAAGTAAAAGTTAATTCTCCGTTAAACGATAACCAGGCCGTAAAGGTCAGAGTTTTTGTTTTACCGGATTCCATATCTCCATTAAGATGGACGTAAGGGTAAGTTTCAAAAATCCTGTGGAAATACGTCCCCATAATCCAAAGCGCATTATATTTCGCCCAAAGGTCATTACCGAAATCAATATACCTCTTACAAAGTTGATAAATGTCGTTAAAAACCTCTGCAATACTGGCCACGCCGTAACTGTTAATAAATGACTCTATACTCTTATCTGACCATCTAGGAGTTGAGGATGGTTTTCTTTCAGAATAAAAGCTCATCTTTAATAATTCATCATCCGAAAGGCGAATTTTCTGCCTTTCAGAAGTGATTAAATAATTCACTAGCTCCATTTTATTGTCTATAAGAATCTTTACCGGAACTGTCACAAAGGCTACATTACCGATAAAATCCTGGGCAGGAGTAATAATGGCTAAATTGGGAGCATAGTTGACTAGCGGCGCGTCCTCTTTGTCTATCCCTAAATCTTTCGCATATTTTTTTACTTTTTCTAAGCCTTCCCTCAAAGCAACTACGCCGGCTGTAGCTAAATGCCTTATACATGATTTTCTATCTTGCTCTACCAACAAGGGAATGGCCGCTAAGATTGAATTTCGCCTGTTTACCTGTTCCGGCAATTCTAATTCTGGCCATTCTTTTATTAACTTACTTACCTCTTCAATTATTTCCTTCCTTCTCTCGGCTTCTTTAAGAATAGTTGCTAAATCTTTTTTGTTTTCCAAATCATTCATCTTTTCATCTCCATTTTGTATTAAACCATGTTAAAAATTGCTGACTTTAAATCTGCCATCGCGTTCTTAATTGAAGTTATTCCCACGGTACCATCATTATAAAATTCTCTTATCAACTCATCCTTTAAAGTTGTATCTTCAAAAACAAAAATAGCGCGCCGGTTCTCGCCTTCAACACGCATAAGTTTCATTCCTTTTACTTTTAAAAAAGCTGAAAGCCAAAGGTCGCAGGTAGAATAAGTGCCGTTATTCGCCATCTGTGTTTTTCCTTAAGAATATAATGCCGGCGATTACTAATCCGATAATAATTAAAACCATGAAGAAATCCCTGAAATAATTCCTGACCCCCATAGTAACTCTTCTCTTAAATCGCTCATTCTTCCTTTGGCACGCTTCCTTTTGGGCTTGGACATACTTGTCGGCGGTTTCTAATAAGACTTTAGGAACTATGTTTTGTATTTTATCCATTTTTGCCAAAAAGAAT
>SBBM01000040.1 GCA_005239725.1 Planctomycetales bacterium | reverse complement strand
ATTAAATTCCGGGGAATCTTCTCGAATTTAGCGGGCTTTAGTTTACTTGTTAAATCATTAACATACTACCCAATGCTTGTCAAGAAAAAAATATGGCGAATTATTTTAAAATCAGGTTTGCGAGATAGCCGAAAATAAGGACCTGCGGCACGGCAACAAGCGGCAGCCAAAAAGCAACCCGCCTGCCCAGATTAGACCAGAGAAGGCCTATTTCGGTATAATCCGTAGCTACCCCTGCCATCAGGAATACAAGGCTGTTCCCCAGGGCCCCGGACCGCTTGTATATCTCAAAGGCAAGCGGAGATGAACCTTCAGAGCATACCTCTATTATCGTCGCAAGCCCAAGCGTTACAATTAAGCCTAAAAATGTCGGCCCCATAAACCTGTGAAAAAAATGCACCGGGATATACGCCCCGGCAAAGCTTGCGATAAGCACGCCGATAATAATCCACCAGAGCACCATATTGCCGAGGGTAACCGCACCATTCAAAACGCCTTGCGAATCATCTTTTAGAGTAGCGTAATTAAACTTGTAGTTTTTAGCACGCGCCTTTATATCTTTTAGGATAGAGAAACCTTCGGTTACCTCCACGCTATTCTTATTTTTCTCAATCAGTCCTTTCTTTTCTAGAAACATAAAGATAAACCCCGTATTAATGGCAATAATAATCGCTGAGAATATAATAAATAACCCTTTCAGGCCAAAAAAACTTAAAAGCATCAGGGTAATGGCAATATTCGCCCAGGGGCTGGCCAGGAGAAAACTTATGACTGCCGGATTTGACGCCCCTTTTTTGTGCAACTGTATGGATAAGGCCAGTATCCCGTGGCTGCAGGCGCTCATTAAAAATCCTGTTAAAACCGCGTTAAATATAGTAAAGGGGCTGCGCCTGGAAAGAATTTTGGATATATATTCTTTCGGCACATAATAATCAATAACCCCGCCTAAAAGCAAGCCTAAACTTACTGCCCACCATATCTTTTTAATATAAACCAGGAAAATATTCCGGAATGGCGCAAGGAGAGGGATAAAAAATGAAACCAGGACGAGCAAAACGGCTATTGCGCTGACAATAAATACTTTATTCTTGAAGAGATTTGCCTTCTTTAAAAATTTGTCCCGGCAGTAACTGCTGCAAAAAAAATAATCCCTGCCCTCCCTGGTTGCCTTAATGGCATTGGCCTCATCAACTGTCATCCCGCAAATCGGGTCAATCATCGGCGTAACAGGTATCCGCAACTTCTCCCTTAGACTTTTCGGCTTTGTTTTTTTGCAATTCTTCTTCTACTTTTTTAATATATTTGGCAGGGTCTTTCTTGAACGCTTCAACGCATGCCAGGCAACAAAAATTATAAATTTTGCCTTCATATTCATAAGTAACCTTGGTCTTTTCATTTATCTTTGTATTCATAACCGGGCAAACCTTATTGCCCGCGTTTAGAGGCTCATTAGATTCCTTCTTCTCTACCTGGGCAAGCGCCTCTGACTCATTCTGGCCGCAGGTCAATGCAAAAGATAAGATGCTTATTGATAAAAATAACAGCGCCACAACTAATGTTGCAAAAAAAATACGAAACATAATCTTCTCCTTTTTGAGCACAAATATTTTTATTTGGCAAAATCCCGCTATTTCTGGCGGGGTTATATCCTCTTTAGATCCTTGGTAAGAAAATAACTAAGGATTGTCCGTATAATCACAATCGCGCCTAAAATCCCTAAGCCCTGCCATGTAGGCGTAATAATTGTCTTGATAATATCGCTGGCTATAAAAAATTCTAACGCCAGGACCAGGTAACTGCCCAATTTTATGCGTATGGCTTCATTACATTTAATACAGTCTTCCTGGCGCAAAACTTCTTTCTTTAAGAATTCCGCCAAAGAAATTGCAATCCCCCAGATCGTAATCAAAGCCCCGATAATATTTAAGGCAAAACTAACTGCGTTTATGACATTATGTAATGCGTCCATGCACCCCCCCTTTTTTTGCATAGTAGCGCACACCGGCCGATCCGATCAGGCCGGGCGTTACCCGCTCCAGATAAACCAAATGAATAGATACGCCGCGCTTACCGCCGCTATCGTAAAGGGAAAACCAATCTTAAAGAAATCCTTGAATTTTACCTGCTGGCCTTCTTTTTTCAATATCCCGCAGGCAACGATATTTGCCGATGCCCCGATAGGCGTGATGTTCCCCCCTAAGCTTGTCCCGATGAGAAGACCAAACAAAAATAGCGACGGGTTAAGATGCAACTTATCCGACATAGAAATCGCCACTGGAAGCATCGCCGCCAGAAACGGCACGTTATCAATAAAAGCCGAAAGAAACACAGAAATAAAAACGATTAAAGTATAGCCCAGGAATATACTTGAACCGACCAGATGCGAAAGATGGCCTGAGGCCACTTCTATCCAACCGGTAATTGTAATACTCCCTACGAGAACAAAAACACCCATTAAGAAAAATGTGGTTTCCCAGTCTAAAGACTTTATCCCTTCTGTAATTGAGCCTTTATTAATAAACTTCTCCCAGAGGATAGAAATTATTCCGGCAATCATACAGATTATCCCGGCCATATAGGAAAAACCCGTATCAAAAAAAGAGCTCAAAGCCAAAAGGACAATCAAGCTCACCAAAAGCATCGTAGGAAACCAGGATTTAACTTTCTCCACACGTAAAAGCTCTGTTTTCTGGCGCTGATTGCGGAATATAAAATAAAGGACAAAGAAAGATACGAATGCCCCTGACTCCACGGCAAAGAATATACTGGGACGCCCCTTATAAAAAAAGAAGTCCATAAAATTCATTTTGGCAAAACCGCCCAAAAGCATGCTCGGCGGGTCGCCGATTAAAGTCGCTGTCCCCTGCAAATTACTTGAGACAGCGATGGCAATCATCATATTCATCGGGTTTATCTTTAATTTCTTGGCAAGCGATAAAGCAATAGGCGCCACAATTAAAACCGTGGCCACATTTTCCACAAAAGCGGAAATAAATCCGGTTAATGTGCAAATAAACAATATTGCCCAGGCGGTATTTTTTGCCTTATCTACAATTATCTCAGCAAGGTATGCCGGCACCCGGCTCTCCATAAAAATATCCGCTACAACCAATGTCCCGACGAATATCCCCATCACGTTCCAGTTAATGGCAAAGAATGCCTCTTTGAGAGAAATCATCCCGGTTAAAACAAGTAAGGCTGCCCCTGTTACCGCGATATGCGTCCTTTTATTGGGCAGGAAAATAAACAGAATGTAAGCAATAATAAAAACCGCCAAAACAAAGATATTTGAACTCATTAATAATTACTGCCTTTCTTTATCTTCCAGATAACAAAGAATGTTGGTAAGATTACTAAAGCTAATACCAACGCGCTAAATAACCCAAAAATTATTGGCGCAGTATAGCGTTTCAAAAACTCTGCCCCAATCCCGGTTGCCCACATCGCCGGCATCAAGCCCAGGATATCCGCCGAACAGGTCATTATTGCCGGGCGCAATGCCCGGGACGCGCCTTCGCTGATTACGGCATAAAGGTCTTGGGAAGTCTTAATTCTGTTTTTTTTAACAGAATCTTCGTAAGCCCGAGTGATAAAAGTGCTTATCAGGGCGCAAAGCGCCGCCCCGATGCCGATGACCTCCATCATCCCTGCCCAGACAGCAATGGACATATTAAAGCCTAAAATCTTTATGCTCCAGATAGAGCCGATTGCCGTAAAAGGCATTGCCAGCATAATAAACAATGTAACAACGATGGACTTAAAATTAAAGTGGTATAAAAGAAAAATGACCAGAAGCGTTACCGGGATAAAGATTCCCAGCCGTTTTTTTACCCGCGACATATATTCATATTGGCCGCTCCAGCTAAGCGAATACCCTTCAGGAAGCTTAACCTCCTGGCGCACAATTTTTTTTGCGTCGCGCACGTAACTTCCAATATCCCGTCCTGCCATATCCACATATACGTATCCGCTAAGCAGGGCATTCTCATCCCTGATCATTGACGGACCCAGGGCTATTTTAATATCCGCAATCTGCTCCAGGGGTATCTGCGCCCCTGATTTCGTGGGGACCAGCACCCGCTTTAATTTATCTATGTCATCGCGCAGTTCCCTGGCATAGCGAAGATTAACTGGATAACGTTCCCTCCCTTCAACGGTAGTAGTTATATTCTCGCCGCCTATCGCCGACATTATAACCATCTGGGCATCTTCTATACTAAGCCCGTAGCGGGCTAACTGCTCCCTTTTTAAGTCAAAATCAACGAAGTATCCGCCACCAACCCTCTCGGCATAAATGCTGCGTGTACCCTGAATCTTCCTTAAAGCCATTTCAATATGAGCGCCAATTTTTTCGATCTCTCTTAAATCAGAGCCGAAAATCTTAATCCCGATAGGCGTGCGCACGCCCGTAGTGAGCATATCAATGCGCGCCTTAATCGGCATGGTCCAGGCATTGGTTACACCGGGGAATTGCATTTTCTTATCCATCTCCGCGATTAACTTATCAAAGGTAAGCGACTTTCGCCATTTATTCTTTGGCTTAAGGATAACCGTTGTCTCCATCATCGAGAAAGGCGCCGGGTCAGTGGAGGTCTCGGCCCTGCCTGCCTTGCCGAATACCCTCTCCACTTCGGGAAAACTTTTTAAAATCTTATCCTGCACCTGCAGTAACTTTTGGGTCTCGGTTACGGAAATCCCCGGTAACGTTGTAGGCATATAAAGGATGCTACCTTCATAAAGCGGAGGCATAAATTCCGAGCCGATTTTTAAGAATACGGGTATAGTTACAAGCATTGCTACGAATAATACCCCTAAGGTTAACTTACGGTGCCTGAACGACCAGCCCAATACCTTCCTGTGGCATTTCGCTAAAAAGCGGGAAGCAAAGTGGTCCTCTAAATGCCGGGGCTTAGTCTTGCGCAGGAATAGCATAATTAAAACCGGGACTAAAGTAACGGAGAGTATGGCGCCGAAGAAAACCGAAAATATCTGTGTAGCGGCAAGGGGCCTGAAAAGCCTGCCTTCCTGCTCGATTAGGCTAAAGAGAGGGACAAAACCGATAACAGTCACCATCAATGAAGAGAATATCGTAGGCCCGACCTCCTTCATTGCCCCAATCATTATTTGTTCCCTTTGCCCGCTTATCTTGCCCGCGCTTAATTCGTTTAATCTGGTATGCACATTTTCAACCAGGACTACGCCCACATCAACCATATCCCCGATGGCCAGGATTATGCCCATAATAGACATAATATTTACAGTAAGCTTTAGGCCCAGCATAGGGATAAAAGCAATCAAGGCGGCAAGGGGCAACAAGACTATAGGCATAATTGCCGAAGGGATATGCAAAAGGAAGAAAATTATCATTACGGCGACAATAAGAAAATCCTCTAACAACACCTCTGATATAGTGTCTATGGATTTGCGGATTAATTCGGTGCGGTCATAAGTCGTAACTATTTTTACGCCCTCAGGCAAACTCGGCTCTATTTCCTTAATCTTTTCCTTGACCCTGTCAATTACCCTGAGGGCGCTCTCTCCGTGGCGCATAACTACAATTCCGCCGACGCAATCGCCTTTGCCGTCCAGGTCGGCAACTCCCCTGCGGATATCCGGGCCCAGGGTTACCTTGGCAATATTTTTTACCAGGACAGGTGTACCGGTTTTAGCGTCAACTCCGATACTGATATTCTCTATATCTTTTACCGATTTCGCATAGCCCCTGCCGCGCACCATATATTCTGCGCCGGAAAATTCCAATAATCTGCCTCCCACATCGTTATTTCCTTTACGGATAGCCTCAACAATTTCCGTAATCGGAATATTGTAGGCAAGGAGTTTATTCGGTTCAACATTAACCTGGTACTGCCGCACAAACCCCCCGATGGGCGCAACTTCTGCAACACCCGGCACAGATTGCAGGTGATAACGTAAAGACCAATCCTGAAAAGACCTTAAATCCGCCAGGGAATGTTTTCCGCTTTCATCGACCAGGGCATACTGGAAAACCCAGCCTACGCCAGTGGCATCGGGCCCTAGTTCTACACGCACGCCTTCGGGGAGCCGGGGGGTGATTTTGGAAAGGTACTCTAATACCCTTGACCTTGCCCAGTAGATATCCGTACCGTCGTGGAAAATGACATAAACAAAAGAGAAGCCGAAATCCGAGAATCCGCGCACAGCCTTGATTTTAGGCGCGCCCAATAAAGATGTAACAATGGGGTAAGTTACCTGGTCCTCAATAATATCGGGAGACCTATCCCAGCGGGAATATATAATGACCTGTGTATCGGAAAGGTCGGGGATAGCGTCGAGCGGCAGGTTATTTAAAGCCAGCCACCCGCCTAATGCGGCCGCGCCGACTAAGACAAATGTAATGAATTTATTCCTGGCGCAATATTCAATTATTTTTTCAACAAATGTTCGCATATATTTTTACCCACCAAATTCCAATGCGGGTTTGGAATCGCTATTTTTATTGGCTATGCTGGTGGCCTGCACCTTCCAAGGCAGATTTCAGCTTGCTCTCCGAATCAATAAGGAAATTTCCCGAGATGACTACATTATCGCCTTCTTTAAGCCCTTCTAAAACCTGGGCGTATTCTTCGGTTGAAATACCGGTTTTAATCTCAACAGGTTTAAAATGTCCGTTATCTAAAGAAATAAACGCAATCTTGCGCAACCCGCTGTCCATAACCGCTTCTTTTGGTAAGGATAAATGCGCGCCTAAGTCCGAATCTATCTGGACATCCACGTACATATCGGGTTTTAAGAGGGCATCCGTGTTGTCTACCTTTATCCTCGCCCGCACACTCCTGGTCATAGCGTCAAACACCGGGTCAATAGCCGCAATTTCTCCTTTAAATTCTTTGCCCGGATAAGAAGCCGCCGTAACAACAGCCTCCTGGCCAAGTTTTATCCACTCTACCTCATACTCATAAATTGTAGCGTAAACCCAGGCAATAGAAGAATCCGGAGAAGAAATAAGTAATGCCTGGTCGGTTTTCTTGTTTTTTTCCAATTCCTCTATCTGTCTTACGTCCAAACCCTGCAGCTTCAATTTCAGTTTTGCCGCCTCAACTAATGCCTCCGCCCTTTTTATGACCTTTTCCTGGCGGGATTCTTTAACATTTTCCAAGGTGCGAATAGCTTCAATATACTCCGCCTGGGTTTTGTATAGCCCAGGGTCAAAGGCAACCCTGCCTGCTGTCCTTATGGTTTTAGCTAAATCCCGGTAGATTACTTTATCTATCTTAACTCCGATTAACTGTTGTTTTTCCGGACTGATGTAAATTTCCTGCTCTCCGGAATCAGCCGCTTCCGGGACCTCGGCTTCTTCTTGTTTTACTAATTTCATATTACAGATTGGACAATCTCCCGGCTTATTCGAAATATAAGTCGGGTGCATCGGGCAGTAATATACCGGTGCCTGTTTTTTTTGATGAGATTCGTGCTGGGCAAATGTTTCGTAATTAGTAACTCCTAACTCGTAACTAATAATAAAGGTCAACAATAAAAATACCTTCATAAGAATTTTCATTTTCCCACCTCAGTTAAGTTTAAACCCACTTCCCTCTCTAAATCCACTACTGCCATATTATACTCTACCAATGCCGTATAATAATTCATTTTTTCTTCAATCAGCATTCGCTGACTGTCCAGAAGCATCATAAAATCCCCCTTGCCGGAACGAAAACCCGCCAGAGAAGATTCGATGGAACTTTCTAACACGGGTATCAGGCTGGTTCTGTATAATTTAATCTTATTTTTGGCGATTTCTATTTTCGCAGACAAATCTTTAACCCTTGAATAAGCCTTGTTTTTCATCGCCTCATAGGCTGCTTCTGCCTGCTCAAGATTAAAAATAGCTTCTCTTATTTCATAGCGTTGTTTCGTCCAGTACCATAAAGGCACGCTGAACCCCATCATTAAATCCCAGGGCCCGGTCGTGCCCGAAGTAATCCCCCTTAAAGTAAGCTGAGCCATCAGGTCCGGGAATATGCTTTTTTTGGCCAGGGATTTGACATATTTATTCTTCTCAACCGCATAAGAAAAGATAAGCAGCTCCGGCTGGTTTAATAGCGCTGCCTGGTATAATGTCTTGGCATCCATATTAAAAGAGGTTTCTTCGCTTAAATCCGGCTCGGCCAAAGGGTATATGCCTTTTCGGTTCAACAAGGCATTGACCCGCGCTTCTTTTGCTTCCTTTTCTTTTTGCAAATTTAAAATATTGTTATTAAGCCTGGCTATCTCAAGATGTATTTTGAAAACTCCTTCCTGTGAAATATCACCTACGGCGTACCCTGCCTCGGCAACTCTGGCGATCCCCTCTAACAACCCCAAACTCTCCTTGTCCAATGCTATTTCTTTATAATTCATAAATAAATCGTAGTAGGCGTTTTTAATTTGATTTATGACCTCTAATTCCTTGTCCTTATATTCACCGGCTGCCATCTGCGCATCTACTACCGCAATTTTGCCTTTGAGCGACAATTTTCCGAAGAGAGGAATAAACTGGGATAACGAAAGCATCCTGTCTTCGGGCATCACATTGTTAAACTGCATGGTATTGCGGGGGATTTTTTCAAACTCAAAACTTACGGTGGGATTTTCCAGGGATTTTGCCTGAGGGATTCTTGCCAGGGCTGCCTCCCAGCGCTTTTTGGCTGCCAGGATTTCCGGATTTTTCTCTTTGACCTCTTTAATCAAAGCATCCAGAGAAAGTCTATCGGCAGAATACGTAATACCATAACCCCTTATAAATAAAATCAACGTAAGCGCGATGCTTACGCTGCATACCGCAAGTACGATAAAGAAAAGTTTCGCCCTTAGGCCTGAAATCATTTAGTCGGGGATTTTATAGATTCACGTCCAAAAAACGGGCCCTTTCCCGCTATAGCGGGATTCCGCTAGAGCAAAGATTATTAAGCAGAACAGGTCGCGGATGAACAATGGTTGCTCAGTATTTCGCTCCGGGGTAGCGCGGAGCTTCATTCAACCGGGATAATTATCTTCTGCCCGGCTTTCAATTTATTAGGATTTTTAATCTTATCTTTATTTAATTGGTATAAATATTTCCAGCGGTGGGCGCTTCCTAATTCCCTTTCAGCTATCTTCCAGAAAGTATCGCCTTTTTTTATAACATACTCCCTTGTTTCTACCTTGACTTCGCTTTCAATCTTTTTTTCTTCTTCAACAACGTATTTGCCTTCTTCTATTTCTTTTGCCTCGGGGATTTGCGCCATGCCGTTATAGGGGATCATCACCTCTTCTACTTCAGCAATCATAAACTGGGCATTCCTGTCTTTCTGCATGCCCACAAGATCAGTAACCGGCGCAATGGCATCAAGTTTGCCGCGGCTGACAATCTTGATGCGCTCGTCGGAGATTCCATTATCCAGCATAAATGTTTTAACCGCCATACCTCTTCTTTTGCCCAGCTTTTCGTTATAAGCCTCTGAGCCGCGGATATCGCAATTGCCGGTTATAAGAATACTTGATTCAGGACTTCTGTTTAATGTGCCTATCGCACTCTTCAATATCTTTGCGGCGTCATCGCGTAAAACTGCCTTATCGTAATCAAAATAAATCTTAACATTTTTGATTATCTTTTTTATTAACAGTGATGGCCTTAATTCCTGGGGTTTGGGTGCCGGCAACTCTTCCTCTTTATAATCAAAGATTATTTTATAAACATAAACGTAACCCCTGTTGCCCCACGGCCTTGCCTCACCCGGCTCCTTTGGCCACCACCAGTACCCTGCGCGCTCCGGGTCTTTCATTGGCGCGGGCTTTGCGTCCGTAGGCCACCACTTAAACTGCTCCTGAAGTTCGTCTAATTCCTGTTTCCTCTTTCCTTCTTTGGTCAGTTTACCTGCGGCGTAAGAAGAAATAAAATATACAAAGATCGTCATTAAACTTATCAAAAATATCGCTAATCTCTTTTTCAGCATAGCCCCTCCTGAATCCGTCAATTTGTTGAACCGTTGCTAACGGCCGGTCGTGATAATTCCTTTTATCTTGTTCAATACTTTTCCTGCAAAATTAAGATACTCGAGACATTCTTTCTCCGTAACTTCTATCCCGCCGGAATACAAATCTAAATTCCTTTTCGAGCGCATGATATTTCCGATATCATTAATATCGCTATTGTTCAATGCCTGCGCCAACTTCTCGATAATTTTTACATGATGCCCCGGAACACTTTTTGCCTTTACGTTGTAGAAGCTTAATAAGGCTATGCCGCCTTTTATAAGGGCAGTATAAGCATAACTGAATTTTACCTCCAGTATTTTGTCTTCTTTTGCTATGGCCAAATCCTTAAAAGCGTTTTTAAGGTTGGCGTTTAGCTGCTCTTTTGTAAACCTAAATTTAACAAAATACTTATCTTCAAACCTCATATGGGCAATTTAATGTGTTTTTTCGCCAAAATCCCCCGCAGAAAAGGGTCATTTTTCTTAACCCTGCCTTCAAAATCCCCTTCTTCCATATTTACGACATTTATCTCCCTGTCTATTTCTTTTTGCAGCGCATTAAGTTTTTTCTGCAACAATAAAATCTTGTGTTTTCCTACGGCCAACAAATCAATATCGCTATAACCATCCATTTTGCCCTGCGCGTACGAGCCGTAAATATAGACCTTTTTAACCCCCCCCACCTGCTTCATAATTTCCGTTAACTTCTGTTCGATGCCGGCAGTCTTAAAAATTATACTTCTATACTCATCGTACAGGGGATAGCCCTTATTTATCGAATAAAATTTTAAATTTCCCCTTGTTTCGCTTTTTAATAATCCTTCATTCTCCAATTCCTTTATTTTCCTGACCAGGTTGCGCTTATCCAGTTTGAGTTTTCTTGATAACTCATTCGTATATAATTTATCATTGGGGTTGATAAAAAGATAACTGAGCAGCCTTTTGGTTAATTCAGATTTTAACGAAAGCACCGGTTCTCTCCTCTTACACCGATAAGTGTATCTTATTACACCCTAGCTGTCAAGAAAAATTCTTTATTCGAAAAAGATGGGGTTATGGCACCCTGCCTACGGCAGGTGTCCCTTGTTAATAATCCTCCTGAATTTATTTAATCAAACTATTGGCAATGATAAATGAAGCGAAAACAATGGAGACCATGGACATAAGTTTTATCAAAATATTTAACGATGGACCTGAGGTATCTTTGAAGGGGTCGCCGACAGTATCGCCGACAACACCTGCCTTATGCGCCAGCGAACCCTTGCCTCCGTGATGGCCTTCCTCAATATACTTCTTGGCATTATCCCATGCGCCGCCTGAATTTGCCATCATTACCGCTAATACAAAACCGGTAACTAATGCCCCGGTAAGAAGTCCGGCAACTGCCTCAACGCCCATGAGAATCCCGATTGCTATGGGAGAAATAATCGCCAGCAAGGAAGGGGCGATCATCTCTGCCTGGGCTGCGGCAGCAGCAATACTTACGCAGCGGGCGTAATCCGGCTTGCTCTTTCCTTCCATAAGACCGGTAATTTCCTTAAACTGCCTGCGCACCTCCACCACAATTTTACCTGCTGCCCTGCCTACGGCACGCATGGTCATCGAGCAGAAGAGAAAAGGAAGCATACCGCCCAGAAATAAACCAACTAACACTGTCGGTTCCATAATGCTTGCGGTAATTGTGCCGCCAAAACGCACTATTTCATCTTTGTACGCCGCAATTAATGCCAGCGCCGTCAATGCTGCTGAACCGATGGCAAAGCCTTTTCCGGTTGCCGCGGTGGTATTTCCTAAGGCATCAAGGGCATCCGTCCTTTTTCTTACTTCTGGAGGAAGGTGCGACATTTCCGCGTTTCCTCCGGCATTATCCGCAACCGGGCCGTAGGCATCCGTTGCTAAAGTAATACCTAATGTAGAAAGCATACCTACTGCGGAAATCGCAATGCCGTAAAGCCCGGCGCCGAAATTCGTGGCACCCCCGGATAAAAAAAAGCTTGCCAATATGGCTATACCGACGATAATAACCGGTATTGCGGTTGACATCATCCCTACTGCCAGCCCACCGATAATTACCGTAGCCGGGCCGGTCAAAGACTGGTCCGCGATAAACCGCGTAGGTTTAAAACTGCTGGAAGTATAATATTCAGTAGCCAGGCCTATCAAAACACCGGCAACTAAACCCGCAATAACCGACCAGTAAACTCCAATATGCTCTATACCTAAAGTTGCCTTCACCAGGAAAAACGATACAATTGCCACAATGAAAGAACTTGTGAATACGCCTTTGCGCAAAGCTGCCAAAAGCACGGATTGAGATGCCTGTTCACCGCTACGCACAAAGAAAGTCCCGATAACTGAAGCCAAAACTCCTACCGCAGCCATAACCATAGGCACAGTAACACCGGGCAATCCTAAACCGGCAGCTACGCCAAGGGCCGACGTGGCTACGATTGAGCCGACGTAAGATTCGTAAAGGTCAGCACCCATACCGGCAACATCGCCGACGTTATCGCCGACGTTATCCGCGATAACTGCCGGGTTCCTGGGATCATCTTCCGGAATACCTGCTTCAACTTTTCCAACCAGGTCAGCGCCGACATCAGCGGCTTTGGTAAAAATACCGCCGCCTACGCGGGCAAATAGAGCCTGAGAACTAGCACCCATGCCAAAACAAAGCATGGTTGAAGTAATGGCGCCAATTTTATCTACGCCAACCGGAAGAGCATGAGCCGAATAATACCAATTAAGAAAATAATACCAGACGCTCAAATCGAGTAACCCTAAACCTACGACTGTAAGCCCCATAACTGCCCCGCCGGAAAAAGCTACGCGCAGGCCCGAATTAAGGCTCTTCATTGCCGCGGCTGCGGTGCGGTTGGAGGATGAAGTAGCCACCATCATCCCCGCGAACCCGGAAAGCCCGGAAAAAAACCCGCCGGTTAAAAATGCAAAAGGCACGAATATAACCAAATAACCCTTAAAAGCCATTGCCAAAAGTATCAGGAAAACAACGACAAAGAATATAGCCACTCCCATATACTGCCTCTTAAGATAGGCCTTGGCGCCTACTTTTACTGCCGCAGCTATCTCCTGCATCCTGTCATTACCTTTGTCTTGCCTGAAAATAAAAGGCACAAGATATAACCAGGCAAACCCTAAAGCCAGCAAAGAGCCTGCCGGCGCCACTACCAACAAATCAAAATTACCCATCTTCTTCTCCTTTCGCTATTCCGGGGACACATTACTTAATTACTCTTCCTTTTTTTTGTGGGTTTAAATTAAGTATGTGTCCCCGAATTAAGAAAACTAAAGCAATTACACCCAGAATAACGCTGATTATCTGGGAAATAGTCAAACCTGCCCACAATATATAATTAAATTCATAATATCTTATGCCCTCAATTACAAACCTGCCTAAAGAGTAAAAAAGCAGGAAAAACCAAAAGAGGAATCCGTCAAATTTCTTATACCTTTCTATTGCCAGAAGGATAAAGAATACAATCAATGCCCATCCTGACTCAAAGAGCTGCGTGGGGATATTCGGATTTTTTCCATAGCAGCAGCCGTTTAAAAAACAGCCGATTCTTCCGATAGCCACTCCCATGGCAACCGAAGGACCCAATATATCCGCGGCCTTTAGAATAGGTAATTTGTTTTTTCTTAAGTAATAAATGCCGGCAGTAAGAGCTAAAATTAACCCGCCATAGAATACAAGCCCGCCTTCCCAAACTTTAATTATATCCGCAAAGTTGTCTTTATAATATTGCCAGTTTATTACGATAAATAAAACCCTCGCACCAACTACGCCCGAAATTAAAAGATAAAGGATTAAATCCAGGATTTTATTTCTATCTACCCCTGCTTTTTGCGCCCTCTTTTGGGCAAAGAGAGTACCGGCGATAAACGCCAAAGCCAGCATCACTCCGTAAGAATAAATATTAAACGACCCTATGCTAAATAAAATTGGGTGCATGAATTATCCTTTTTAGGCAAATTTTAGGCTCTTGCTGGAGCGCCCGTACCCTAGGGGACGTTTCCCTTCCTTACAATCCTTTATCTTTCAATAAGTTACAAAAACCCAAAATGGGTTTTTTAAAAAAAGGGTTCTTTAATATCTGATTCTAATTTTCTAATCTGCCTAGTTATAACTTGTTGCATTATAATAAGATGTGATGAAGGGAAACGTCCCCCTAGGTTATGTTAAATAAAATTGGATGCATAAATTTATTTGAATACCCCGGGAATTACAACATCGCAATGGCTGCACTTATCCTGGCTTAAATTATACTCCAAAACGTTGAAACCTTCGCGCTTAATCAGCAATTCTTTGCAGTGGTGGCAAGGGGTATCATTGCCCCAGCCGTAAACGTTACCTACATATATGTATTTAAGGCCTGCGCTATAACCTATGCCCTGGGCCTTTTTTAAAGTTGCTTCGGGCGTAGCGCGGTAATCCATAAATTTATAATCCGGATGAAAACGCGAGATGTGCCAGGGCATACCCTTATCCACGTCGGCAATAAATTCGGCAATGCCTGTTAATTCTTTTTCGGAATCATTTTCTCCCGGGACAATCAGGGTGGTTACCTCCACCCAAATCCCCATTTTATTCATCAACCTGATAGAATCTAAGACCGGCTCAAGCCTTCCGGCGCAAATCCTCTTGTAAGAATCGTCATTAAAAAATTTCAAATCCACGTTTGCCGCATCCAGATACAGCTTTGCCATTTCTAAACACTCTTTGGTCATAAACCCGTTAGTGACAAAATTATTATAGAGCCCTTCCTTTTTTGCTAATTTAGCCGTATCAAGCGCATATTCAAAAAATATCGTCGGCTCAGTGTAAGTATAAGATATGCTTTTACAATCGCTTCTTAACGCGGCCTTGACTATTTCTTCCGGAGCAAACCTTTCTCCAGCATCAGGGACAGTCCCCTCCGGGGAGAGTCCCTGATCCCGGAAGGTACTCTGCGAAATCTCCCAGTTCTGGCAGAAACCGCAGTGAAAATTGCAGCCTATTGTAGCGATAGAAAAACTGGACGAGCCGGGGAGGAAATGATAAAGCGGCTTCTTCTCAATCGGGTCAATGTGCGCGGCAACCACGTTTCCGTAGGCATAGGTATATAGACTGCCGCCTATATTCTGCCTTACCCCGCAAAACCCGAATTTTCCCTCGGCAATACGGCAATGGTGGGCGCAAAGATAACAATGCACCTGGTTCTTGTCTAATTTTTCGTAGAGGAGCGCTTCTTTCATCCTATTCTAACTGAGGATATCCGGTTATCATCAACCGCCGTAACTACTAAGCAGGGACTCTCCCCGGAGGGGACTGTCCCTGCTTTTCTATAAGCTATGGTTGCCTGATGTGTTCCGTTTAAATCGCAATACCGGCAGACTATCTCCGCAGAAAATTTAATCAACTCTTCGCTAAACACGCCTCTGCCTAATGCCGTTGGCCCGGCTATTTCAGGAGGACTAAATAAGATATCGCCCTCTTGCGCCAAATTTTCCAGGCGCGCATTTTCTCTTTCGTTTCTCCCTACTACAAGCTTCGCATCTCTGGAAAACCTGAAATATCTGCCGGCCTTTAACAGCTCTATATTATTGAGGCTCAATTCGCTGTGTTTAATAAGGTCTTTTACTTTTTTTGAGAATTCCGTGTCAGTAAGAAGGCAGCCGCCGGCAGGGCAGGGATAATCTTTAATATTAAACTCCTCAGCCAAATCCATCTGCGGCTTACGCGACCTCCCGTTAAAATTCAATAACTTCTCTCTCTTCACCCAGCCTTCTTTTTCCGGGAGAGTCTCCTCCAGGAGTTGCGCAGACAGAGGCCTTAAGACAAAACCCTCTAAGCCGCTTTCTTTATCAATCATATTAAGGGCCTGCCTGTGTTGAGACATCGGACGCTGACCTATTACCTCGCCTGTAACAATAAAAGAGGCGCCTGCCTCCCGCATAAATTCTTTTGCTCTCCGTAATTTTAATATCCTGCAGTCTATGCAGGGATTAAGATTAGAGCCGTAGCCGTGTTTAGGGTTTTCTATTATCTGCAGAAACTCTTCTCCCAGGCTGAATACTTTAAATTCCATCCCCAGTTCTTCGCTAAATTTGCGGCTGTAACTGACGCAGCCCGGGGATTTACCTCTATCGCACAGGCAAAAGGGAGTCTTAAAGTTTAAAGCGATAACCTCAAGGCCCTGGTCTTTGATTAATCTGGCGGCAAGCGTACTGTCAAGGCCGCCTGAAACTAAAGCAATGACTTTCATCTGGTCAGGCGCACATAAATTGCGGAAGCGAGTTCTTTATCCACGGCAAATTGAGACTGGCCGATTTTAAAGACACAAGAAGGGAATCTCTGCATTAAAGTTATGGATACCCCGGGTAGAGCGCCGATAGCAATAAGTTTATGCATCTGAGTCTTGTCTTTGGCCTGAAGGTAGGATATCTGGCCCCTGTCCTTTGCCCGTAATTCCGATAAGGGGGCGATAATTTTAAGCAGGCGCTTGTCTTTCTTCAGGCTGCAGCATTTTCCCGGCGGGATGGATTTACCGTGCGGGCAGGACTTAGGATGGCCCAGCAATGTGCAAACATTGTCTTCCAGGCCTTTATGCAGAAGGTGCTCAAATTTACAGCTTACCTCATCTATGATTCTTTTCTTTATGTCAAAAACATCCACTAATAGCCGCTCGGCAAGCCTGTGCCTGCGCACGCAGCCTGCGGCATGGGATTTACCTTTTTCTAAAAGGTGTATGTGACCTAAATCCCTCCGGATAAACCCCAGATTAACCAGCTCCTCAACTGCCGGTTCATCGCGGCTGGCGCCCAAATCAAGTGGTTTTGCCCCTTGTTCTTCTGTTTGAATCCAGAGCGCCTCTAATATTTCTTCTGCCTGTTCCGATAACATAATTTTATTATAATTGCAAGTTAAGTAACGTCAAGATAAGATTTACCGCATACCCGATACTAAAAGAGAAAAAGAGTATAAAGATAGATATGGCAATACCCATGCGAAGCCCGCGCTCCTTTACATTCATCAGCAACTGGGCAATGCAGGGCAGGAACAACGTAATCGTAATGCAGCTGATAATCAGCTGGTTGCCGGATAGTAAGCCGGCCTTTTTTAAATCATAAAGCCCGGCTGCCCCGTAATCCCTGCGGAAAAACCCGAATAAAAACGCTATTGCCGCCTGAGGTGGGAGCCCTATCCAGCCTATGGGGTATTCCAGAATCTTAACCAGAAAATTAAATATACCGGTTATCTGGCCAAGCCAGATCAGGACACTGGCAAATAAAAACAAGGGCAATATCTCCCAAAAATACCAGTTCAGCCGGCTTGCCGTTTTGCGGAATATATTGGAAAATTGCGGCAGCCTCAAAGGCGGTATCTCCATATAAAATGTGGGCAATTCCCCGGGCATAATTTTAGAGGCCAAGTAACCCGCGATTAAAAAAACTAAAAATATTACTCCCAACCAGATTATCAATCCCAGGGGCCGTCCTTCCAAAAGCGCCAGAATTACGCCCATTTGCGCCGAACAGGGAATAGCCAGAGCCAATAAAAGCGTTGCGATTATGCGCTCGCGCTTTGTGGGAAGAGTCCGCGTTACCATCGTGGCCATGGTGTCGCAGCCAAAACCTAAGACTAACGGAATGACCGCCCTTCCTGAAAGGCCGATTTTTTTAAAGAGCTGGTCAACCAGCATCGCCAGGCGCGGCAGGTAACCCGTATCTTCCACAATCGCAAAGGCAAAGAAAAAGGTCGCCACAATCGGCAGGATTATGGCAAAGGCATAGCGTACCCCCAATGTGATTACGCCGTATTCGCCTGCCAGCAAATCCTGGATTATTTTAAGCGGGATAGCAGCGCTTACCAGATTGGTTACAAAAGGGTTGACGTAATTGCCAAAGACTTTATCCTCCAAAAAATCCACTAATACTCCTGCTCCGAATGTGCCTACAAATTTATATAAGCCATAATAAAGAACCGCTAAAAGTATGGGCCCTCCAGTCAGGGGATTCATCATAATCTTACTTAACCGCTCACTAAAACTAACTTTCCCTGCCTTTTTAAAACTCATTACCGCCTGCGATATGCGGTTTGTCTCTTTCTGGCGGCGCAAGCTGATAATATAACTTAAAGGGTGGGAATAATGCGCCTTTGCCTCCTGGATAACTTTTAAGATTTCTTCTGCCCTTTCTTTTTCTTTATCCTTAATTCTATCCAGCATCTCGTTATCTTCCTGAAGGAGTAAAATCGCGATTGCGCGCTTTGTGATTTTATAATCGGATAAAAGAAGCGATTCTATGCGGGAGAGATAAATTTCCAGGGGGTCGTCGTAACCTATTCTTTTAGCAAAATCTTTTAACATGTTCCTCTATTCTTCCTTTTAAAATGTCCATCCCTTCTCCGGTAGTAGACACCGTTTCTACTACGGGAATATTTAACTCTTTTTCCAAGTGCAACACATCAATATTGATACCCAAATCCCTGACTTCATCAATTATGTTCAGGACTAAAATTACCAGCAGGCCCGCCTCTAAGAATTGCAGGGTCAACGGCAGCATACGTTCCAGATTCTTCGCATCAATGATATGCAGGATAACACAAGGCTGTTCATCCAGGATAATCGCACGGCTAACCCGCTCTTCTTCAGTAATGGGCAAAAACGAATACATCCCCGGCGTATCAATAACCTCAAACTCCTCGCTGCCGATTCTGGCCTTACCCCTTAAAACTTCAACCGTTGTGCCCGGATAATTGGAAACAGTGGCGTAACTGCCCGTAAGGTTGTTAAACATTACGGACTTACCTACATTAGGAGAACCCACTATCGCAATTTTTCTCATAAATTAAGGGGACGTTTCCCTTGCTCGTAACAAAAATTAAGGGGACGTTTCCCTTGCTCGTAACAATTTGCAATGTATAATGATAGAAGTACCCATATTATATTTTAGCACCATGCGTCAAAATGTGTAAACAAAAGTCAATACCAGTGAATCATTTGCGTCTGTATTTGTCCCTGCCGCTACGCGTTGATATGCCAGAAGGGCCTGGATTTTTTCATCTGACCATCCGATACCCGGAGAAATAGTCAAATAACCGACATCCGACGCCGATACCTTTTCACCACCCCGGGTTTTATCACCCTGCAAAAATCCATTAAACTCAAACATCAGGTTAAAGCCTCTGGAAAGGCAATATTCCACTCCAAAATCATAGTTCAAATATCTTGCATATTTAGTCTTTATACCATCAACCTCCCGCTCCAAAGGCATGCTATATATGGCATCGAAATGCAGGATGAATGGCTCAATCTTTTTAGTAAACATAATGCCGTAACCATGGTCAAAAGAACCGGGGGATGTAGCACTCATACTATCTGTGTCTAATTTATGCGGGTCTAATTTCTGGTATTTTCCCGTGGGGATTTTTAATTGAAACAGGCCGCTTATATGCGGTATCAAATCAGTTTCTTCAATAGCGCAGTAACGTAGAAAAAGGTAACTATCCCCCCACCCGCTGGAATGCGCCTTTAAATCACCCTGTTTAGCATAATTTTCCTGATAAACCACCTGGGCGTCGGCTTCCAGCTTATCTGTCAGCCCGTATTGTATGAATAATTGCTGCTGATATTGGTATTTCTTGTTTCCCTGAGGCAAAGAATCATAATGCCCGTCGGAATTAAAAGTCCCCCTTGTCTTGTTATAAAAAAGGAACGGCTGAACCGCAAATTCCCCCTTCCCGCAAAGTGGCGCTGTCCAGGTCGTTAGCGGGCCGGCTGAAACCGGGCACCACCTGCTCAGGTTTTTATCTTCTTCGTGGCTGGCAAAACCATATCTTATATTACTGAATAATATTAAACCGAGTGCTGCCGAAATCATTAAGTATTTCCGGAACATAATCATCCCTTCTATATTATTTTCCTGCCGCGGCGCCTGCGGCATATCCCGGATATCCTCAAACTCAAGGAAAATTTTTATTGGAATCTCTGTTGGGCTAAATAGCGGAAAACGCTTAAAGTGGCTTTAGAGCCTTCTCCGGCGGCAATTATGATTTGTTTCTCGGGGACATCCGTAACATCGCCTGCGGCAAAAATTCCGGGGATATTCGTCTCGTTGGAACAATTTACCTTGATTTCCCCTAATTCATTCTTCAAAACATCTTTTACTGCCTCTGAATTAGGGATAAGCCCGATTTCCACAAAAACCCCTTCAACTGCAAGCACCTCTTCTTTGCCTTCCTTTTTTATCCTGATTCCGTTGACCATCTTGTCGCCGATAATTTCCATGGTCCGGGCGTTATCCAGGACAGTTATATCTTTACTCATCAAAACTTTCTCGCGCATCACCGCGTCCCCGCCTAAGCCGGCTGTAATATTTACAACATAAGTATGCTTTGCTATTTTAATAAGCTGTAAGCCTGCGTCCAATGCGGAATTCCCCCCGCCGATAACCGCAACTGTCTTTCCCTTAAAAAGAGGAGCGTCGCAGGTTGCGCAATAAGTAAGGCCACGGTTCTTGAATTCCTTTTCTCCGGGGACATTTAATTCCCTGGCTCGCTTGCCCGAAGCCACGATTACCGACCTTGCCTCGTATGCGCCTTTATCTGACTCGACTGATATAAAATCCCCTCTTTTCTTTACCTCAATTACTTCTTCGTTTTCTTTAAGTTTAATATTGAATTTATTCAGGTGTTCTTCGAATTTTACCGCTAATTCCGGGCCCGTAATAAACTGATAGCCGGTATAATTTTCCACGTCTCCGCTTAAAGCCGCCTGGCCGCCGATATCTTTGGTAATGACCAAAAAGTCCATCGCCTTACGGCTGGCATAAATCGCCGCGGTTATCCCCGCTGGCCCTGCTCCTACAATGATCAAATCATACATATCATAGTCCCAGCGCCCTTTTTATTCTTTCCTTATCGAATCCCACTATAATCTGGCCTTCGATATCCAAAACCGGAACACCCATCTGGCTGGATTTCTGAATCATCTCTTCGGCTGCCTGAGAATCTAGCGAAACATCCACATCTTCATACGGAACATTGAGTTCGCTGAGGAAAAGTTTTGCCTTCTGACAGTAAGGGCAGGCAGGGGTGGAATAAATCTTTACATTTTTCGCCAATTTTATCCTCCTTGCGCAGAAAGCGCACACCGGCCGAGCCGATTAGGCCGGGCGTTTGCCTCCTTGAACAGGCAGGCTTCTTATATGATGAGGGGTAAGGTCTATTATCTTATCTATTTTTACAAGAATCATATACTCCGGCATCGGCAGGTAAGTTTCCGGATGCCGGGTATGCCCTTTTTCTCCGCGGATATTTTTTATAACCCTTTGGGTAATCCTGGAGGTGATTTTATTTTCCCATGCAGACATAATATCCGGGGGGCATTTTTCTCTTCTTATTATCCTTGCCTTTCCTTCAAGACAATACCCTGTGAATTTATGCTCATCGACAACGGTAATACTTGCCCGGGGGTTATGCTGCAGGTTCTCGTAGGTCCTGCCTTTATAAAGGTCAAGAAGGTAGACAAAACCTTTCTTTGATATCTCTACTATCCCCTTACAAGCAGCATGGGGTTTGCCGTCTTTATCTATGGTAGATAAGATAACAAACCCCTGGGTTTGGAAAAATTGCACTATGTCGTCTGACAGCCTCTGCATAAAGTAAAAACTTATTCAAGCAGATTCTGGAACATCTCTTCGTGCTTTATCTCCTCGCTCAAGATATGGCAGGTAAGCTGATAGGTTGCGTGGTCCTTTCCAAAAGTCTTTGCGGCAAGCTTATTATAAACGTCGATCGCCCCTGCTTCACCATCCATTACAGTCTTTATGATTGCATTGTAATCAGAGGCTCCTTTGGGTGGTGCCGGATATGGAGCATTAGCATTCTTTTCCAATTCCATGGGATTGGAAAGCGGCATGCCCCCCAGCTCAATTATCCTGTCAGCAAGTTCGCCGGCATGTTCCTCTTCCTCTTTCGCAATCTTACCCAGGAATTCGCTCATATCTTCATAACCCATGCCGCCGACTACCTTTGCCATATACCACCAGGAATAATAAGCAAGCCACTCATCACAATACGCCCGGTTTAAATCCTTGATTAAATCCTTTACATCGAGGTCCGCAATTTTTATTGCAGTCTTTCCCATTTTACCTCCTTTTTAAATTTAAAAATGGTATTTTTCCGGCCGCCATATTCTCCCGCACTCAACTATTATATTATATACAAACTTTCATTCTAGTCAACTGGTTAATTCCACTTTTCTGACTTTTTTCTGTTTGGTGAATCTCTTTAAGTAAACCATCAACAAAGAAATGGCCGCCGGGGTAATCCCTGAAATCCTGAACGCCTGCCCCAAAGTAAGCGGCTTAAACCTGCCCAATTTTTCCTTTATTTCGCGGGAGAGACCGTTTATATCCGCATAATTTAAGTCATGGGGTATTTTTATCTTTTCTAAATTTTTAAACTTTTCTACTTCAGCCAATTGCCGCTGGATAAACCCGGAGTATTTTACATCAATTTCAATCTGCTCATACGCGCATTCGGGGATCTTCAGGTTAATATGGTTTAGTTCTCTCACATCCTTTAAAGTCAGATTCGGCCTTTTTAACATTTCCTCCAGGGAAAAGTCCTTTTTTAATGCGGGCTCTCCTAATTTTTCCAGCTTTTTGTTAATTTCCTTACCGGGTTTTAGCCGCGTTGATTTTAAATATACCAGGCCTTTTTTTATTCCATCTACCTTCTCCTTTACTTTTTCATATCCTTTTTCGGAAATAAGGCCTATCTTATGGCCAATCGCGCTCAGGCGTAAATCCGCGTTATCTTCCCGTAAAATTAGGCGGTATTCTACGCGCGAAGTAAACATCCGGTATGGTTCGGCCGTACCCTTAGTAACTAAATCATCGATTAAAACCCCGATATAACCGGAAGCGCGGTCTAAAATCAGAGGCTCTTTACTTTTTACCTTCTCTGCCGCATTTATGCCGGCGATTAACCCCTGTGCTGCTGCCTCTTCATAACCGGTTGTCCCGTTAATCTGGCCTGCCAGATATAAATTCTTAACTATTTTTGTTTCGAGTGTCGGGTAAAGCTGCGTAGGTTCAACCACCGCATGCTCCACTGCATAACCAAAACGGATTACCTTTGCCTCTTCCAAACCGGCAATGGAATGAAGCATTTCTAACTGTACTTCTTCGGGGAGGCTGGTTGATAAACCATTTGGGTATATTTTTTGGGTATTGTAACCTTCCGGCTCAAGGAATATCTGGTGTCGGTTTTTGTCGGCAAATTTAACAATCTTGTCTTCTATTGAAGGGCAATAGCGGACACCTGTGGCCTTAATCTTTCCCGCATACCAGGGAGATTTATCCAGGTTATCACGAATAATCTTGTGGGTATTCGCGTTGGTATAAGTAATATAGCAAGGTATTTGTTTTTGGGTTATCTCTTGCGTGGAAAAAGAAAACGGCTTAGGGCAAGAATCCCCTTCCTGGACAATAAGCTTAGAAAAATCTATCGAGTCCTTATCCAGGCGGGCGCAGGTCCCGGTCTTGAACTTTAACAGGTTAAACCCAAGGCTTCTTAAACTATCCGGCAAATCTGTGCTGGCAGGTTCATTAATGCGTCCTCCGGGGAGATGTTTTAACCCGGTATGGAGCAGGCCGTCTAAAAATGTGCCGGGAGAAATAATTACGCATTTAGCAAAAATCTTTTCATTCCTATCGGTAATTACGCCTTCTATGCGGCTATCTTTTACTGCCAGGCCGGTTACCTGCGCTTCTTTCAGAAAAAGATTCTCCTGTGCCTTTACCTTTTTTTTCATGTATTCGTTGTACATATCGCTGTCAATCTGGGCGCGCGATGACTGCACTGCCGGGCCTTTGGAGGCATTAAGAATCCGGAATTGGATGCCGCAGACATCGGCAGCACGCGCCATCTCCCCGCCAAGCGCGTCTATTTCCTTAACCAACTGACCTTTGCCTACGCCCCCGATGGCAGGATTGCAACTCATCAAGCCGATAGTTTCGGCATTTAAAGTAAGTATGAGGGTTTTACAACCCAGGCGTGCCGAAGCCAAAGCCGCTTCCATTCCGGCATGCCCTGCGCCAATAACTATAACATCATAATCATTCATTTTAGTAGCAGTTACGGGGTTATGAATTACGAAATTATTATACTATTCTCTCGCGAATTTTACAAGGAGGGGCATAATCTGGCGACCCAGGATTTCGCCGAGCGACCCGAGTTTTGCGGCTCTTTCGGAGAAACTCAAAGAGCCATCGGGCTTAATATTGCCGCCTCTAATCAACAGCGGCACAGGGTCGGCAGAATGCGCTTTCATGGCGCATACAGTAGAGTGGTCAGCGGTTACGCAGACAATAAAATCCTTTAAATCTATCAAAGGAATAAGGCTGGCAAAAAAGAATTTATCTATCATCTCGATGATATCTTTCTTGCTTTTAAAATCCCCGTCATGGGCAGGTTCATCCGGGCCTTTGATGTGCACATAAATACCGTCATATTTTCTAAGCGAATCCACTGCTATCTTAGCCCAGACCGGATAGTCAACATCCAAATGCCCGCTTGACGAAGGGACATCGATAATCTCCATCCCGGTAAGAAGGGCAATGCCTTTTTCCACCGGCATCTGTACGAAAGAGCCGAATTTCATGTTATATAACCCGCTTATCGGCGGGAAGTTAGGCAAATGGTCTCCGGCATCGCGGGAAAGAATAATATTCGCCGGCATCTTCTTCTCGGAAACCCTCTTCTTATTTATTGCGGCTTCGTCTAAAACTTTGTGTGATTTCTCCGTAAATTCATTTAGCAATGCCGCGGCCTCTTTAGCTTCCGGCAAATCCGCATATTCAGGCATTGCCAGGGCCTGGACAATTTTATTTTCAAATTTCTCTTTCGCTACTCCGAATACGCCCTCACGGCCGTATGCCGGATCGGTATTGGTTATCCATCCGGACAACTTAGAATGCATGCCCCTGATTACCAGCACGCCCCGGTGGCCGATTGTATTTTTAAATTCAAAAGTAGCATTGGATAATGTAACTTTTGAATTAATCTCCCTGGCCAAGAGCGTTGCTTCTTCCGTAGTCAGATTCCTGCCCACCCTTCTATCTTTTATGGTTTTCCCATCGGCATCCACGGTTGCAAAATTTACGCGCAAAGCCAAATTTCCGTCGGCAATATCTAAACCCTCGGCAAACGACTCTAAAGGGCCCCTGCCCGTATAATATTTATGGGCATCATAACCCAACAAACTTATCACCGCGATATCCGACTCCGGGGCAATGCCGCGCTCAACCGGATAGACCAGACCCATCTTTCCTTTCTGGCTCAAGCGGTCCAGATTAGGCGTAAGCGCCGCCTCAAGGGGGGTCTTGTTGTTTAATTCCTTAACCGGCAAGTCCCCTAGGCCATCCAGTACTATATAAATAATTTTTTTCATCTTTTTTATTGCTCTGTTTTCAAGTTTTTATTTTAACACTTTGAGAAGCCGCAGGCATGGCATTTGACGCAGCCTTCTTCGTGACGTAACGCCCCTCCGCAGTCCGGGCAAACCCCGATAACTTCTCCGCGCCGTTCATCGCTGCCTAAAGTTACAACGTTAATCTCGTCATTGCGGGAGTGCTTCATGGCCGAGCTTACAGGCTCTGTAACAGAAACCGGGACAGCCGCGTTATTGACCAGTCTTCTTTCGATAACCCGGGCAATAGCGTCGGCGCAGGAGAATATCCTCTGGCCCTTTTCCCAGGAAGGCGAAGGGCAGCGGATATTACGCAACTGCTCGATAATTGATTTGACTTCGATGCCTGAACGGAAAGCCAAAGACACAAGCCTTCCGATAGCCTCAAGCTGGGAAGCAGCGCAGCCGCCTGCCTTGCCCATCTGGGTAAATAATTCAAAGGGCTTCCCTCTTTCATCTATATTTATGGTTACATAGAGGTTCCCGCAGCCCGTAGAAACTTTTGTAGTTGTCCCGGGGATCACTTCGGGCCTTGGCCGGGGGGAAATTTCTTCTTTAATCCCGGCGACTTTTTGCTCGCCTGCTTTAGCGCTTTTACTGCCGACATTTAAAACCTGCTCTTCGCGGCTTCCGTCGCGATAAATCGTAATGCCCTTACAGCCCAAATCATATGCCAAAAGGTAAGATTTCCTTACATCTTCCATGCTGGCCTCATGGGGAAAATTAATGGTTTTGGAAACGGCATTATGCACATATTTCTGGAATGCGCCTTGCATCTTTACATGCCATTCCGGCGAAATATCATGGGCGGTAACAAACACCCTCCTTACGTCATCCGGGACCTCTCCTAAACCATGCAGCGAGCCGCTTTCGGCAATCTTAGTCATTAATTCCCGGGTATAAAATCCACGCTGCAGGGCAATCTCCTCAAATAACGGCTCAATCTCTATTAATTTATCATTGTCCATGACATTCCGGTAATAAGCAACGGCAAACAAAGGCTCAATCCCCGAAGAGCAGGGGCTGGCGATGATACTGATTGTGCCTGTCGGCGCAATGGTAGTGAGAGTGGCATTGCGCATTTTTAGGGATTCACCCTTTTTATCGTAGATACTTCCTTTAAAAGCCGGGAAAGTACCCCTTTCTTTAGCCAGCCGCTCGGATTTTTTTGTTGCCTCATTTAAAATAAATGACATTACCTTTTCTGCCAGGACTACTGCTTCATCGCTGTCATAAGGTATGCTTAAACGAATAAGGAGGCTTGCCCAGCCCATAATCCCCAAACCGATTTTACGTGTTAATTTCGTAGCCTCCTCTATCTGCGGGAGCGGGAACTTGTTAACATCGATCAGGTTATCCAGGAAATGCACGGCAAGATGCGTGGTGTCTTTTAATTTTTCCCAATCAATCTCATAACGCCCGTTTTCCCTCTTGTACATCCTGGCTAAATTTATGGAGCCTAAATCGCAGCTCTCATAAGGCAAAAGCGGCTGTTCCCCGCAATCCAGAGATATAAAACCATTAGCGATAAAACTTAAGGTCTCCGGCTCCGTTAAATCATATACCGTCTGCCTGCCGCAAGGCACTATGCCCTTAACCTCCTCTTCAAAAGAATCACAGTAATAATCCTTGTCTTTAAACCGGCTTAATTTTTGGGAATGCCTTGCGCATAAAAAGCCGACTATTTCCAAAAACCGCATAACGCTTTCCCGGGAGATTTCTAATTCAAAACAAACCCCATCGCCTTGGTAATTTCTAGCTTCGCCGGATTTTGTAGTATAACTAAAACATACCCTCTCTTGCCTGCTTCTATCGTATATCCGGGATTTTATCCCCAGGTTTAATAAGATAACCTGGACACCCCTAAGAAGCTTTTGAGATTTCGCAGTAAGCCTGACATAGGAAGAGTGGCCTTCTTGATAATTAACCGTCCCATCCGCGGTAAACAGGCCCTGCAAAAACCCGATTACGCCTTCTTCCGGAGCTGTATAAACCGATTCGGGGACTTCTTTTTCCGCCGAATCCCAAGCCTTCACGCCAAGCCTCTTAAAAAATTCTACGAAACATTTGCTGTGATATGACAAATGATAAACATCATTTTCCCGCCATACCTCCTTGACTTCATATCCATAGAAATTATTAATAATCGGCTTTAGGTAATCAAAAACGGCCTTATCATCCTGGCTAAAGGTGAAACCTACCCGACAATTCCTATCCTGATCTCTTAGCCAGCCGTCGCCGACAAGCCAACCTAAAATTTGGCCCAGTTCTCTGGACCATTCCTTTGGCAAATTAAGCTTTGATGTTTTTCCGTTCGCCCCTTTATATTCATTTTGAACTTCAAATGGCAGCCTATAATTTTGGCTGAATTGCCCGGCGCCTGCCTGAATGAAAACCTTATCAACGCCTATCTTTAAATCTTCCACTTTCACCCAGCCATTAGGCGTCATGAGTTGGTGATCAGCCGTAGCAACCAGCTCAAATCCCGATTCCGTGGTAACTTTAAAAACTGGCTTAATGCCGGTACTAAAAACTTTTGTTACCGGGCGTAAAGTTATGCCCTGCCTCGTCTGCGTAGCGGCGTTACCCGAATCTTGCGTGCCATAAAGCGCATCCAAAACCCTGTCATCGGTAGATATATTTATACCGCCTCCCGGATAATCTTTGGCTAATTCACTCATTCTTATCAGCCCATTTTCCGTAGAAACCAAAGCCTCGCCTATAACGCAAGGGTTGGTACTTTCTATTTTTCCTAATTTCGGCGTAGGGTTATCTTTGTTAACTTTATCAATAAATATAACTCCGGGCTCGCCGTTTTTATGCGCCTGCTTGACAATTAAATCAAATACCTCTTTGGAATTAATCTGCTTAACGGGCTTATTTGTGTGAGGGTCAATCAAATCGTAATCGCCTGCGCCTTTTAATTTCTCCATAAAATCGTCGGTGATAGCAACCGAAATATTAAAATTGCAAATCTGATTATCGCTCTCTTTACATTTGATAAACTCTATGATGTCGGGGTGGTCTATCCTTAATATGCCCATGTTAGCCCCGCGTCTTGTACCCCCCTGCTTTACTGCCTCGGTAGCCGCATCGTAAACCTTCATAAAAGAGACGGGGCCGGAGGCGATTCCTCCGGTACTTCTAACCACGGAACTCTTCGGCCTCAAGCGGGAAAAAGAAAACCCCGTCCCTCCTCCGGACTTATGGATCATCGCCGTTGCCTTGAGGGTCTCAAAAATTGATTCCATTGAATCATTTATAGGAAGGGTAAAACAGGCGCTTAACTGCCCCAATTCCCTGCCGGCATTCATAAGGCAGGGCGAATTCGGAAGGAATTCCAGGCTGGCCATGGAATTATAAAACGCCTCGGCTAATTTAGAAACCTCCTCTTCGGTTTTTCCGTAATCTCTGTCCGCTATCGCTATGGCTTTTGCCACACGGCGAAACATCTCCCGCGGCCCCTCGATAACCTTTCCCCCCTGGTCCCTTTTTAAGTATCTGCGCTCTAAAACCGTTATGGCATTTTCCGAAAGCTTTAATTCCATTTTTTCCTCCGCCTATAAATTAAGATTAAGACTGGTGCCACACCTGAAAAATAAGTATACCACCCGCAAATTGCCTGTCAACCCCGCCCTTCATTAAGAGCGAATTATACCATTAATGAAAGGTGGGGTCAAGAAAAAAATACAACATATGGTATCTCAATAGGTAAAAACATACAATAAATTGTGACTAAACTAGCTGGTTGTTCTGGGGGCCTGGCAAGACTCTCTAATCACCATCTCTGTCGGAAGGACGATCTTTTCCGGCTTGACCTTCTTTTTAGTCATTATGAGGTTTAATTTCTTAACGCTCTCCTGCGCCATTTTAATCAAGGGCTGCCTGACGGTGGTAAGGGCTACAGGGCCGTAAAGTCCGGAGGGATTATCATCGAAACCCACGACCGATAAATCCGCAGGAAGGCTCTTACCCTGTTCCTTTGCCACTGCCATTACTTCAAGGGCCATGGAATCCGAGGCCACAAACACCGCCGTGGGAGGCACAGGCATTTTAAATATCTTTTCTGTAGCCTGGCGCGCCTGCCCGCGGGAATAATCTGTCTTCAGCACGTAATCCTCCTCGAGCGGGATATTATTTTTTTTGAGCGCATTCTTATATCCTTCATAACGCTGGGCTGCTGCCTGGGTTATCAGGTCGCCTGTTATATGCGCTATTCTCCTGTGCCCTAAACCAACCAGATAATTAACTGCCGCTTCTGCGCCACCCGTATTGTCTATGGAAATACAGGTGACCGGCAGGTCTTCCACGTAATTGTTAATCACCACCGTGGAGATATTGGAATTTATGGCCTCTTCTAATTGCTGGCGGTTGCCGATGATATCCGCAAAGATTATCCCTCCCACCCCCCTCAGATTAAGAGGGGTGCGGGCATCTGTAAGATGGAGCAGAAAGTCCAGCTTTAATACCGCGCAAAGCGTCCCTATGCCGCGTATCAATTCCAGGGCGTAAAAAGAATAAAATATGCCTTCATACCGGGGAATAACTAAAGCTACAACGTTGCTTTTGCCGGTAGCTAAACGCTGGGCAGAAACAGAAGGCTGGAATTTTAACTGCCTAACCGCTTCCATTACCTTGACGCGGTGTTTTTCTTTAACTGTCGGGTTTTTGTTTATGACGCGGGAGACCGTGCTTATGGAAACGCCTGAGACACGAGCAACATCCTCTATGGAGACTTGTTTGGGGGCTCTTTTCTTGGTATGCACTGCTGCCTTACTTTACCACGTCACCGGGTTTTATGGGGGTGGTTTCTTTCCTGATATCGCAAGCCGAGATGTTCTTGCGGATCTGGATGGCTTCTATATTGGCGATTGCCTCTGTACCTCTATATACCTCAAAGGTATCGCCTACTCTTATTCCCGACTCTTCTCCTAAATCTATAATCACAAAATTGCTCTCCTTATTTACCAATATGATTTTTCCTGAAAGGTTCCCTGCTGCCGCCGGGGAAATTTCTTTCTTCGGCCGCACGACTATCGGGGACAATTCTACCGATTCTTTTTTCTCTTCCAGCACTTGCCCTTCGCCGCCGGTTTCCAGCTGCTGTTGCAGCTTATCCATCTGGAGCATTTTTTCTTTTACAAATGTCTGGGTCCTGGCAAGGCTGCTTTCCAATTCGGTATTCTTTGTCTGTAACTTCGCCAGTTTCTTTTCCAGGTTGACCTTGCGCTCGCTTAGACTCTTTAATTGCCTGCGGAAAACCTGGTTTTCATTCTTAAGCGCCTTAAACCGGTTTTGAATATCAAACTTGTCGTTCTTTTCCCTGACTAACTCCTGAGTCAGACTATCCATTATTTTCTGGTTGTATTCAAAGTCTTTCTTTAAATCCGTATTCTGGCGGGTCAAATTGCCTATCTCCAGCTCTAAAGTGCTTTTCTCCCGCTGGAGCTGTTCGTTGTTTAGCTGCGCGCTTTTTAATTCTGTGCGTATGCTCTGCAACTGTAATTCCAGGTCAGTTTTTGCCTTCAAGATCCCGCCCCAATAGCTATCGGTTACTGCCGAAGTAGCGGCTTGTACCGAAGGGGCAGGGGTTTCCGGGCGGACAACGGGTGCAGGGGCTGCCGGCCGTTCCCTTAACTTCTCTATAAGCATATCTCTTTCCCGGTTGGCCATATCATATTTTTTCTGGATATCTTCCCTCTCCCGGGAAACCCGCTCCAAATCTTTATTTAATGAAGCCACTTTATTCTCCAGCCGTTTACTATTCTCAACGGCCTCGTCCATTTTCTGGGATAAGGCAATGTTTTCTTTTTTCAGCTCATCCCTTTCCTGCTCCAAAGACTGCTTTGCGCTCTGGGCCTGCAAACTAATCAGAAAGAAAATGAGCGCTATCGCGCCCAGACCTATTATGATAATTTTCCTTTTATCCATCTGGATTTTCTGGATATCCATGCCGCCTCCTTGAGCACCTTAAGTTTTTATTTAGCAGCACCTTGCCATATCGGATTGGCAAGTGCGCACTGCTGTGCGAAATCCCGCCGCAGGCGGGGCTTAGCCCAATTGTGCAAATACCCTCTGCATAACAAGGCTTGCAACTCCCAAAGCTACAGCATTTTCTCTTAATTGCGAATAAGAAATTTTTAAGTCTTCGGTTATCTCCCTGAAGGCCCAGTCTTTAACGGACTGCGTAACCTTATTTAAGAAATCGTCCCCTGCTTCTTCAAGGCCGCCGCCTATTACAACTGTTTCCGGGTTTAGTAAATTAACAAGGAAGGCAATTTTTATACCCAACCTCTTTGCCGCAGCGCTAAGTGCCGCGCCTGCGATTGCGTTGCCTGTGCGGTTTGCGATAAAAACGCTTTTTAAATCAACATTGTTTATCCTGGACGACGTCAGTTTAAAGAATTTCTCGGCATTTTCTTTATCCTTTGCCAGCATCGTTTTTACATCTTCGATTATGCCCAAATCTATTTCCCAGCGCTTTATGAAACAATCGTTGCCGGGAGCGCAGCTGAATAAATCCTGTTCTTTGTAATTATAAACCGAAACTTCTCCGGCATACCCCTGAGACCCCGTATAGACTTTGCCGTCAATTATTATCCCGCAGCCGACGCCCGAAAACATATATATAAGATTTTTGTAACCGCTCCCCATGCCCAGCCAATATTCGCCGAAACAGGCGCTTGTGGCGTCATTCTCAATCAACGCCGGCAGGTTAAATTCCCTTTCGATTAAGTCTCTAAGCGGCAGGTCAACCGAGGCATAAGTATAATAGTGGTCCATCTTCTGGGGCCAATGTATGGAGCCGTCATTTTTATTGACAAGCCCGGCTATCCCCACGCCTATGCCCTTTATGTTTACGGCGTATTCCTTGGAACGCCTGAGTATTTCACGAATAATCTCCAACAAGGACTCCGCAATATCTTTGACTGATGAGCGCGGCCGGGCAATCTGGGTCTTGGTGATGATATTGCCTTTCAAGTCAACCAGGACCCCCACCATATTCATCAAATTCAGGCCCACGCCGATAATGTAGCCCCCCCGGGGGTTTAAATCCAGAAGCACAGGCCTCCTGCCCCCCTCGGAAACATCGAGCTCCTTTTCCTGCACCAGATTATGTTTTATGAAATCGTCAATATAATTGGAAATGGTTACGACGTTTATGCCCAACTCCTGGGAAATGTCCGGGCGGCTGATGGGACCGCGCCTTCTCAAGATCTCCAGGATATCAATATTGCGCCTTTCTTTTTCGCTAAGATTTCCCCTCTGGAATTTTACCGTTTCCATCGCAACATTACCTTTCTCCGTGGCATTGAAGAAAATAGTTTTTCTTTATAGTATCAATAATAGTGTTATAAGTCAAGTATTTTTAATAACCTACAGCAGAAGGCAGGTCAAACAGAGGTTAAGGTTGACTATTATATAGAAATTGTTATAATTATGTGGTGATTAGCAGCGAACAACATGTTTTTGAAAGTTATCCGCCAAAGGCGGATAAAAATTTATTAAAGATTATAGATTTTCAAAAACATCAAGGGGATGGGAAAAAAGTGATGTCCCACACGTCTGGGGGAGAATATTAAAAGGGGGCAAGCCCCCTCTTAATGAACGAACGTTAATAGATTCCTAAGATAAGTAATAGATACACCGCTAAGCGCAATTAGTTTACTTGCAAGTAATGAATAATCTGTAGCGAGTGACGCCGGCGTAGCTCAGCAGGCAGAGCAACGGTTTCGTAAATCGTGGGTCGGAGGTTCGATTCCTCTCGCCGGCTTATTATAAAGCGAACCGACGAAACAAGGGGGTATGGGGGAATTTCCCCCATGTTTTCGGGGTAACAGTCCCGACGATTCTTGTCGGGACGCCATAGGGGCAGAGCCCCTTTGGAGAGCGACGAGCGGAGCGAGGCGCGAGGGTCGGAGGTTCGATTCCTCTCGCCGGCTTAAACGAGGACCCAAGTGGGCGCACAATTTCGCGATGGCTAAATTTGCCCAGATCTTAAAAAACCGCGACTTTTTTCTCCTCTGGGTGGGCCAGATTATTTCCCAGTTAGGAGACAGGCTTGACCAGATGGCGCTTATCGGTTTCGTCTATTCCAGGGCGCCGGGCTCAACTATGGAAATTGCCAAAATACTCTCTTTTACCATAATACCCGTATTTATAATCGGGCCAATTGCCGGCGCGTATGTAGACCGCTGGGACAGACGACGCACAATGTATGGCTGCGACCTTATACGCGCGCTCCTGGTATTACTAATACCTCTATTCCTGTTTTACAGCAAACACTTAGGGGCAATATATCTTATTATATTTGTCGTATTCTCTGTCAGCAGGTTTTTTGTACCGGCAAAATTGGCGATAATACCTGATTTGGTGAAAAAAAATGACTTATTAATAGCCAACTCCCTGGTTAATACTACCGGTATGGTTGCCGCGGTATTGGGCTTTGGCATAAGCGGGTTAATCGTAGAGTGGTTGGGCGCAAGAAGCGGATTTTACCTGGACGCGCTAAGCTTTTTTATCTCCGGGAGTTTAATTTTTCTTATCGCCAAGAAATCTTCCGTGGTCATGACATTTAAAAGCGTAAGCAAAGAGGTTGCCGAAGTAATACAGAAATCACTATTCCAGGAAGTAAAAGAAGGTGTCCTGTATTGCTTAAAAGAAAAGAAAGTTAAATTCACCGCCCTTATACTCTTTGCATTGTGGGCGGCCCTTGGCTCGGTATATGTGGTATCAATTGTCTTCGTCCAGAAAACGCTTCATTCCGCGACCAAAGACCTGGGCCTTCTGATTATGTTCTTAGGTATAGGCCTTTTTACGGGCTCGCTTGTTTACGGCCGCTTTGGCCAGCGCCTCTCCCATTACAAAATAATATTTGTATCTTTGATATTAAGTGGTATAATGCTCATTGTTTTTGCGTTTGGCATAAATAAATACCCGTATCTGCCTGTTGCGGCAGCCCTTTCTTTCATATTGGGGCTGTCTATCGCCCCGATTATGATTGCCACAAATACCATTATACACAACGTGAGCGCAAACCATATGATGGGCAAAATCTTTAGCTCCCTGGAGATTGTGATGCATTTAGGTTTTATATTGTTTATGTTTATAACCAGTCTGTTGGCAATAAGATTTGCCCCTATCGCAATACTGACCAGCGCAGGGGCCATCATCACCGTCCTTGGCGCAATAAACCTTATTGCTAATCGCAAGACCCCATGGTTAGACTAGACGAACACAAGCACGAAACCGAAAATAAACCGATAGAAAATGCCCCTTTGCCTGCGCGGGTTTATATCCCCTTAAGCCAACATATAGGTAAACCCTGTAATCCATTGGTAAAAATAGGCGACACTGTGTCTGTGGGCCAAAAGATCGCGGGCCTCGAAGCTCAATTACACGCCCCCATACATGCCTCTATATCCGGCAAAATTAGCTCCATACAAGGCTGGCCTCATCCGGTTCTGGGAAAATGCAAAGCAATAGTTATTGATGCGGAAGGAGAAAACCAGTGCCAGGTAATAAATTTAAAACCCCAATCCGAAATAGAAAAATTAACCCCTGAACAAATACGCAATATCATCTTTGAAGCGGGCATTGTGGGCATGGGCGGGGCGGGCTTTCCCACTTATGTAAAACTTACCCCGCAAAAACCGGTAGATACCCTTATTATTAACGGCGCAGAATGCGAGCCTTATCTGACCGCCGACTACCGCCTGATGGTAGAAAAAACAGACGAAATCATCTTAGGAATTATACTCATTGCAAGGTGCCTAGGGGCAAAGAAGGTATATATCGGGATAGAGGACAATAAACCTCTGGCGATAGAGGCTTTCAAGGATAAAACCAGCGGATTAGGGTTTGAAGTAAAAGTTTTAAAATCATTTTATCCTCAGGGGGGAGAAAAACAACTCATTAAAAATTTCCTGCGTAAAGAAGTCCCCTCGGGAAAACTCCCCTTTGAGGTAGGCGTGGTCGTGCAGAATGTCGGCACAGTCTTTGCTATTTATGAAGCCGCTTATCTGAATAAGCCTTTATATGAACGCGTGGTAACGGTAATCGGAAGCTGCATATCTAACCCCAAAAACCTCCTGGTGCGCATAGGCACGCCCATAAAAAACCTGATAGAGTTCTGCGGCCCCCTTAAAGAGGAGCCGGCAAAGATAATTACCGGAGGGCCAATGATGGGAATAGCCCAATATACGGATATTGCCCCGGTCATAAAATCAAGTACCGGCATTATCCTTATGAATAAAAAAGAGGCCAACGAGGTTGAGGAACAATGCTGTATCCGCTGCGGGGCCTGCGTTAGAGAATGCCCTGCAGGGCTTATGCCCTGCCTGCTTAATCTTGTCTCCGAAAAGGGCCGCTGGCAAGAGGCGAAAGATTACGGCGTTTCCGATTGCATAGAATGCGGTTTATGCAATTATGTCTGCCCGGCAAACCGCAGGATTGTCCAAACCATCAAAAGGGCGAAACTGGAGGCAAAATGAAAGAGATGCTGCAATACGGGCTTACGCTTATGATAATCTGCGCTATGGCAACCGGGCTTTTAGCAGGGGTAAATTCTTTCACTAAATCCGAGATTATTGCCCGGGCCCAGGCAGAGCAGGACGCAAGCCTTAAAGAAGTAATGCCGGAGGCAACAAATTTTGCAGCCGTAGAAACTAACGGAGAGGTTATATATTATAAGGCTTATAAAAATGACGCACTTCTCGGGGCTGCTTTTAAAACAACTGCCAAAGGTTATTCCAGCGAAATCGAAACGATGGTAGGCATGACAAAAGACGGACAAATTGCCGCGATAAAAGTCTTAAGCCAGAACGAAACGCCTGGCTTAGGCAGCCGCGTTGCCGAGCCTTCTTTCACCGGGCAATTCGCAAATAAATCCCTGGAGGGGTTAAATGAGATTAGCGCAATTACCGGGGCAACCATATCTTCAACAGCAGTAATGAATTCGGTAAAAACCAAAGCAGAGGAAATTTTTAATCTGATAAAGAATGGAAAATAAGCTTACTGTTTCAGTATCACCGCATCTACACAAGAACGAATCCGTAAGTAAGATTATGTGGCTGGTAGGGCTATCCCTCCTACCTTCCGGCATAGCCGGCGTGCTTATTTTCGGGACAAGCGCCCTCCGGGTTATTCTTTTAGGTATAGTTTCTGCTTTATTCACGGAAGGTATTTTGCAGATATTAACCAAAAGAAAAATTACCATCTTTGACGGGAGCGCCTTTCTTACCGGGCTTCTCCTTGCTTATAACCTCCCTGCACACGTGCCCTTCTGGATTCCCATTGTTGGTTCAGGCTTCGCGATTGCTATCGGCAAACAGGTATTCGGAGGTTTAGGGCAGAATATTTTTAATCCCGCTCTTGTGGGCAGGGCATTCTTAATGGCATCCTGGCCAAGATATATCGCCACTTTTACTACCCCGCTAAGCTACGATGCTATGACTTCAGCCACTCAGGATGCCGTAACTTCTGCTACCCCCCTGGCATTACTAAAAGAAGGGAAAATTCTGGAACATGTCTCATACCTGGACTTATTCTTAGGCAGGCGCGGCGGATGTATCGGTGAAGTCTGCATAATCGCCCTGCTTATCGGAGCGGCATTCCTTTTATTGCGGGGTTATATTTCCTGGCACATACCCGGTACTTACGTATTAACTGTAGCGGTATTTACCTATATATTCGCGGGGGAAAACGGGCTATTTACCGGAGATGGAATATTCCATATTTTATCCGGCGGACTTATCCTGGGCGCATTCTTTATGGCTACGGATTATGTCAGTTCGCCGTTAACCCAAAAAGGCCAGATTCTTTTCGGCATAGGATGCGGACTGCTTACCGCAATTATCCGTATCTGGGGCGGGTATCCTGAAGGTGTCTCTTACGCCATATTGATGATGAACGCGGCAACGCCCATTATTGACAGGTTTACGAAGAGAAGAATTTATGGCAAATAGGGGACGTTTCCCTTCATTCGTTCTTATTACGACGTAACGAGTTATAAACAGACAAATATGAAAAAATTATTTCACGAATTCCTAAAAGGGATTATTAAAGAAAACCCGACTTTTGTTTTGGCTTTGGGGTTATGCCCTACGCTTGCAGTGTCCATATCGCTTATGAACGGGCTTGGGATGGGTGTTGCTGCAACTTTTGTCCTTATCTGTTCTAACATAATCATAGCCATGATTAAAAATACCATTCCGGAAAAAATACGCATACCCTGTTATATTGTGGTTATCGCTACTTTCGTTACCATAACCGAACTTATAATGAAGGCATACAGCCCGGCATTAAACCGCGCCTTGGGGATTTATGTCCCGCTCATAGTAGTAAACTGTATAGTCCTGGGCCGCGCCGAAGCCTATGCTTCGAAAAACAGCGTAATGAATTCCCTGTTTGACGGCATAGGCATGGGAGTAGGCTTTACCCTCGCCCTCTTGTTGATTTCGGGAATAAGAGAATTCCTGGGCGCAGGAAAGTTATTCGGCTATACACTAATCAAAGGATTTGAGCCGGCATTTGTTTTAGCCATGCCTCCCGGAGCGCTTTTGGTTATCGGCTTATTATTAGGATTTTTTAATATACTAAAGGAACGCAAATAATGAACGTCGCGCAGTTTTTAACCATATTTATATCGGCAGTATTTATTTATAATGTAATCCTCTCCCGCTTTTTAGGGCTTTGTTCTTTTATCGCCATATCCAAAGAAACCAGGCCGGCAATAGCCATGAGCCTGGCCGTAATTTTTGTCACAACTATGTCTTCCATAATCACCTGGCTTATATATAGATTTCTGCTTATCCCTTTTAATCTGGAATACCTGCGCACCATATCCTTTATCCTGGTAATTGCTACCTTCGTGCAACTCGTAGAGATGATCATCAGAAAGATAGCCCCTCCGTTTTACAGGTTCTTCGGGATATACCTGCCGTTAATTACCGTAAACTGCGCGGTATTAGGGGTTGCGGTATTAAATGCGGATATGTTTTTTGTTAAAGGCGAGGCTATCCCCGGAAGTTTTTATTATTCGGTCTTCCAGGGGGTATGCGTGGGGTTAGGCTATATGCTGGCAATGCTCCTTATGTCCGGCATCAGGGAGCGTCTTGATTTCTGCGAAGTGCCGAAGGCAGTAAAAGAGTTCCCCCTGGCCTTTGTCATTGCGGCGATTATGAGCATGGCCTTCATGGGATTTAACGGGTTCAGGTTTTAAAAATGGAAATCTTAATACCTGTTTTAATTTTGGGTTCTTTAGGGCTAATTTTCGGGGCCAGCCTTGCTATTGCCTCTAAGAAACTTGCCGTCCAGGTTGACCAGCGCCTGGAAAAAATCCACGGCCTTCTGCCAGGAGCAAACTGTGGGGCCTGCGGCGGGGCAGGGTGCTTTGGTTTTGCCGAGGCAGTGTTAAGCGGGAAAATGGATATCCGCGCCTGCAAGGTTGCCGACGAAAGTGTCAAACAGAGGATTGCCGAAATTCTAGGGAAAAAATTAGAAAAGAATGTAAAGCGGGTGGCGATATTGCATTGCCACGGAGGCAGGCGGGTAAAGGATAAATTTTTATATCAAGGCATAAAAGACTGTGTTGCGGCAAACCTGCTTATGGGCGGCCAGAAAGAATGCACATTCGGCTGCCTGGGGTTTGGTAACTGCGTAAGGGTATGCCCCTTTGATGCGATTACGATGTCAAAAGACGGACTGCCTGTGGTTGATGAGACAAAATGCAAGGCCTGCGCTAAATGCGTTGCTGCCTGCCCGAAAAAACTTTTTAGCTTGGCACCGGCAAACCTCCCTGTTTATGTTGCCTGCCGCTCGCATGATTTAGGCAAAGACACAAAGGCAGTCTGCCCCGTAGGATGCATTGCCTGCAAACTCTGCGAAAGGGCCTGTAAATTTGACGCCATCCGCGTAACCGATAACGTCGCGGTTATAGACTACAATAAATGCACTTCCTGCGGCGAATGCGTTAAGGTTTGCCCCATGAAAACCATAAGAATAAGAAAATGAAAAATATCGCGGTCTTTGCCTCAGGCAGGGGAAGCAATTTTTCCGCAATCGTTAGCGCGGCAAAAAAAGGCATCTTCAAGGCGAATATATCATTACTGGTCTGCGATAACCCTAAGGCTAAAGTTTTAGGGCGGGCCAAAAAGGCAAATATCAAAATAGCCCTCGTAAAAAGGCAGGATTTTCCCTCCAAAGAAAAATTCGAAGCGGAAATAATAAAAAGGTTAAAAAAAGAAAAAATAGAATTAATCGCCCTGGCAGGATTCATGCGTATCTTAAGCCCGGGATTCGTGCATAAATATAAAAACCGCATATTAAATATCCACCCCGCCCTCTTGCCTTCTTATAAGGGTGCCCAGGCAATAAAAGACGCCTTTGACTACGGCGCCAAAGTTACCGGGGTAACCGTGCACTTTGTGGACGAGAAAACAGACCACGGCCCGATAATCCTGCAGGAAGCGGTCAAAATAGAAAAAACCGACACATTTAAATCCCTGGAAGAAAAAATCCATAAGGCAGAACATAAGCTCTATCCCGAAGCTATAAGACTGTGTCTGGAAGGCAGACTTGAGGTTCGGGGAAGGAAAGTTAAAATAATTTGACCTGGCCTAAGGCTGTCCTGCCTATCATAGCCTGGCTGCCGGTTGAGAGGTTCGTCAAACTTACCCCGGAAAAATCATCGAATTCATAAGTCCTCAGGCAATAAGCAATAATCTTAATGACTTCCTCTTCTATATTCACCGGTTTTTTAAGCAAGGAAGTGCTTTCGATTTTGTAACTGAAGTTAAATGCGCCGTCCGTATATCCGCCCTCTACGGCATCAACTTTAAAGGAATCCTTCCAGTTTTCGCTCTGGAATCTTACGCCTATACGCTGGACAATCTGGTCGGCCAGGAAATCGCTAAATTTGATATCATATTTTTTTAAATGTCCACCGGTCTTGTCGCCTATGGCCTGGGGGTCAGCGGAAAATTTCACAACATACCTTCTATCGGCCTCCGTATAGGGGATGAACCCCGCGTAAAACTTCTTTGTATCCAGCACATACCCGATTAAACCGTAGTCTATACCCAACTCTATATCAGAAAAAACAAGATAAAAAAATTCCGGGGCTCTATCCGCGCTTAAGACTACCCTGCCGATAGTGGTTAAAATATTTATTAATTTCTCCTTTACTTCCTCGGCAAAAATCTTATCCTTTTCAATGCCGAATTTTTCATGAAAGAGTTTTGTCAAGGGGGCATAAATCCATAATGTATCACCCGCCCTGGTTACAACGACATCGAGGCCGTATTCTTCTTTGCAGATTTTCCGGATATGAAATGGTATGCCTTCTTCTTTATAGGTAGGCTTGATCTCCGCCTGGCAACCGAGGAGTATCAACGTTAGAACGAGAAGGCTGAATAGGAGGCCGGGCCTTGCCAAACTCTTTAAAAATAGATTCAATCTCATCATAATTAAGCTCATCTTTCGCCAGGAGTTCCTGGGCAAAACGGTCAAGAAGCGCCGATTCTCTTTTTAGCAAATCTTCTACTTCTTTAAGGCATTCGTTCAATATCTGCTGGACATCATTATTCAATTGTTCTTTGATCTTTTCCGAAACATAAGAAACACTTTCCCTTCTAAAAACGCCGATATTCGTATCCATACTGGCCAAAAGCCCGTAATCGCCTATCAAGCCGGATTTTCCCATGCCCCACTCCCAGACCATACGTTGAGCGTACCACATCGCATTATAAAAATCCTGGCTTACGCCGGAAGTAGTCAGGCCTAACTTTAGCCTCTCGGCAGCATAAGAACCCAGGCTTACTTTTATATCCCCTAGGTACTGGTCTTTGGTGCGCACATGTATCTCTTCCCGGGGATGCGGCATAACAAACCCTAAGGCGCCGCCGCGCGCCAATATTGTCGCTTTAAAAACGTCTTTGTGCGGCGCCAGGAAATACATGGCAATAGCGTGGCCTGCTTCATGGTAGGCAATCCTTTCGCGGTCAGACTGCGTAAATACTACCTTGTGTTTAATCCCCATCTCCACGCGGTCATAGGCCTCGGAGATTTCTTTCATGGAAATTGCTTCTTTTCTATTCCGCACGGCTATGAGCGCCGCTTCCCTGACCAGGTTTGAGATGTCCGCAGGGCTGTTGCCAACGGTTAACCTTGCCAGCCTCTGGCGGTCAATTGAATTATCGTATTTTACATCCTTAAGGTAGTATTCAAAGAGCTTCTCGCGTTCTTCCAGGTTAGGAAGCTCAACATAAATTTTTCGGTCAAACCTGCCCGGCCTTAAAAGCGCAGGGTCAAGAAAACTCTCCGGGGCATTAGTCGCGCCGATTATAATTACATTATAATCCTTCTCTTTTAACCCGTCCATTTCTATAAGCAGCTGGTTCAAAGTAGTATTAGATTCTGTCTGGCCGCCGAACCCCCGGTCAACTGCGCGCTGGGCGCCTACCGCGTCCAATTCATCGATAAAAATAATGCATCCCCCCTCCACATAAGCAAGCTGCCGCGCCTGCTTAAAGAGTTTGCGTATCCGGCTTGCGCCTACGCCAACAAACATCTCGATAAATTCCGAACCGGACATAGCTATAAACGGCATATTTGCTTCGGTAGCGATTGCCTTGGCAAGATAGGTCTTCCCGCATCCCGGAGGCCCTATCATCAGAACCCCTCTTAATATCTTACCGCCTATCGCCTGCAATTTCGCGCGGTCTGAAACCAAACGCACTACTTCCGATGCCTCCTGCTTGGCCTCTTCCATGCCTATAACATCGTTCCAGTGGATACGGATATCCTTGCCTTCAACTGCCTTTTTGCCTATATTGGTAAAGCGCATATGCCCGCCGCGCATCATCCAGAGCCAGAGCGCCCCGCTTAAGGGCAAACTTATAAGGTGAAGAACCAGGAGGATATAGAAAAATAGGGCGTATTGGGCAAGGGCGGACTTCTTGAAGTATGACTCGGAGGTTATCCAGGCGGAAATGGCGCTGCGTAAAAAGAATATCAAAGAAATGCCGACAATAACCGAAAAGGCAATTATTGTAATAGCCATCCAGTGGAACTTCAGGAATAGTTTAATTCTTCGCCAGTTCATAATTTCACCTTTTTGTAAAATAGCATAAATTTACATCCTTGTCAACCTCGATAGAAATGTTTTTTCTTTTCAATTTTAACTGTTATAAAATAGTGAAGTGTCCTGTTCTTTAACAAATGAAGTGTCCGCTTTCAAAGCGGGGCATGGTAATATGTTTGGCATAATCAAGGAGGCCAGGT